>JBCDEP010000023.1:0-52374 GCA_039179675.1 Cyanobacteria bacterium P01_G01_bin.67
CCACTTAGGGGGTCTTGTTCGTTTTTTCTTTGGCAACAGAGGCTCTATTATTTCCCACTCTCTATCGCTCAAACTACTGGTATATTGCATTTTCTGCCCATTATACTTTTTTGTGAAGATCTTAAATAGGTTCTATAAGTAGAAAGTAGATCTTTAACCAAAGAAAAAGCAGAGCTATATCGTCGTTGATAATTGCAATAAAAAATAATTCGACTTAACTCAGGTTTCGGGGAATAATCTCTCAAAGAGTTTAATCGCCGTTAGCTTCAGATAATTCTCTTGATAGAACATTAGGAGATCGCCACATAATCAACTTTTGCTCAAAAATTAAGTAGCCAAAATCTAGAGGACTACTAATTATCAACATATAGGTTAACCAAGACCGTTGGAAAAGCGATTGCTGATCTTCTTTCCTCCTTACTTTTATCGATATTCTGTCAGTTTCTAGATTCTTCTTGTCGCCGATATTATCTAGTTTCTTAGTTTAAGATCTGAATCCTACTTAACCTTGGTTGCTTTATTGGCACCTCGTTCCAATTCCCGCATTTTCTTCCCACGCCAGATTAATTTAACAGGAGTGCCTGTAAAACCTAACTGATCGCGAAATTGACGGTCTATATAACGGCGGTAATTATCGTTAAAACGTTTAGGCTCATTAACAAATAAGGCAATGGTAGGAGGTTGAGAACTTACCTGCGTTCCATAATAGATTCTGCCCTGTTTTCCCTGGCGAGTGGTGGGTGGTGAGTGCCAGCTTACTGCCTCTTCAAGGACTTCGTTGATGACCGAAGTTGTAACGCGACGGCGATGGGATTCGGCAGCAGTATCGACCAGATCAAGGATTTTGTTAACTCTCTGACCAGTCATCGCACTGACAAAAATCATTTGCGCCCATTCCATAAAATAAAGGCGAGAGAGAATTTCCTTTTTATATTGATTGATAGTGCCTGTATCTTTCTCAACAGCATCCCATTTATTAATCACGAGAATCACCGCTCGCCCTTCATCAATGATTCGTCCTGCTAGTTTCAGATCTTGTTCTGTCACTCCATCGAAAACATCAATGACAAATAGTACCACATCGGAACGGCGAATTGCTTTAAACGCACGGTTGATGCTAAAAAACTCGGCTCCGTAATTAACGTTCTTTTTGCGTCGAATGCCTGCGGTATCAATCAGGCGATAAACTTGTGACCCCCGTTGGACAATCATATCGATCGCATCACGAGTTGTACCCGAAACAGGGCTGACAATTGAACGTTGTTCCCCAGTCAAGGCATTGAGCAGACTAGACTTACCGACATTGGGACGACCAATAATTGCGACTTTAATTTCGTTATCTTCCACCAACTGATCCACAGGCGGTAAATGAGTCACTAATTCATCTAATAATTCTCCAGTCCCACTTCCATGGATGGCTGAAATCGGATAGGGTTCACCCAAGCCTAATTCCCAGAATTCTGCCGCCTGAGCCAAACCTTGCTCTACCGATTCACATTTGTTAACTGCTAGCAGTACAGGAACAGATTGACGACGCAACCATTCAGCAATTTCACGATCGCCCGCCGTTAAGCCCAATTGACCATCCACTACAAAAATCGCCACCGAAGCCTCTACTAGAGCTGCCATCGCCTGCTGGCGAATCATCGGCAGAAACTCAGTATCATCATCAAATACTAGTCCCCCCGTATCCACAATCTGAAAATCCCGATCTAACCAAAATGTGGGACGGTAAGTGCGATCGCGGGTAATTCCTGGTTCATCATGGACGATCGCCTGTTGATCTCCAGCCAAACGATTGACAAAAGTAGATTTCCCAACGTTGGGTCTACCAATAACAGCAACAATAGGTAATTTCATATTCTGTTGAGACGCTACACATCACGCCTGTAAAATAGTACTTAATGAAGAGATAATGTATCTAATCTCAATATCTTCTTAATAATAGTCAATTCTACCTTAATCAAGGTCATCTAAATCTTAAGACATTTTCTCCCAATTAGATCTATTAATATAGAGCAGAAAGACATGAGTTAGCAAGGAATAGATAATATGATTGGGCAAGATAAAAATAGTAATATGGCAAATAAAATTGCTTGATTGTAGCCTCAAATTATGCCATCATCAGTATCAGTAAAACCTTAGATTTAACTTGCTCTAAATGGAGACAAAGTTTAACTCAAATGATTAGTTTGAAGACCCTCCAAGGTAGCTTACCTAATAACAGATATTAATTGCATCAACTAAATTTTAATAACTGAATTTCAGCATAATCTTGGAAAGAAAATCACGCATTGAGTAATTAAACTGTTAGCAAAAAAAGAGCGCATCTATCAAATCTATTAAAATATCTTGGCTCTCTATCGCTAAGGAAACTCATCATTAGCTTGTAAATACTCTTGGTCAATAGTCTGAGTATTTTCCCAGCCAATCTCTACGCCATAGTATTGATTCTGATTTGTTGCTCCTGATAGCTCTGACAATTTGGTAATCATCATTAATTGCAATAATAAAATAAGTAATTTAGTTATACTCATTCCGATCTGTAGTTAAGAAAATTTGCTTTGAAGAAAATGGTTACTATTTCAGCCAACAGTAAGCTGATATTTCCTAATGCAATAATGTTAGTTTAATTCGGTTGATTTATTCAAATTAGTATCTAAAAATACTAATTAATTCAGAAAAAACAAACTTTAGTTGATTTTAAGGAAGATCAGCAAAAATGTCTAATTTATTAACTTCTGAAAATTAAACTATAGTCAATTAGTAAGTGCTTAATCAGTATCTTCTCAATTAGCTAACAATCAAGAGTTTGATCTAGTTCCCAGTTAGATATCTGGCGGCTATATTGATCCCACTGTTGATATTGAAGTTTTAGATACGAAGTAACAAGCGGTTCTCCTAAAGCTTGGGGAAAAACTTGGTTCTTTTCCAGATTGCGTAAGGCATCTAATAAATTAGTAGGGAGTCGTTTGACCTGATCTGCTGGTAAAGGATTAGTGTAGCTATTATTATTTGAGCGATCGCCTGGATCAATTTTACGTTCAATACCATCTAGTCCTGCGGCAATGATGGCGGCGGGAAGCAGATAGGGATTCGCGGCACCATCGGCAAGCCTCAGTTCAAACCGATCAAAATCAGGAATACGAATCATATGGGTGCGATTGTTTCCGCTATAGCTAATAGTGTTAGGAGACCAAGTTGCTCCAGAGAGAGTTACAGGAGAATTAATCCGCTTATAAGAGTTGACCGTGGGATTACTAAAGGCACACAATGCAGCGGCAGATTCTAAAATGCCACCAATGAATTGATAAGCTAGGGGAGAAAGTTCTAGATCTTCATCGGTTTCTTTGAAGAGGTTCGTCTTACTGGCACTATCCCACAACGAAACATGGGTATGACAACCGTTCCCCGTCAGGTTACTGAAAGGCTTAGGCATAAAAGTGGCGCGAAAGCCGTGACATTCGGCAATACTTTTTACCATGTATTTGAAAAACGCCTGACGATCTGCCGTCACTAAGGCATTACTATAAGCCCAATTCATTTCAAACTGTCCATTGGCATCCTCGTGATCGTTTTGATAAGGTTTCCAGCCCAATGACAGCATCCCATCGCAGATTTCGCTCACCACATCATAACGGCGCATTAACGCCTGTTGATCGTAACAAGGTTTGCTGGCGCGATCTCGACCATCGGATATTTCATGAGCATCTCGATCTAAGAGAAAATATTCGCACTCAACTCCCGTCTTAACTAGATAGCCTCTTTCTTCTGCTGTCTTTAGTACTTTTTTTAACACTAGTCTGGGAGTTTGTAAGATTGGTTCTCCATCAACTCCGTAGAGATCTGCGGGCATCCACGCAACGTCTTGGCGCCAAGGTAGTTGAAACAAGCTATTATGATCTGGTATTGCCAAGATATCAGGATCGGCGGGAGTCATATTTAGCCAAGCCGCAAACCCTGCAAATCCAGCACCATTCTCTGCCATTTCATCAATGCTTTGTGCTGGGACTAGTTTTGCCCGCTGTACACCGAATAAATCTGTAAAGGAAATCAAAAAGTAGCGAATTCCTCGCTCCCGTGCTAGTTCGGATAAGAGCATATAATCGGCAAGACCTCACACAACTAATCCCTACTATGAGGCGATCGCTATCGGATATTTGTAACTATCAATACTATTTGTTGCATGAACCGCAAAACTCAGCCCAAAACAAATTCAGTCTCAATTAATTTGTTAGTAGTAAGTTATATAGTTGAGCTTTAGAAGAAAGCGATCGCAAGTAACTATTACTCTTCTCTCAAAGCTAATAGCTATGAGTTAAAATCAACAGCATGAAATTACACTGACTTACCATTAAATATTGATGCTAGTTACTTTGATTATCTTTCAGCTTCCAAAGATATTTTTCAGGTTATTTTTTAAACATTGTTACTTTGGTACCAACGAGCATCTGGCAAAGTCGAGGGATTACTAGGGTTATTCCTCGAAAATAGTAAATCTAGGCTTAAGATTATAGCACTCATATTTTGGTAACAACTAAGGCAGTAGCAGAAAATAATCAAGTTAAGCAACAAGATATTCCAGAAAAATTAAACTTATGATTAATCAAATCGAGATTTTAATATTTAATTGCTACTCTTAAATTTAGAGTCCTATTATCCATTGTTTATGCTTGTACTCTGCTCGAAAAAAATATTAAATAGATTGAAAAATTATCTATAATAAAACAAGTGAATATAATCGTTCATCTCTTATTTATTAAGAGAAACAAGTAGGGAAAACTATTAACTCCTGAAGGAACGCGCCTTAATCTGTCAGCAGGGGTGAGAAGCAGTGGAATTAATCTATCGGGGCATCAAATATCAAAATAAAAAGTCAGAGTTTCATAACTTAGTTAAGAACAATAAACTACCACTTTTCTATTGTCAAAAAAAGATTAGAACCAGAAGAAGTAATAGATTTCCGATTACTAAATATTGTCGACAACTATTTTCGCGACGGAAGTCAGCAGTCTTGTCTCCAGCAAAATTTCTCTATCAGTATCAAATTCAGCTTTTGGAGAATTGTTGGCAGATAGACATGATCATAATGCTTAATTTTTGTTGGCAAGCAACTATTATCATCGAGATGGAGCGTAGTCTAAGAAGTGATGCTTGTACTCAGCTGAAGTATCGTGGTGTAGCTTATAATAAATCCACTTCACTATGAATTTCAACATTCGCTTGATACCTAGCAATAAAGATAGATTGCAATCCTAAACTACTTCAAAGTAGACAGTTCTGATTTTACCAGGAGATGAAATCTGGGGATTCTTTTACTTCTCAACACCACAAATAGTTATTTAAAAGCTACGGTTATGAGACTAGAAGGGATATTAAGTTTGCCTGATTCAGTTTAAGTAATTAAATCAAACGTCAAAGTAATATCTAACTGCCCCAGTTTTTTCATCATTATCGATATGTGCTAACCCTTGCTTGAGAGCCTGATTTAACAAGTTTTCTACTTGATCTATCGGCATTTCAGTAGCGAGCATTGCTTGCCCAATGGATAAAACATTATTCTGACTAGCAGCAGCCTTCAGCAAAATTAGCATTGGATCAGATTTTTTAGTCTCATTTTCTGGTTTAACCAAAGTAACCTGAGGACTATTATTCCGAGAATCTATGGTGGCTTTATATAGTAAATAGAGATTTCGTTCTTTAGTCATTCCAGGAATGAGAAATAAATCTACAAATTGACCGACACCAAAGAAACCTAAAGTAAAAAAGTAGATTAATCCACTAGTGATTTTACCTGAATAAAAACGGTGAATCCCACAAAAGCCCATTAACCCAAATGTCCAGAGTATATAGGCTACTCCTGGATCTACCTCTTGTTTTTGCTGATTCATTTCACAAATTATGAAGATAATATCTATGCTATTTTTATTATAGACATTTTGCTTTTGGCATTACGTATAAATCAACCAGTATTAACTATTTATAAGCTTGATTCTGGTCATGTAAGCAAATTAATCGCAGCAAATTTTCGGTAAAATTCTCTATAAAGACAAATTAATTTACAATAATTATTTTTGGCTTTGGCACATTAGTCCTGATCTAGCAGTTGTGCGATCGCCTGAACGATAATTTGTGGCTCATCAGTCCAGACAAAATGGCTACTTTTGTTAGCAGAGATTTCCGTAAAGTTAACTGATAATAAGCTCAATTGATGGTGCATTTTGTCCCTTAGCCGATCTATAGACTTCAAAGGTAAGGGCAATGTAAAAATAGAGGATTTAAAAAAGGTTTGAGATTTAATGCTAATGATGGGCAAGTCGGCAAAATTATGAGCTACCTGTACTTGACGGCTACTTTTATTTAAGCCAATCAATTCTCGCGCCATAGTGATCCAGTGATAACCATGATAGAGAGAGCGTTTGACTTTTTGACGTTGTTCCTGACTGAACTTTCTTAACTCTGGCTTAATAACTTCTAATAAACTCAAGATTCCCAATAATCTAATGATGCCGAATAAAGAACCGAAGACAGACATCATAAAACCAGAAATAAACAGATATTTTACTGCCGCGATTGTTCCAGGCAGATTTAACATTCCCGATTCATGTAGCCCATCCGTGAGTACTATGCCTTGGACTTTTTCAGGATACTGATTAGCATAAAGACGCACATTGTAGCTACCAAAAGAATCTCCGACTAAAATAAATGGCGGTTCAATTTCCGCTTTAGTTAAGAGTAAATCAAGTTCTTGAACTATGGTTCCACTACAGCGCGATTTAGGACTAGGGTCGCTCCAACCATAACCAGGGCGATCATAGATGCAGACTTTAGTATGAGCGGCGATCGCATCTATTAAAAAATAGCCTTCAATGCCTCCTAAACTATGATCCAAAACAACGGTAGTTTTTCCCGTTCCCTTAACCCACAAGTGTACTTTGTAGCCACCTAAATCAATCAGTCTTCCGGGAGGAGGCAGAGTTTTTCGTTCTCGTAAACTGAGAATCAGATGCAAGATTGTAGTGGGAATTAACGGTAAATATTGCCAATACATATACACAAACTATTTTGAATATTTTGCAGAATAAGATTAGTCTGCTTGACAAGTAATGAGCAATGATAACTTAAAATCTTAATTCATACTCAATTAAACCCCTAGTCCCATCGAAACCACCACTAGTACTACTATCCTCCTGAAAATTGCTAGAGCCTCGCAGCACAAAATTATCATCGATACGGTAGCGAAAACCAAACTGAGCAGGAATATCCGTATTAAGAATTTTAAGTACGGAGAAGGATAAATTATTGAATAACTCGAAAGCAATTTCTCCCGCTAGTCCATCCTGATTATCATCTCGATTTTCATCAATTATAGAAGCGGGAAAAAGGCGTATTTCACCGATGGGAAAAATATTATTGAATTCAGCATTCAAGCTGCCAAACAAAGCTGAACCAGCTATGGTAGCTAATCCTGCGGTACTGTTACTGCTGGATAATGCTTCAACAAAACCACCGCCCAATAACACCGCAATTTCTGCTGGACTACGGGGTGGACTACTAGTAAGCTCAATTTTATTAGTAATTTGGCTAGCCAGTCCTTTAACTTTCGCGGAAACTCTAATTGTTTCTAAGGCTCTTAAGCCAGAATCAGGAATTTCCGCAGGTGATAGCTCACTAGGAATACTGCGATCAGATGCTTCAATGGTTGAACCAACCAATAAAATATCTAAAAATGGATCGAGATCGTTGTTATTGGAAAATCGTGCCGTATTTTTATAGTCTCTAGATAAATTTAGCTGGGTGGTAAACAGATTAACCTGTCCTCTTTTCAACACAATCGTACCTTCAGGACTTGGTTGTAAAAAGGTACCGTTGATATCAAGCTTACCCTCGGCAGTAAAAGTAAAGATGGCTGGCTGGCTAATCTGAATATTATTGCCCAACTCTAATTTGAGGTTTTTATACTGAGTTGCCGCAGCAATCCCATCATCGGTGTTACGTCTAACAACGGTATCGATTTGTTGGCGCAAACTCTCTTCAGTTTGGGCAGTATCACTTTCGTTGGCTAGTAGAATTGTACCTTCAAATAAAGTTAAGTTCCCTGTGATATCAGGTTCAGTAGCCTTTCCGAGTATTTGGAGTCTGCCTTTGACGCCGCCATTATACAGTCTGGGTAACTCAAATCTTTTAATGTTGTTGAAGTTAATTGTTAGGGGATTGAGAGCGCCTTCCTCTCTCAGGGGAATAGTCCCCGCGGCGGTGATTTTACCCTCTCCAAAATCTCCTTGAAAATTATCAACTCGAATGTTGTCTAGATCAAAAAATACTTGACTATTAACATTGGTTACCTGATTTTTCGGTAGACTTCTGGCAGCTATAGTGGCATTTTCAATCGTGGCGACGCCTTGTGCAGAAAGCTCTCGAGGCAAATTTTGCTGTGGATCAAGAATACCAGAAATATCAAGGGCAATTTTACCCCTGCCGTCAATCCACTTGAGTTCACCCCGGGAAAAAATGTCGAGGATAGCAAGACCCTTGTCTTTGACGTCTAGCTGGAGTTCAAGGCGATCACTATCTGGTTTAATCGCAGCAAAGGGGAGTTGATAGGGAACACTCCCTTTTAAAGTTACAGGATCAGCATCTTGTGCCACTACACTGCTAGCAGAGAACTCTAACCGTGATTGCTTATAGTTGAAGCTACCTTTAGTAGACTGAATCGAGGTGCCGTTCAAAGAAGCATCATCAATACGGATTTCACCCCGAGCTTGAGGATTAGTTTGAGTTCCTGCAATACTTGCGGTGGCGTTGATTAAGCCATTAAAAGCTAGCTCTGAGGGAATTGAAATTAATTGTTCAATTAACTGCACTGGAACTTCTACTAACCTAAACTGTCCTGATTGGGTGGTACCGCCAAAGGTTCCTGTAAAGAAGAGCGTTGGCGAAGCAGGTTCAGAATTAGCCTTATTTTTGGCTTGAGGAGTGGTATCTTGCAGCTCGACCGCAATGGGAAGTAAGGTGAGAATTCCTTCGCTCAAACTGCCCCTGACCACAATTCTTTCCCCAATTAATTTTCCCCATTGCCACTTTTTGCCAAGAAAATCGAATTCAGAGGTCAATCCTGTATTTAAGGAACCGAAGACATCGATCTGACCATCAAAAGTTCCTTTTAAGTTACTAATATCAGGGACAAAAGCAGTTTGCCGTTTTTGTTGTGCCGAAGCTAACCAAGCTTGGATTGCTGATAATAACTGTAGCTGTTCTAGGACACTAGCCTGCTTAAAACCAGCATCAAATAAAGGATGCAGCTCAGTTGGAGGAGGAGGCAGATAGAGGTCTTTGGCATCTCCATAGTTGCGATCGCTGAAAATACGGGCAATATCTGCTAATTCAAAAATTTGCAGCGCCACTAAAATATCTTGAATCTGACCACCATCAATGGTTACCTGACCATCTAGCTCGATATCATCTGGTTTTTGGCTGAGGTTACCTTTAAGCTTATAAATGCTGTTTCTTTGTCTAAATTCCACATCTTGAATAGCAAAATAACCATCTGTATACTGAAAATCTCCTTCGAGGCGATCGCCTCGAATACTAGACAAGGTGGGATTATCAATTACTATGTTTTCTCCTGAGGCTGCTAGGGTCTTGAGGTTAAAAGTAAAACCTCCTGATAACAAGCCATCTACTGCCTGTGGGGCAATATTTTCGGGAACGTCAATTTCTTCACTCTTGAGGGCAATGGTTTTGAGTAAGGGGACAGGAATATTCTGGGTAGAAAGGTTGAGAATTTCTTGGTTCCCCGTTCCTTCAATCAGCAAATAATCTTGAGCAATCTTAAAAGCCAAGGGAGCGAAGTTATCGTCCAGCACTAGTTCAATTTTGTCTAAAGGCTGGGACTCCGCACCAAAGTCTTCTGTTGCTGGTAAGAGAGGAGTCGTTAAGATTTCTTGCAGACTGAGCTTAACTCCTGTTTTAGGAGATATTTGCACATTACCCGCTAAAAAAGGGGCAAAATCAATCTCTTCGATTCTAAAGTCCTTTAACCCTAAGTTACCATCAATGTCAATGGCGGCAGGAATCCCACTGATTTTCCCTGCAAAATCTCCTCGCCCTGAATAATCTAGATTAGTTGCCCAACTGGGAAGAGTTAAACGTAATTTATTAATATCAAGCCAGCGTGCTTCGATGACATCAAATTCAAAATAGTTTATTGCTGCTAATTTATCAGGAATATCGCTAAAAAACGATTGCTCCAAGACAAGATAACCCTTGGCATTCAAACCATCACCCCGAGCGCGTTCTATATCTAACCGTTTACCATTCCAGACTATTGCCGCGGATAACGGTTGCTCTAATAAATCGATGCCTTGACTAAAACTAAGATTACCCTGGGCTGATACTGCCGTGGGACTAAGATTATCGACTTGACCTTTAACTGCTAACCTGCCTCCAAGCTGCCCATTAAGCTCTAGATCATCAGAATTGGCATCGCCAAACAAACTAAGATCCACCTGCTGCGGTATGACCTGTGCCTGAAACTGACCATCGGCGATCGCCAAGCGTTGGGCGTTAATCACCCCCTCTGGTAAAGTTAAACTGCCATTCCCTAAGGCTTTGATTCCTTCGGGAGTAATGTTATCTGTGGTGCCAGCTAGGTCTAATTTGCCATTAATCAGCCCTGCAAACTGCTCTGGGGTGCTGGAACTTAATTCCTCTAGCTTCAGGTTAGTCCCTTCAGCGATCGCGGTCCAATCCTGATCGACAATTTTTAAATCTGTCACCTCAACTTGACCTGATGCCAAAATCAAATCGCCAAAGCCATTAATTAAGGTTTGAGGTTGAGTCTCGTCGGGAATATTCCCCGTTAGATAAAATTCACCACTGAGATTATCGTTAAATTCATTAGGTAAGTCAGGAAATAAACGCTGTAGCTTGAGATTCTTGGTTCGAGCATCAGCTTTCCAGGTACCGTCAGCAAGCTGAATTTGCTTGAGCGCAACTTGTCCGCCAACAGTGTCAAGTTGGGCATTACCTTGGGCATCAACCTGATTCAAGTCTCCAAAATTATTGGTACCAGAAACTTCAAATAAACCATCCACTAATCCTTTGGCGATTGTCGGGGTGCTACTCTTGCCGATGGGTAAACTGCCAAATTCAACCTTAGAAGAAGTTACCTGAGATGACCACTTGCCCTTGCCATAATCCAGATTTTCTAGTTTAACGGTGCCGTTACCTAAGTCAAAATTAGCTGTACCATCGCGCAAGACGAGAGTCCTCAGATCACCTGCCTGTGCCGTAAGGTTGGTTTGACCAGAAATGCGACCAATATCTACAGGTAGAGAAGTTTTATAGCTACGAGCGAGGGTCTTAGCAGAAATATTATTGGCTCGTAGATTAAAAGCCAGATTTTGAGTATCGTCTAGCTGAAAGATGCCATTCCCTTCAATTTTGCCCCCACCCCAAGGTAAGCTACTCAACTGTTTGACGTTTAAGGTTGTGCCGACTAATTCCAACTCCGCATTGATGCGTTTAAAACTGAGCCGATCTAGACGGCTATTCCCCACCGTAGTCAGATTCAACTTGACTACTGGGTTCTCTAAGCTGCCCCGTACCGCTACATCTCCGCCTATTTTACCCTCAACTGGCACGGGAGCCTCGATTTCTAGAGCATCAAATACCTGGGGCAATTTAACTGGCGCCAGCTTGGTATTAATCTGATAATTTCCTGCATCAGCCAGATCTAGCTCCCCAGAAGCCTGACCCGATACTTGTCCAAAATTCGTGGTGATCTTCTCTAGCTCAATTTTCGATCCTGAAAAATGCAGTCTACCATCGCTGTTACTAAAAGGCTTGACTAAATCAGGAATTTGCAGACTTACATCATCAAGTTCTAATTCGCCCTCAAGTTCAGGAAGAGGTTCGTCTGTCAGAGTTACCCCCAACTTACCATCTAACTCCCCTTGGTTTAATTCAATGGGCAATGCTAATAAGTTGCTAATTTCTGCTGCTGATAAATTTTTCGCTATAACATCTAGATCGATAATGCCTGTTTCCGTATTTCCTTGTCCCATGAGCGAGAATTTACCACCTTGCAACAGTTTAGCCGCAGCATTAAACTCAATCCTGTTCTCTCGGGGACGAACGATAATCCTGTCTATTTTCGCGGTAACAGGGGGATTTAGACTTCCTGTCGCTGAATTATAAGCAACTAGAGACAGTTGACCGCCATTGAGCTGAATCGACCTCACATCAACTTCAATTCCCCCCGAAGATGGCTCATCGGAACCAAAGTCAGTAGGAGTCCACAGCTTAGATTCATCCTGCTCAATGTAGACATCGGATTTAACTAAAATTAGGTCAAGCTTTAACTCTCGCCGACGGAGAAAATGAAGTAGAGCAAAATTAACTTTAACTTTCTTAACTTGAACAAAATCAGGATTCTGCTCAGTTGCGGGTAAGGCACTATTGCCAAAACTGGCGTTGGCTAGAGAAATCGACTTTAAATTTCCCAGTTCTAGGGGACGATGTAGATAATTTCCTGCCTCGGTCTCAATTAAGGGAATCAATTTACGCTGTATAAAATGCCAGCCATACAGTAAACCTCCACCTGCGCTACCCAATAATAAAAAAATGATTGTCGAGACTATGGTTCGCCGCCAATTGCGATTTTTGCGAGCGGGTCGATTTTTTGGAGGGTGGTTTGATGATTCTTTTTGGCTCAAGTCAGCAGAGTCTAGGTTAGGTTTATCCCCAGGATACGATCTTCCGTGATTATCCTTACCCTTCGGGTACACTTCGTGATCGTTTGTAGTCTGTTTATCTGAATTTTGCTCAGAATCTTGGTTCATTCTATATTTTTGGTCTGTAGCTAAAAATGCCAGCAATAAACTTGGAAACCTTTACCATAGATACATGGTAGCTTTGGCACTGAATCTATAAATATAGATGGTGAATTCTGGTGAATGGTTGCATATTATTAATATTTTTTTAACAACAACCAGTATAGCCATGAATAAAGCTAATTGTTTTGAACTCAGTTATCTGTTTTACTTAATTAAATCCAATAAAAATGAAGATTCAGGTTACTGTAAAACCTAACTCTAAACAGCAAAAAATTTTAGAGCTGGAAGATGGGAGCTTAGTGATTAATCTTAAATCTTCTCCTATCAAAGGCAAAGCTAACCAAGAGTTAATTAAGCTAGTTGCTCAAAAACATCGAGTAGCCCAAAATTATGTTGCGATTAGGCATGGTTGAGCAAGCAAAAAATTGATTGAAATCAAGCGATAAATCTAAAAACAGCTACTATTATCATGATTACTGCTGATTACTTATTAATTGTCGATTGCACCGCCTGAACTATATCTTGATGGATTTGCTGTGAATCATGGGTACCATTGATAGCGATCGCCCGTCCATCGTATTGGGAAAATATTTGTTGGTATTGCTCTCTTACTTTAGTCAACTTAGTTTTAGTTTCATAGATTTCAGTCACCGAGCGTTCCTGTAATCTTTCCAAAGAAACTGCAATCGGAATATCAAGATAGATCGTCAAATCTGGATTAGGAAAGCGATCGTTGAGCTTTTTAATAAAATTAGATTGCTCTGGGGTATCGCAATTATATGCTAGAGAAGAAAAATAATATCTAGTGCTGATTACATGATAGTTATCCTGAATTAATTTGAATACCCCATCAATATCATTGTATAAGTGATCGTGGCGATCAGCAGCAAACAGATATGCCATTTGTTCGTCAAACAAATTTTGCTGCTTACTAAACACAATTCTCTGTTTTAGAGCCTGACGAATAAGATTGCCAATAATGCCATGAGAAGGTTCAGGACTAATTACTGCTTGTTCATTAATGCCTAAAAAATATTGCTTTAATAACTCAGCTTGAGTTGTTTTACCCGAACTATCAATTCCTTCAAAAACGATAAAAAGTCTTTTAGTCATTAGTACATGCGGGCGTAGCCCTTTGTTAGTCATTAGTTAGTTATCGATGCCATTGTTTACGAAGAGAAAACCAACTTCGGAGGCGCCTCAGTAACTGGGGATTTCTCTTAAGCTTTTGCTGATAAAAATTATGGCTAGCTCTTTGTAATATTTCAGTCATACTAGGATAAATAAAGGGGATGGATAAATCAGTTAGTCCCCGCATTGGGTTTTGTTTGAGTCGAATTTTATGTTCAATCATCAGGGCAATGACGGTGATTAATTCCCCAGCGCGATCGCAGAATAAACTACAGCCTAAGATTTCACCATTAGTTCTTACTAATAGCTTACATATTCCTGATGTCCGTTCTGAGATTTGAGCTGAGGCGATGTCTGTCAAATACTCCTTGATGATGTGAAGATCACTGCCCTGCTGTTGTTTTGCCTGTAGTTCATTTAAACCTACTCTGGCAAAAGTTGGCTGAGTTGAAATTACCCAAGGCAAAGAAAAGTAGTTGGTTTTATAGCCAGAAAAAAACAAGGTGTTTTTCAGAATCAGATTGACTTCATAGCTGGTAATATTTGGTAGATTGTAACCACCAATCAAATCACCACAGGCAAATATACTGGAGTTAGTCGTCTGAAGCTTTTGATTAACATAAACTCTCGTTTGATCGCATTTGACATTTGCCCCCGCTAAATTTAAACCAGCAATATTTGGTTGACGACAATCCGTAATCAGAATTTCATCAGCAATTAAGGCGTGATCGCCTGCCTGAATCCATTTTTGCTGCTCAATAGTTTTGAGCTGACTTAGGGGTGAATTGGTATATATCTTGATTCCTTCTGCCTCTAATTGTGCTTGAATCAAGAGTGCAACCTCAGGATCTTCCTGGGGCAATATTCTGGGCTTTTGAGCAACTAAAGTAACTTTTTTATCAAACCTAGCTAAAGCCTGAGCTAATTCTAATGCCGTGGGATCATCTCCCACCACAATAATATTTTGTCCAAAATCTGTGAAATCTTGTTGCCAAAAGTCCTTTGGAGTTAGGTAACCAGAAGTAAGATTTTTTCCGCCAAATTGAGGTATAAAGTTAGTGCCTGTAGCGAGCAAAAAATTTCGCGAATATAGCTTTCGCTTTTGTACCTTAAACGCTAGTTTTGGTAAGGGACAAAACTCCCCCTTCCCTAGAATTACATCTACCCCTAAAGCTGCCAAACTAGATAAAGAATTTTGAGTCTGCACTACAGAATTAATTCCTCTTGCCCAATTACCTGCCTCTGCCAGGTAAATATAGGGTAACTTCTCTGATTTAGTTGTAAAAGGATTGCTAGCCAACTGATAGTTTAAATGCCCAACCTCTCTGAAACTATAATTGAACAACGTATCGTCGGGTAAAAACAAATCTTCACTCTGAGTTACCAATGCCACACGAGCCTGAAGTTGAACCCCCTGCTTGGCAGCATAAATCCCCTCCCAACTACTGCCAATTATGATCAAATCATAGTCTACCGCCATATTACATAATTGAAACGACTCGAAACGACTCAAAACGACTCAGATCTAACGATAGCAGTTATAGCTGCCACCAAGCGATTGTTCTCTTCTGGCAGACGTACGGCAATACGAAAGTAGCGATCGCCTAACTCAGGGAAACTCAGGCAATCCCGAATTACAATTTGATATTCTTGCAATAATTTCTGCTGTAACTTGGTGGCAGAGCCTTCAATTTTGACCAGCAAATAATTTGCCGCTCCTGCAACAGGCTGAAGTCCAGAAATTTTCTGTAGCTGCGCGAATAATTTGATTCTTGCTGTAATTAGCCAATCCCAAGTTTGCTGCTGAAATTCGCGATCTTTAATTGCCGCGATCGTTGCCGCTACTGCCAAAGTATTAACCGACCAAGGATCGCGCCAGGTTCGCCATCTAGTTAATCTTTCAGGATGAGCGATCGCATAGCCGATGCGTAACCCAGGCAAACTATAAAACTTGGTTAGTGAACGCAGGATAACCAAATTAGGATAATTTTTCACCGCAAGAATTAAGCTTTGCTCCTGAGAGGGGGTTAGAAAATCCATAAAGGCTTCATCTATCACCACTAGCTCAAATTGGTCTAAATAGGGCAATATCTCCTCTGTTGCCCATAATTTGCCAGTTGGGTTGTGGGGATTGTTAAGGAGTAATCCCGATTGGGGTTCAGGAGATTCAGGAATCGGCAGTCTAGAAGAAGTGGCGGAGACAGACTGTTTGACTTGCTCGGTTTCCAGGGACAGGGGACAAGATAATATTTTTCCGCCAAAAGCGGTTAACGCCCGTTGATAATCACTAAATGCCGGGGTAATTAAATAAGTAAACTTTTGTTGCGCTAATTCTCTTCCTGCCCAGGTTAGCAATTCTGCTGAACCATTTCCAGGCAAAATAAATTCGGGAGGGATCTGATGATGTTGAGCAAGGTGAGATCGTAACTCGGCATATTCAGGATCGGGATAAGCTGTCAACTGGGTCGTATAGTCAACAATCGCCGCGATCGCG
This sequence comes from Cyanobacteria bacterium P01_G01_bin.67, assembly GCA_039179675.1. GTDB lineage: Bacteria > Cyanobacteriota > Cyanobacteriia > Cyanobacteriales > Xenococcaceae > Waterburya. Next base: position 16,465 of record JBCDEP010000023.1, read on the forward strand.
CTTTGAGGAGTTCCTAAAGGGTTGATGCTGGCAGAAAAGTCCGTTAAAGCAGCAACAGGACAACCAGCAATACTGGCTGCCCAAGTTAAGTTTCCACCGTGTTGTGGTCTGTTCAAGATAAATTGGCTATCTCGAAACTACTTTTTAGGAGCTACTTTTTCTTTAAATAACTTCCCAGCGGAAAAAGCGGGAACTTTAGTAGCAGGAATCGACATTTTTTCCCCAGTTTTAGGGTTACGTCCTTCTCTTTCTTTGCGATCGCGACGTTCAAAGGAACCAAATCCAACTAGGGTTACTTTATCCCCATCAGATACCGCTTCCATAATAGTCTCAATTGCAGCTGATAATACAGCGTCAGCTTGTTTTTTGGTTACAGTCGCTTTTTGCGAAATGCGATCGACTAATTCACCTTTGTTCATTGTGATGTCCTTACTTGTTTATGCTTATGACTTGTGTGTTTTGTGTGTTTTGCTCTCAGTTATTGAGAACTTAGATTTGAAAAAATCAAATTTTACCAAGTGAACCGACACGCCTATTACAGCAGAGTAGAGTTCACCAGCCTAATTTATAGCATCTGAGTTATGAAAACCCACAACATTTTATAGACTTGGTCTGTGTTTACAGCCACTGATTAATAATTCTCGATTGAAGAATTAACCGATGACTGCCTTATTCTAAGCTCTACTTGGCTAATATGGATCGTTGAAAGCATTAATTTATATAGATTTCAACAATTTTTCCAATTTCAACCACCAAAACGAAGTCCTAAATTAAGCTAAATCTCTTAGTTTCCAAGTAGCCCAACTCCTTCTCTTTCAAGGACTTCACGGCTTTCCTTGCTTGGAGAAAAGTTACTGGCTAACCCTGCATTCTCTTCCACAATTTCTGGAGTTAACAAAACTATTACTTCTGCCCTTTCACTTGACTTGTCAGTACTTCTAAATAAAGAACCAAGTAAAGGAATATCACCTAAGATAGGTACCTTAGAAATCGCAGTTCTCTCTGAGTCTTGAATAATTCCCGATAAGATTAGGGTCTGACCATCTCTCAGTCTGACTAAACCTGAACTTAGTTCGCGCCGACTTAAAAGATTAAGTAAGTTAACCGCACCACCACCACTATCAAAGCTTTGGGTTGCGCCAACAGAAGTTACTGATGGACTAACGGATAAGGAAACAAAGCCATTATCGTCAATACGTTCAACGTTAACTGTTAGAACTACACCTGCTTCGTTAATTACAGGAGTAATAGTTCTAAATCCACTTTCACTATCAATTTCGGTTTTGACGCTTTCAATAATATTCTGAGCCAGCTTGACAGTTGCCTGTTGACCTTCTTGAACCATCAGAGTGGGATCGGTTAGGATTTTAGCATTGCCGCTGGTGACCCGAGCCTCTAACATCGCCAAAAATTTATCAGGGAATTGGAATAGACTAGGTAGTGCTGAAGTGGCAGTTCCACTTTCACCAGCCGTGAAAGTCGATTCTCCGTCTGTGGTCTCGATCACATCAAAAGTAGCTTCGGTAAAGTCAGTTAGACCTGCGGTAAAGGGATCGCTACTCACCCCTGCAACTCGATTAAAGAATTGTCCCGTGCCTCTTCCTTGAACCACTGCACCGTTATCCACTAAGCCAGGAGTAGTGCCAGGAATCCCAAAAGTACTGTTTAGATCAATGAATGTCTCGGCTCCAGAAAATGGATTGCTGATAATTGGCGGATTCGATAACCTCCCTGTCGGACTCGTTATGTCGTCGGTTCCTGCTGGAGCAGTATCGCCGAATCTTAAACTTGCCGCTCCATTATCCTGGACAAAAAAGCTGTCATCTACGCCGAAGGAGAAACTACTGTTAAAAATATCTTGATTTAGCAAGTTAACATCCACAACCTTGACATTAACTGCTACCTGACGACGACGGGCATCTAGTTGAGTCAGAAATGCGGTTGCTACTTCAACTTTACGGGGTTCCCCCACTAGGGTAATAGCATTGAGACGAGCATCAGTGGAAATCTGTAATCCTCTCAGCATTAATGCTTGAATTCCAGTTTCATCTTCGCTTCCACCATCGAGATCGCTCAGCTCAGGGCTAGTTTCTCTTCTTTGCACAACCCGACCAGTTTCAGGATCGATAATTTCTTCAACTTCGTTAGTTAGTCGTTTCCCCGTTGCCCCTTGACTAGCAAGATATAAAGCGGCATTTTCAGCGGTGACTTGGTTGAGGCGAATCGTCCGACTAATTAAATTACGAGCTTGTGCAGGTAGCTGTTCCCCAACGTAAATAATATTGCCGCGGCGGTTAGCGTTTAAACCAGAAATTAGTAATACTGAGTTAAATACTTCTTGAATCGGTTGATTTTCTAGATCCAAAGACACAGTTGGTCCTGTTTCTTCCTCATCATTACCGCCTTCGTCGTCTCCTGCTGCATAGACTACGTTCAAATTAGCTGATCGCGCGAGGAGAGACAAAACTTCTCTGACGGGTGCATCCCGCATGACGAGGCGAGGAACTAACGCACTGGAGCCAAGATCGACCATATCTGGCATGGTGTTGATATTAGAAACCGCCATATCTCCCACGGGAGGAGCGACTGCTCGGGGTAAAGTTGCCGAAGCTTCAGAGTCTGATTGGGCTTGAAAGACTTGTTCCTTAATATCATCAATACGGTTATCGTTAATCAGTATCTCAGGATTAGGAATCAGGACATCAGAAGCTTCAGAGTCCGATTTGGATTTACCTGAGGCTAAGGTTGATTTTTGATCGTCCTTGGTTTTTTTCTGACCCAGGGCTGATTTGTAAGTTTGCTTAATATTTTTAACAGTTTGATGCCCCAACTGTTTTAATTCTCGCTTGAGGGACTGAGTTTTGGTGACGCGGTTAAGACTGAGAATTAGCTCATCTCCCTGTTGCTCTAATAAATGTTCAACAGGAACATCTGCTACGGTAGAAATAATAATTTGTGTGTGTTCGCGATCAACCTGATTAATTTCTACTGCCTTAACCCCAGGCATCGGATTGACCTGTTTAAAGGAGTCGCCGACTGGCAAATCTAAATCGGTGTTGAGTAGGTTTGCTTCAATGGTATTGCCATTCCGTAACGTATAGAAAGAAGCATTTTGCTCGACTTTGCTAGTTGTGGAGAGTTTTAATTCTAGTTGATGAGAATTTTTAGCTAATTCGATATCTGTAACTTTATGCTCAGCTGAAATAGCAGGCACCGCGCTAATCATAACTGTTAACGCGGTCAAAAAACCAAGGCGATCGCAATAATTGTTCACTGTTTAATCCTCAACCTAATATCGTCAGTAAATAATATTTTTTCTAGAGCTAACTTTAGTTAGTGATGCTGGTCTATTTCTCGCTATTTCGACGACGTTTACGTCGATTATTTTCTTCTGCTTGCTCTGCTTGTTGATCTGCTTTTTTAGCCTGCTCCAATTCTGCTTGGCTCAGGGGTAAAATCGCATCTAGCTTAATTTGGGTTTTTAGCTCAGCTTGTTTTTGAGGCACAATTTCACTTCTATTGTTGGTTAAAATTGCTGTGGGTTCCTCGGTAACGCTAGAGCTGATACTTTGTACCATTAATAATGGCTGTAAACGCTCTAGATCTTGTAAAATTTGCTTGGTTTCGTTAAAAGTGCCTTCAAAAGTTAAGGAAATACCTTTACGCTTTAGCTTTCCTTGAACATCTGCTCCAAGAGAAGCATCATTGATGGTGCTGACATTACTATCGGGTTGATACTGAGTTAAAGCACCTTGATTGGTGGCAATAAAATTATTCAAATCGATGAGCAATGTTTCCAAGTCATTTTCACTGGTAAACATTGAAAGCACCCGAGACTTCAGGACTTTTTTCTCAGCCAGGTCTGATTGAGCCTGAGCTAGTTTTAACTGTAAATCTCCTGTTTTGATGCTATTTAGCTGTGTTTCGAGATCCTGTTTTTGGGCTACCGTCTTTTGATATTCAGCTTGAGCGGGTTGGACAAATTTAATAAAGCCATAGGTAGCTAAAGAGATTCCTGCAACAGCTATGACTACCCCAATAATCATCGGCGTAAAAGTAATCCCAAAAGCAGAGGGATAATCATCTTCGAGCAACTGCTCTTCACTAGCAAAATCGTCGGCAAAGGTCATTTTAGAGTTACTCCTTTACGTTCTAATGTTTCTAATCTGGTGACTAAGCCAATAGAGCCTTTTTCCTCAATATCTTCTTTTAGTTGTGAGGAAGGTACATTATTGAGTTGAGCAGAAATGGTATATTTGATCCCTTCAGGAATCAATAATGAAGCATTATCTGGAAGAGCATCCTCGTTCTCAATTTCTAGGGAGAACTCAGTCACGCTAGCTCCATTGAGCTTGATTTGTTTACCATCAAAAAATGGCGATCGCTGAAGAAATAAGACAAAGTCGTTAACATCTTCATAGGAACGAGCTACCCCAGCAATATTAATTCCAGTACCGTTTCCTGAACCACTCTGTTGCAATGACTCGACTAAAATTCCTGGAGGAGTGCGATCGCTAACTTCTTGCATAATCGCTGCCCAAGGCTTAATTTTTTCAAATACGCCCACTAAAGCTGCTGTTTCCTGCTGTACTTGCTGTATTTCTTGGTTTACAGCTTCAATTCGTTTGTTCTGATTGCCCAAATCTGCAATCTCAGCCTCGATTTGTTGAATTTCTTGTTTGATGTTAGCTGTCTTAGCATTGACATTTTTTAAGTACCCAAAAGCCATAGCTGGTGCTAATAAAAAAACTAATGCTCCCAGAGCGATCGGAATTTTGTCGGCTATGGTAGGTTCTTTTTTCTGAGCAAAATCACCACTTATATCGGCAGATTGCTCAGGATTTCTATCTCTAAGAAAATTAATATCTAAGTTATACATAAAGCCATACAAATTTTGAACATAATTAATGGTCAGATTGCAAGCAATTTAGCCATTTACTAGAAAGTATTAAGACATCTAGCTCGCGGCATAGTTTGTATTAATATTGTCTTTAACTAATATTTTGGCTGGCACTATTACAGTTCCCTGATATACCATCGAAAGCAACATGACAGAGAACTTACTGACCTCTCATTCCTAATCCTAAAACTATTCCTAATCCTGGTCGATATCGAGGAGCAATATCTTGGCTAACATCTAACCCTAAAGTCGTAATGGGGTCGACCTTCATCGTCGGCAAATTTAGTTTTTGAGTAAAAAATTCATCTACCTGATTGATACCTGCTCCTGGTCCTGCTAATAGCAACTGAGCAATTTCTAAGTCTTCACTTTGATTGATGTAAAAATTAATTGATCTACTTAATTCCTCAGTTAATTCCCCCAGAATTTTCAATAATGCCGCTTGTCCTGATTCGAGTTGGGATGAATCTATATCTCCTGAATCTTCAATCCCATCTAATACATCTATATCGTGGAGTATTTCAGTTCCACCTGTAGCTGGTAAGTTAACTGCTTGGGAAAATGCCGAACGCATCTGATAGGTACCAATGGGAACAGTACGGGAAAACTGAGGTACACCCTCAACTACGATCGCGATTTCAGTATTATCAAACTCTAGATCTACTAGAACGACTGCTTCTTTAGAACCAAACTGACGCAACTGCTCTCTGATAGTTCTAATCAAAGCAAAGCTATTAATCTCTAGAACTCCCATTTTGAGGTCTGCTTGCTCAAAAATTTCAGTATAAAGATCGGTGACTTCTTTCTTAGTAGCTACTAAGAGAACATTCACTTTTTCAATTCCATCTTCATCCATGAAGTAGCCTAGTTTGGCATAATCTAAATCTACTTCTTCTCGGGGATAAGGAAGATACATCCCAGCTTCATGAACTAAAACCATATCTTTTAGTTCTGCTTCGTCTAGTTCAGCGGGGACAGGAATGACTCTAATAATAGCCTCTCTCATCGGTACCGCAGTTGACACTGTTTGGGCATTAATCTTGTTGGCTTTGAGAGTATCTTTGATCAATTCTGATAAAGTTAAAGAGTCAACAATTTGTCCATCTTCATATACCCCATCAGGAATATCAGCCGAGACATTTTTGATTAATTTATATTGCTGTCCTTGTTTTGCTATTTGAGCAATATTCACTTTCTGGGAATTGATTTCAATTCCGATATTCTCGCCTTTTTTTGTAAAGAGATTTGTTAGATTATTTAGCATACTCCTTGACCAAGTAGTATTTCAAAATTTGCACCTCATGATTAGATATGGCGTTCTGTTTTTTGGGTCTTATTGAGCCAAAACATTGAAGATTCTATTTCAACTGACAATGGAGAATTGACACTGTAATCTAGTTGATTAATCAATTGTCAAATGCCCATTTGTAAGTTAATAAATATCAAATCAATTCGATGATAGGCTTACTCACATTGGACATTGTAGCCGCTAAAAATCGGTTTATTGATAAGTAGTAGTACCGAAATAAACTTAATCTACACTCAAAATAATAGTTAAAATTACGCATGGATATTGCCATTTTTACCTATAGGTAATATCTTTTGTTTTATTGCTTAGATAAAGAAGTAGTGAAAATAATCATCTTCATCAAAAAATCGACTTTACATTTATTGATTGGTGCCATTCTGGGGGGATTATCTGGCTGTAACCCTAGTGGTCAATCTAATTCCAATCAGCTTGAATTTTGGACAATGCAGCTTAAGCCTAACTTTACTGAATACTTCGTTGATTTAAACCGTACTTTTGAAGCGCAAAATGAGCTACTTCAGCTGCGCTGGGTAGATGTTTCTTGGTCGGCAATGGAAAATAAGATTTTAACGGCAATTTCTGCTAGAACTGCACCAGATGTAGTCAACCTTAATCCTAAATTTGCTTCCCAACTAGCAACCCGCAATGCCTGGTTAGATCTAGAACAAGTAGTGACTCCTGAAGTCAAAGCTAGCTATCTACCTAAAATCTGGCAGGCAAGTACGATTGAAGTTTGTCAAGCAAGTAATTGTCGGGAGCAAACCTTTGGTCTTCCTTGGTATCTCACCACCACAATTACTATTTACAATCAAGAATTGTTAGGCGCTTCAGGTATTCAGCAAGCACCTCAAACTTATGCTGAATTGGCACAGGCGGCTAAAATTATCAAAGAAAAAACGGGAAAATATGCTTTCTTTGTTTCGTTTGTTGCTAATGATTCTGGTGATGTCTTAGAGTCTTTGGTCAAAATGGGAGTGAATTTACTAACAGAATCAGGTAAGGCTGGATTTAACACCCCAGCGGGAAGAGCTGCTTTTCAATATTGGGTAGATTTATATCAGCAAAAACTTTTGCCTCCCGATGTCTTAACTCAGGGACATCGTCGTGGGATTGAGCTATACCAAGCTGGAGAAATAGCCATACTCAACTCTGGTGCAGAGTTTATCGAAACCATAACTAATAATGCGCCAACTATTGCCCAAGTTTCGGCGATCGCACCTCAAGTTACGGGAGTGAGTGATCAAAAAAGCGTGGCGGTAATGAATTTGGTCATTCCCCGCGATAGTGATAAATCTGAACAAGCCCTGAAATATGCTTTATTTGTTACTAATACGGAAAATCAATTAGCCTTTGCCCAAGAATCTAATGTTCTGCCTTCAACGACGGAAGCTGTTGCTCAATACATCACAACTATTGAACAGCAAGGAGAAAATAACTTACAACAACAGGCAAAGAAAATTGGTGCAGCTCAACTTAATGACGCGGAAGTGTTAATTCCTGTAACTAAGAATCTTCATCTTCTACAAAAAGCAATCTACGAAAATTTACAGGCAGCAATGTTAGAAGAGAAAACTGTTGAACAAGCAGTTCAGGATGCTGCAAACGAATGGGACAATCTACAGGATCAAGAATGATTGAGCCAAGAAAATTTCAATCAAATTATCGATAATCAATCAGGTGGATATTGCTGCCTTTGATATTTTTGAGTATAAATTAAATACACTCCATAGATTAATGCCAGCAATTGTACTGGCATTATAACGACATAAGATTTGATAATAATATTTAAGTCTAGATTAGAGAATATACTCAGATAGACTGCTCCAAATGCGGCTGAGAAAACTTTAGTTGATGTGTGCTTTAGTTTAGGCATATATAAAAATTAGAACCAGCCTTTTTTAGACACCATGTAAGTATTACAAAATTCATCATCGGATTTTGTTAAATACATAATCCCCTCAATTAACCCGATAATTCCCATCACTGGAGAACCAATACCGCAGGTCAAAATACTTACTAAAAGCATAACTAAACCTTCGGTAGTATAGCCCAAAATAAATTTATGAATACCTAAAGCTCCTAATATAATACCGCAGATACCACAAGCAATCTTCTTCCCATTTGCATCACTACTTTGAGGATTAGTCATTATGCTTTCTTTAATTAGAAATTAGTACTTTAGCTCATAGTATATTCAGGCAATTACAATTTTGTCTTCAGTAACTATACTAAAGATAAACAACTTTCATATTGGGTATGTCTGCTAAAAAAATTCAGTTGATAGCAATATATTTTTTATGTTCTTTAAGCATACTAATCTTATATTATTTTAATCCCGCAGATTATAATAATATTTATCCTCCAAGTTTATCGAGAGAATGGGGTGAGTATTACTGCCCAGGATGTGGCATGATGAGAGCTTTACATCAATTGCTACATGGAAATTGGCAATTAGCCCTCAGATTAAATCCATTACTAATTATCTGCCTACCATATTTTTTTTACTGGATTGTACCGTATTTTTTACGGTATTTTTATCAGATTAATCTCTACACTATTAAATTTAAAAATCAACAAATATTTATAATAGCAATGATTTTTACTATTTATGGATTTTTGAGAAATGTTCCTAGTTTGTGGTGGTTAGTTCCTCCAGCTTAACTGACTATCTTGAAAGTTGCGATCGCTAGCTTTGCCATTTCTGTCATCTATAGTGTTGTTAGATGAAGATAATGCGATCGCTCAAAATACAAGAACAAAAAGCGATCGCATACTTGACTTACTCATCGAAGCCCAGGAACTTAGATTTGAATCAAAGAGAGCAACAAAATTTTTTATTCTGAAGTCATTCCAGAGTTAAATTCATTAAACGAACGACGCTTCAATACTTGAGATTCTGAACGAGGAAGAAGATCGAAAACTTCCCGTAAAACATCATCCATCTCTTCATAGGGTACCTGTCCTTTACCGTCATAGACCACTTGACCTTGCTGATCGAGGATTACTGTTTCTGGTACAACGCCGCTGTAATAATATCCTGCCTCCTCAGGACTGTACTCTTTGTCAACTAAAGAATCAACTGTGACAGGGATAATACTAGCTGCTCGACCATAAAATTCTTGCAGTCGGGTAACTACAATTGAAAATTGTTTACAATCACTACTATCGTCAACATAAAACACTAAAATTGCGGGCTTTTCTCGTTTTAAGGAAGTTGCAAGGTCCATACGAGGAGGAACTAGGGAACCATTGCCACCATAAAGAATGTAGATGTTACCTTCATAGTGATCGTCGTTGATTGTGGCTGATACAGGAGTAATCCAAAGAGAAAAGCTGCTCGCTAGAACTAGTAAGCAAATAGTAAGCCGATTAAAAAATAGAAGTAATTGAGGTGTTAGTGGTAATCTGGACTGCCACAAATTTTTAGACTTTTTATATAGATCAAGTAAATCGCTTAAAATCATGCTTAAAATCAATTATTAATACTGAAAAAGTCCTGATAGTAATTTAGAGGGGGTTTCTTTTATCCCTCTTGAAAACCGACTCAAGACAAGACAATCTTCAGTTTATCTTTCTTTAGGCTAGCAAATTTGAACTATGGAGAAATAAGAAGCTGTGCCTAACCAACAAGCGATCATCAAACTGATTAAATATCAGAGTCAGGAGTACCAACAGGCTTGTCAATTAAGATACGAACTGTTCTTTACTCAACATCATTTACCGTGGAGAGTATTATTAGATGAACGTCAAGCAGATTATTTTCATGTCGCCATTTTAATCCAGGGTTGCGTTGTGGCTTACGGTCAATTAGCACCACAGCATGACCAAACATATCAAGTGTGCCAGATGGTAGTTAAACCAGATTATCAAGGTCGAAATTTAGGCAGAACCATACTATTAACGTTAATTGAAATTGCCAGACGAGAGAAGGCAATCTCCTTAACTCTTAATGCTCGACTGACCGCTATTGGTTTTTATAAAAAAGTCGGTTTTCAAACCTGTGGGACTGTATTTCCTTCTGCTGTTACGGAAGTACCCCACATCAAGATGAACCTAATACTGTAGTTTTACTAACTTGTTGCTATTCCTAAGCAGCGCTATTAGCCAGTTTGCGGTACTCTCTCAATCTGAGCGTAACCGCTAAACAACAACATCTGTCCCTCTGTTTGCAGGCGATTTAAGCGTAACTTAACTCCATCAAGGTTAAACTTATCTAAATCAACCATCTCATTGAGAATTTCTCCTAATGCTAGGGTCAACTTTTGGGAAGTATCTTGCAACTTAGGGTCTATGTTTGCTGGATCAAATTTTAAGTCTTCAAACTTTACTCTCCTTCGTTTTCCAATGCCCAAAACACATCTGAGACTTACAGGAACGGATTGATCATTCCAATTGGCTTTGGCGGAAAGCTTAACTCGATTATCAGGTAATAACTGTACTTCCACATTAGTAAAAGAAATTGGTTCACCATCAGATATATGTGTTAGAGCGTTAGGAGTTAAATTCTCTAGGCGCTTTCTAACTAGATCTGCCTCAAAAGACTTATTGATGTCGGCTTGAGATAATCTGACTTGGGCGATCGCCTGGGTAGGCTGCTTCAGCGCTATTTTCCCCTGCACCGCCGAACCAAAATCGATTGAAACCGCATCAGTCTCAAAAGACATTTGTTCAGTGCGAAACTGCTTGCGAATAACTAAACCACGACCACTCATTTTGAAGCTGTCGATTGTTCCTTGGAGTAGTTTGCTAGACGGATTACATTTCACCGCTACTTCTACTGACTCACTACGGGTAAATAGGTGACGGATCGTGTTGCTTGCGACAGTGTTGATCAGGTTTTCGCCCCAATCACCGCCTTTTTTATTACCAAATCCAACAAATCCACCAAACATAGAGCTATAGATTGAGTTACTCTTATCTTGTAACAAATTATTAAGAAGACAGCAATTAAGATTGTAGCTTACTGAGGTCGAAAACCCAGTCTTTGATTAGAGTGTTAACTTGTTCAGGAACCTCATCATGGGGACAATGACCAGCTTGGAGATAGTGTTCCTCAACCTGAGGAAAGTATTGACGAAACTTAGCTCCTTTATCTCTAGCATTAATCCAGGGGTCTTTTTCACCCCAGAGCAGCATCAGAGGAGATTGCATTTTGCCTAACAGCACATCGACTTTTTCTCCTTGGGGAGTTTTAAATACGGCGTTGAATACGTCAGCTGCCCCAGAATCACAAGAAGGACGATAGATATCCTCTACTAATTGTTTGGTTACAGCTTGAGAGTCAAAATAAACTTTATTCAACGTTTTACGAATTATAGAGCGACGGCGGACATATTGAAACAGTAAAAAACTTGCCCATGGCTGCAATAAAACTGAGCGAACTAATTTACCAACTAAATTTGATCCAGATTTTGGCGGAGAATTTTCTATGTCAGAAAAAGGACCCGCGCTATTAAGTAAGATCAGACCTGCCGTGGATTCAGGATACTCTGCTGCCACAGAAAGCGATGCATAACCTCCAAGGGAATTTCCTGCCAATACCGTGGGCTGTCCCACAACTTCGGTAATAAAATCATGTAGCTGTTCTCGCCACAGGGTTCCACTATATTCTTGTTTGGGCTTAGCTGAGCGACCAAAACCCAGTAAATCAATTGCCCAAACTTGAAAATGTGACTGTAACTCGGAAATATTTTTACGCCAGTGATCGGTAGACGCACCAAAGCCATGTACCAGCAACAAGGGAGGTTTTCCAGGTTGCTTCTCCCCTGCACAAACGTAGTAAATGGAGTTGTCCCGCCACTGCCAATATGTACCAGGGACAGATTGCATCATCGGGAGGGAAGTTGTAGCCATTGGTGAACTAAAAATACTTTATTATAAATTTATGTTAACTTGCTTTACTATATAATTTACCTCAGTAGAATAAATTCCATTGATGAGTAATTTTAATCAGTGCCTGCTCATGGTCAACTCTGATATAATTGGAAACTTATCAAGAGGTTCGGCTAATATAAATGCGGACGTGATTTAAATCTTTTAAGCAAAACCAAAATAATAGAGTTCTTTGAGATGATGTTTGAACAACATGGAACGTAAGAGTCTTATGCTTTTGCTGCACTTAAAATCTAACAGCTTGGCGATCGCTTTAATATTAGACCTTAACGAATAACTGCATTGAGAACAGTTTGATCAAAGTAAAAGAAATTTTAAAGGAGAATATAGTTGTGTCATTAGGAATTTCTGTAATAGATAAAAGTTCAACTTCAACTACACGCAAACACGCACCCCGCTATAAAGTTTTACTGCATAATGACGACTTCAATTCGATGGAGTATGTAGTCCAGGTTTTAATGCAAACTATTGGTGGAATGACTCAGCCTCAAGCCGTTAATATCATGATGGAAACTCATAATAGTGGAGTTGGTTTAGTTATTACCTGTGCTTTAGAACACGCTGAATTTTATTCGGAAACCTTGTGTAATCATGGCTTAACCAGTACCATCGAGCCTGACGAATAAATAAGCCTCGCACATTACTATTGTCATATACTTCTAGACTCAAGAAAATAGCGCAATGCTCAGCACCAATAAGGCTAATCATCTTTATCGGTGCTTTAGCTATTTTATGGCTACCCTTAGCGTTGCTCATTTATGGGCTATTTCAGGAAAATAGTAATCTTGCCAGTATTTTAACTATGGCACTGCTGTTTGTAGAGTTATTGTTTTTCTGGCAGCTTTGGGGCAGACTGGTACACCAAGAGAATAATATTTTTGCTCGTTATGGTTTAGTCAGCAGCAATAGAAATACCAGAGAATTTTTTCGAGGCTTGGCGATTGGCTTTTGGCTATGTTTGAGTCTATTTATTACCGAAGCACTTTTTGGTTGGATTGAGGTTATTAATCCTGCAACTAATCTGATCCGAATTACTCTTGAAGGCTTATTGAGTGCAGTGGGAATTGCCTTGGCAGAAGAATTATTATTTCGCGGCTGGTTACTGGATGAATTGCAGAGAGATTACGGTAAGAAAACTTGTATTGGAGTTACTGCTATAGTCTATGCCGTGGCGCATTTCCTGAAGCCAATTGAAGAGATTATTCGTACTGGGGTAACTTTTCCTGCTTTGGTTTTGTTAGGGATCGCTTTGGTATTAGCTAAATATAAACATGGCGATCGCCTGGGCATTTCCATTGGTCTTCATGCAGGGCTGGTTTGGAGCTACTATATCGTCAACGTTGGTGAGTTGATTGAGTATACTAATTTAGTTCCTGTCTGGGTTACGGGAATCGATGGTAATCCAATTGCAGGAGTTACAGGACTAGTATTTTTGTCGGGTTTGACGTGGATGATAGTGTCTACAGATAAACAGAGATAAATACAGGTGGGGTTATCTATAAGTTTTTCGTTAATTGATTGATAGAGAACAATCCTGGTAACTTACTCAAAAGAATTAAATTTTTGATTATTTTTAATACAGTAAAAGCCGATTAAGAGATAGAGTAATCTGGGGAAAAGCTAGCAGTGAAATTGTGCCAGTTTGGTATTCGCTAATTTGTGCATAGCAATTACTTTGTGGTTGGGTATGAACGATCAGCTTATTATTTTTTAAATCTATGACCCAATATTCGGGAATTCTGTTGCGAGCATAGGTAATAGTTTTTTGTTCTAAATCTTTAGTTAAGGTCTCATTCGAGATTTCAATCAGCCAATGGATATCTTCGGGATAAGGATGATGAGAATCATAGATACTTTCAGGCAAACGAACAATCGCAATATCAGGTTCGGGTTCAGAATTATCTAAAGTAATTGGATGAGACTCGTACACTTCTGCTATTCCATCCAATAGCTTTCTTAAATATTTGACTACCTTATGATTCGTATTCCGGTGAGGGATTCCCTCGGGACTCATGACGATTATTGCTCCCTCTAATAATTCGACTCGCTTACCCGCTAGTACTCCTGAGTTAACTAAGTCGTGCCATTCTTCAATCGACCATTTGTAGGATGTTAAAGTCATCTTCCAACCAGCTTTTAGTCTTTTTAAATCATCTTACTCAATTTCAATCAGGCGATCGCTATTTTCAGCTTGTAAAATTAACTGTTCTAATACTTCCAAATTATAATTAATTTAAGTCCGACTATCGGAGCTAGTCCTTTAGAGGACACTACTTTCCCTCTTTAATCGCCTTCAACGCAGCCTTAATCAACTGAAAATAAGGTTCTTTGGTTACGTTTACTTTCTTAGCTTCATCTCTAGATTTACCCAATAATCCTGTGCGATTGCCCTGAGTAACGGCTAAGACATTACCGCGATCGTTTCTGATGCGAAGTTCTTTAATAGTTTTACTGCATACGTAAATTCTGCCACTATGGGTAAATACTGCTTTTTGAAGATTTTTTGGTATATTATTAGTTTTTATTTGGTTATTTGAAGCAGAAATATTATTATTTAGCTGTGTTTTAGGAAGTCTTACTCCTACTAACTCCAATTCAATATTAGTGGTGCCTTGCCAATGATTTTCTTTGAGCTTATAGGCAACATCTAAACACTCTGGTAACGGACAATATTCGCCCCATCGCCAGGCTAGAGCTTTGATTTGCACAGAGGAATTAGCTTCTTGTAGGGTTAGCTTTAAATGACTTTGAGTTTTGCCGATCGCTCTTTGCTCAATAACCTTGACGTTAGGTGTCCAGAAGACTGGAGTGCTATTTCCGATTCCCCAAGGTTGCAATCCTTCGATCTGTTGATACAGTTCATAATCGACTTGTCCTAAGCTGGCTTGAGCATCTATTTTTACCAAGGGTTTGAGATGTTCCACTTCCAGACACTTATAGGCAAACTTACTGAGTCTTTGTTTTACCTGTTCTAAATTGTCGGCAGGAAAACTAAAGCCCCCTGCGGCGCGATGTCCCCCAAATTTACCTAGTAAATCGCTGCAATAGTTGAGAGCATCAAAGACATTAAATTCATCAATACTTCTAGCCGATCCGCGAATCATTCTGGGAGACTGTGGTGCATCTTTATTCTTATCTGTGTCTTCTGACTCATGATCTTCATAGGTACCGATAAAAACAGGTACTCCATAGCGCTCAACTAATCTTGATGCCACGATCCCAATTACGCCATGATGCCACCCTGCTGCCACTAAAACTAATACGCGATCGCGCTTCCAGGGAATGGGCGTATTTTCCACCAGAGAAATTGCTTCTTTCTCAATTTGCTCACACAGTTGACGACGCTCTTGATTAATTCCTTCGCATTGCCACGCTCTTTCCATAGCTACCTGTGGATCGTCAGTTGTCAATAATTCAATTACCATTTGCGGATCGCCAATCCTGCCCACAGCATTGATTCTGGGTCCTAAACGAAAGCCAATATCATCAGGCTTGAGCTGTTTTTGAGTTTCATCAATCCCTGCAACCTGCATTAATGCTTGAATGCCCAACAATTGCGAATTAGGTAATGCCCGTAAACCCCGCTTTAGCCAACGACGATTAACACCAACCAGGGGAGCGAGATCGGCAATTGTTCCCAAAGTAAACAGTTCCATAATCGGATTAGTTAAACCTTTTAGTTTTCCTAAACTTTGAGCTGTAGCGATCGCTAAAATATAAGCTACCCCAACCCCTGCAAGTCCTTTATAGGGAGAATTATCAGTTAGTAATTTAGGATTGAGTATCGCATCGGCAGGAGGTAGTTTTTCTGGTAAATCATGGTGATCGGTAATAATCACGCTTAAACCTAAATCAATCGCCCGCGCCACAGGTTCATAAGCGGAAATCCCGTTATCTACCGTGAGAATTAAACCAACCCCGTTTTCGGCAAATTCTTCAACAATGCGATTATTGATCCCATAACCATCCTTCATCCGACTAGGAATAGCATAATCCACCTTGGCTCCCAGATGTTTCAAGGCTCGCAAGAGTAGCGCAGTACTAGTCATCCCATCTGCATCATAATCGCCACAGATAGCAATTTGTTCCTCATCAGCGATCGCTTCTTTAATTAATTCGACGCTGGCGGCTAAATCTTTAAATTCATCCAGGGGAGAGGGTAAATTCTGAGACTCTGGCTCGATGTAGGTGTGAGCTTCACCAGGAGTTGCAATATCGCGATTAATGATCACCTGTGCCACCAGAGGCAATAAACCAGTAGACAGACTTAATTCTTGAGCTTTGTCAGGCTGCGGAGTAGCAATCTGCCATCTCTGGTTAGGCAAGCGTTTACGAGTAGGGCGATGAACTTTGGTTTGGCGATCGCTCATTTGGAGGATGAAAATCTATATGGGCAATCAAGAGTATAGCAATATTGGACGTTGATGATTTAAAGTTTGAAGGTGAGGATAATACTGTGCGTAGCTTTTATCTCTTAACTTATTAGGAGCAATTTTTTTATAATTCTTGCTATTTATGTAATTCTTGAATTCTTTCTTTATTGCGATCGCATTCGCCAAATTCCTCAGATTTTTTGTAGGTTAGGAAGCGCGATTGCATAACCCGATGAAAGCTTATTCTATGCTGGGTTTCATTATAAATTGAACGATAGAAGAAAGAAGAAAGACGTTCTATTCTGCGCTGACAAATTCATCCAGACTGTAGGAAGGTGTCCCTGGGGTGCCAGATTTAGGTCGAAAGTTAGTTCCTCGTATTCCCGCCAATGTTTTCCTCGTCTCCAGCCAACGAGATAGCCAAATTGTTCCCAGACCTGACTCTCAGACTCTCTTGAAGCTCCGAGACCTACATAGATGTCATCTTGGACACTAAAACCAAATTTACTATTGCTGTGTTGTAACCAGAGGTTGTTAATGGTACGCAAATCTTCACAAGGAAAATTTTCAATATCATATATCCTCAAATCTGAATTTTCTCGATTGGCGGCTTGAAGCATTAGCTTAGCCGTTTCTTCATCTGCTTCCTGCCATTGCTTTTGTTTTAATAAGTCATAGAGTTTGGTGTAATCAACTCCCCTTGCGCTTCTGAGTTCTACCTCCTCGGTTTTGGATACAATTTCAGAAACTATGGTGGTGGGTTGTAATTGTTCTAGCTGTTGAATTTTGGACTTAAGGAATTGCTCTACTTGTTGTTGCGCGATCAGAAAAGATTGAGCCTGCTGTAATTGTTGTTCTAGCTCTTGGATTTGGGACGTGAGGATTTTTTCTAACTGTTGTTGGTCTTGATTCGACTGCTGTAATTCTTGAATTTGAGTTAGATAGGATTGCTTTATTTGCTCTTTTTCTTGTTGGGAAGTTGTCTCGATTTCTGCAAGTTGCTTGTCGTGGAAACTCTGTAACTCTCTAAGCTGTCTGGTTAATTCTTCGATTTGTTGTTGCTGTGATCTATTTGAGTTGGGATATTTGGATTTCCAGTCTTTGAGGTGTTGAAAAAATTCTTGGAGAGTATGATTTCGTCTGGTAGTAAATCTTTGCTCTATCTGAAGCTTATCTGCTAATTGGTTAATGGCACTATTAAGCTTGTCGGTAAAATCTGGAGTGTCCATAGCAATACTAAGAAAACTTTTCAAAGGACCAGGTAAATTATTTTGAGTTAAACCTTTCCCCAAGATCGGAATAACTGGTTTATCTGTAGTCCAAAAGGAGCCTGCTTCAAATGGTATCCAAGCCGAATGCAAGCTATCTAAAGTAATTAAAATAATGATCGCTTCTGAGGTTTTTAGCTTATGTTTAAGTTGATCGGTAATGGAATGAGAACTATAAGTCAAACCCTGATTAGGATTTGAGGTGCATAAAATTTCTTCCTCCTCAACTCGAAGAGCAGCCAAAAGGAAATTGACTAATCTAAAGGCGATCGCCTGATCTGAGTGACTATGGCTAATAAAGATGCGCGTCATTAATTCTTTACTTCGTCATCTAACTTGTAAAAGTTATATCATTTTGATGCTACAAATAATTGACACAGTAATCACTACATAGAAATCGTTTTTTCATAGCTAAAAGCCATTTTCTTCCACTTCAAAGTTAGACTCGATTAGTTTCTCAAGCTGTTGTTTCCAGTCGCGACCTAACTGTACTGTAATATCGGAATATAAAACGCCTGTACTTTCGACTACCACTTCCCCCACACCTAAAATCGAGCGTACTTCTGCCGCTGCATCGTCGTCTCCAGATTGAGCAATTACTCTGGTTTTAGCTAGGGGGTCTTGCCAATTTTTGCTAGCACTAACTCTGCTATAACCTGCTTCTCTTAGAGTGTCTAACGCCGACTGCAAGACCTTTTGATTTTTAGTACTATCCTGCACGGAGATTTTGATGCGAGGGTTACTAATATCAGGAGTACCTTCTAAAGTGGCATATCGATTATCAGCGATCGCATAGTCTCCTTCTCGCGGTAAATCAAAGTGTTTAGTCATCAGCTGGTTGATTTTCTGATAGTTAGGCAACCAGTAACTGACGGTCTCATCTCCACTATTGAAGTCCCCAGGCAACATCATCATCTTGACATCCGAGCGATCGGTTTTAGAAGCAAAATTAGACAGTGCCATCAATTCTCTCACGGTCAAATTAGTATCCAAATGGGATTGGATCACCGAAAGTATTTTGGGGATTTTAATCACCGTGGCAGGCTTGAGGGTTTGCTCTACTGCTGAACGCATCAACATCTGCTGCCGTTGTACGCGCGAAATGTCACCGTAATTGTCGTAACGATAACGTAAAAACTGCATTGCTTTATCGCCATCTAAATGTTGAATCCCTTTTTTCAGATCAATGTAAAGATGTTGACTAAAGTCATTGTATTTCATGTCTTTAGGCACGTTAACCGTAACGCCACCCAGAGCATCGATTAGCTTTTCCACTCCTTGAACATTGACCCGAACATAACGGTCAATATTAATTCCGCCTAATAGTTCGCTGGCGACACTAGCGGTTAATGCTGGACCACCATATTCATTCGCATGGTTAATTTTTCTGACCCCATGTCCATCAATATAAACACGGGTATCTCTAGGAATTGAAAGTACCGCTACTTTTTCTGCTTGAGGATCAAATCTGAGCAACAACATACTATCACTTAGCCCATGAAAAGAGTTGACTAAGTGATGATATCCAACATCTTGCTTTTCATATTCAATTCCTTTATTTTCTAGGTCGGAACTTATAACTTTGATCCCCAAAACTAGAATATTTACAGGTCGTTTTAGTTCGGGTAAATTTAAGTTTTTGGCAGTTACGGTTTCTGCTTGACTAAAAACTTTTTGTTCTTCAGTGCTTAGTTCTGCCTGCTGTAGCGGAGAAGCCGTAGATAAAGCAACAGCGAGAAATGCACCGACTGCGGCTGAAATGACTGAAACACTGGCTAAACCTAAACCAACTAAAATAGCTCTTCCTTTATTCAATTTCTTTGGTTGATGTTCGAGGGGATAATTAATTGAATTAAATTGGGCAGTATTTTTTCTACCTGAAGGAGTCGATTGATAAGCTTTTCTAACTGGCACTGGATACCCTCACCCTGAGTAAAAATAAATTATATTCTTAAAGTAAAATTTTAGATATGTGTAAGCACAAACATAATTCAGTTAATATTAACAGCTATTTACTAGAAAAAATACCTGTGTCGAAGTTATTTTCATCATAATGTTGACGAAAAAATTATAACTTGCGACTCATTTTAGCTATTTTGTTTAACACTGATGACGCTGTCTGCTGGTAGATTCATCTTAAGAGTAACGATAGTTTTGGCAACTGGCAATTTATGGCAGACACAAGCTTTTGAGCCGCAGTTTGAAACTAGTTCAAATCTTCTGAATCACACAGTTTTTTTTTGCCTAGCTGCCACAGCAAGACTGTACAGATCAAAAAGTATCCTGTTGTGGTAATTGCATTGACATAAAGTAACCGAAAAGACATTAATTCTGAAACATTAGCAGCTCCAAGTGAAAATAAAGCGTAAGAACTTATCCAAAGTATCATTAAATTAATTGATAGTCGGCTTGCTTTAAGCTGTTGACGGAGAGCAGGGCAATCTTGGGGCTGTCCATCTTTGGTCTTGAAATTCCTGTTCTGAGATTGATATAGAGTCCACACCGCAGGAATTACACCTACCACTGGTAAAAGATAAACCCAAAGCCTGAGATATTGTTCGATGTGGTTTGAGGAATATGATTGATTATTCATTATTTTGTTCCTAGCTTTATGACCAAGCTGATCAAAGACAAAATTACAGCACTGATTCTGGCTGGGGGAGAAAGTTCCCGCATGGGTAAAGACAAAGCCCTATTACAAATAGATGGCAAGACATTGCTGACTCATGTTTGTTTGCTAGCTAATGAATGCGCTAGTCAAACCTATGTAGTTACACCCTGGATTGAAAAATATCAGCATGTTGTACCCTCTAGTTGTCAGTTACTTAGGGAACAGCTGGTGCTAGACACGACTTCTAACACTCCTATCATCGGTTTTGCCCAGGGATTACAGTATGTCAAGACAGAATGGACTTTATTACTAGCCTGTGATTTGCCTTATTTGTCTTCGTCTCAAGTAAAACAGTGGTCTTTAGCTTTGGCAACAGTATTACCCACAGAAATCGCTCTGCTGCCACGCAATGCCGAAAGATGGGAGCCTTTATGTGGGTTTTATCGTCGAAGTTGTCTCCCTTCACTGACAATGCATATTAATCACGGTGGACAATCTTTTCAAACTTGGTTAAATTGTAGTGCTGTCCAAGAATTAGCGATCGCCGATCGCAATAGTCTGTTTAATTGCAATACCCCAGAAGATTTGCAGTTATTACGTCAGAGGAAAATAGAAGGAATCGGCTAGTTAAGCTAGATTTGTCAGTGTCTCCAGATTTTTACAAAAAAACATATAAAATGACAATTATCTAAAATACTTAAAATATCTTTAAACATCAGGCTTTAAATAATGGCTAAACCGACCCAGGCTCATTTAGAACGAACTATCAGCAAAAATGACCCGCTCGAAGTAAGGCAGCAAACCTTAAGTCAAATGCAGTATTACATGGGAGCAAAATTGGTAGAAGTTCGAGTAGACCCGCAAAAAGTTATTTATCGTTGGTCAATTAAGCATCAGGCAGAGCAACAAATCTGTACTCTAAGTGCTTTTTGGGGAGAATCACAACGCAAATTGCTTTCGGGAAAAGAGCCTTTGAGTGGTGAAGACTTGACCAACTGCGCTAGAGCTAATGCTTCGGCAGGATTAGAAATGACAGCCAAATTGTGTGGCTTTGCTTCAGATGTTGAAAGTTTTCAAACTCAGCTCAAAGAAACTGCTCAAAAATTGTCGATCCCGTTGGCATCTTTCAAACAGCTTGTGTCCTAGGTGAGTTCAAGAAGCCAGAATCAAATTATACTTTAGACTGACACAGATTCCTCAGCTAGAGTAGATGCCACTTCTTTGGTATTCTCTTTGATGTAATTAGTTTCTGATTTCACGGGAGTTAAATTTACGGCACAAGCCTTTAATTCAGGCTCCAGTGAGATTGGGCAGGCTTCAGGATGAGTTAGCAGATTCGCTTCGCCGTTGTCTGTCCATAATGCCCCCCAGTGCATGGGCACAAAGACTGTGCCAGGATTAATCGCTTTAGTTACTCTGGCTGCGAAACGAGCCACTCCTCGACGCGATCGCACTTCTACCAAATTATGTTCTTCAATGCCTAATTTATGAGCATCTTGAGGATGAATTTCAATAAATGGCTCGGGCTGCTTCTTCATAATTCTCGTAATCCTTCCAGTACGAGTCATCGTGTGCCAATGTTCATAGAGACGACCCACGGTCAGGA
This sequence comes from Cyanobacteria bacterium P01_G01_bin.67, assembly GCA_039179675.1. Taxonomy (GTDB): domain Bacteria; phylum Cyanobacteriota; class Cyanobacteriia; order Cyanobacteriales; family Xenococcaceae; genus Waterburya. The sequence goes on from JBCDEP010000023.1 coordinate 38,424, forward strand.
CAAAAGGATAGTCAGCATCAATTGGTTCTGCTAGTCCTTTAGAATGAAAAGCGGCAAACTTAGCTCGACCATCGGGGGTATTAAATCTGCCGTCAGTATAAAGTCTTTTAGCGGGCAGAGTTTCATCTTTTTCTCGAAATAAATTAGAAAATAGACCTTTAGTCTCTTCATTATCTGTCGTAGCATTTCTTTCAGTATTGCAAGTCAGGTTAATAATGTCTGAATTTTCATTAACTGCCAAATCTTCTAAGGGACAGGGCCACTGAATAGAACCCTGCTGACGTAACCTACCGTGACTCAAGCCACTAAGATCGCAGGGGCGACCTTGGGTTAGCTGCACAAACTCTTGATAAACTTCTGCAGAGTTAGCAAAATCAAATTCTTGGGTGAAGCCTAAGCGACGACCAACTTCCGCAAAGATCTCCCAGTCTGGTTTCGCTTCGCCAGGAGCGGGTCTAAATTGAGGACAGAGTGTCACAACTCGTTCCGAATTAGTCATTGTCCCTGTTTTTTCTCCCCACTGGGCTGCGGGTAAGACCACATGGGCAAAACTAGCAGTTTCTAGAGGATAGTAAGCATCTTGTACAATCGTAAATGGCGATCGCAATAAGGCTTTTTTGGTTCTCACCAAATCGGGCATACTGACCGCAGGATTGGTAGCGGCAATCCATAAAACTCCAACTTCCCCTGTTTCTAAACCAGTAATCATGCTCCAGGCATCCCTACCTGGAATGGGGTTAATACTGCCAGGGGGTAACTGCCATACTGCTTCTAACTCTGCACGATGACTGGAATTTTTGACTACTCTATATCCAGGCAAGATATGAGATAAACCGCCAGCCTCTCTACCCCCCATGGCGTTTGGTTGTCCTGTGAGGGAAAAAGGACCAGCTCCTGGCTTACCAATGTTCCCTGTCATTAAGTGCAGGTTAATAATAGTTCTGACTTTGGCGGTGCCTTCAGAGGATTGATTGACTCCCATTGACCACAGTGAAAGCACTTTTTCAGATTCCGCCCAGTAGCGTGCTGCTAATTCCAACTGTTCGGGAGAAATACCACAGCGACGAGCAACTTTATCGGGCGTGTAGTCTTGAATTACTTGAGCAAATTTCCCAAATCCTTGGGTACATTCATCAATAAATAGCGTGTCTAGTTCTCCCCAGCGCAATAAAAGATGAGCGATCCCGTTGAGCAGATCCATGTCCGTACCTGGTTGAATCGCTAAATGAAGATCTGCGTCTTTGGCGGTTTTGGTTTCACGAGGATCGACCACAATCATTTTGACCTTGCGATTTCTTTTGTAGTGTAATCGCAGACGGTTATAAACAATCGGGTGGCATTCAGCCGTATTAGTACCAATTAAGAAAGCACAGTCCGTTAATTCCAAATCGTCATAGCAAGCTGGCGGTCCATCTGAACCCAGACTTTGGATATATCCTGCTACTGCCGATGACATACAGAGACGAGAATTGGCATCAAAATTATTAGTTCCCAGACAACCTTTGAGCAGTTTTTGGGCAATATAATAGTCTTCGGTTTGAAACTGTCCCGAACCATACATACAGATGCCATCTGCTCCTTGAGTTTTCCTGACCGACTCAATCCGTGAAGTGATGCGAGTTAAAGCAGCATCCCAACTTACACGCTGAAATTCCTGATCCAAAGAATCACGCATCAGCGGATACTTAAGACGATTTTTATCCAATGACTCAGCAACAGTGCCACCTTTGACACATATTTTTCCCTTACTAGAAGGATGAGAGCGATCGCCTCTGACTTGCCATAGAGGATTGCCGTCGCTATCTCTATTTGTGGCTTTACCTGATTGTGCAGGAGGCAGAACTTCCAAACCACAGCCAACTCCACAATAAGGACACAGGGTTTTTATTGGTTCGTTCACTTCTCTTCTCTCCCAGTAAGATAAATATTTATTTTGATATTGAGATAAAAACTGATTTTTTGTCAGTTCTAGCTTTTATGTGGCGCGATTGCAGTAAGCAATCATACTAAATTAAGCTTCTGTTTATAATTTGTTTGCCAAGACCAGAATATTCTTCGAAAGCAATATGGCATATGACAAATGTCTTGAAGGACATTATAAAGCTTGTCATAAGCAAAAGGTGCTGAGACTAAATAGTTCCCAGCACCAAATGTTTAACTACATCAAGCTCGTAAAACCCAGATCAAATTTAAATGTTTTCTGGTTCCAAAGTTTTACTAGTGACTGGTTCAGTTTCAGTTTCACCTTCATGGAATTCAGCAAATGATCCCTTGGGTTCTTTGAGGAAGAACACACATAAGAAGGCGACGATTAATCCTGCAATACCCAAAACTTGGAAAAAGCCTGCATTAACCACGGACATTACTGGCTCTCCACCGTTAGCTGCACCAGAGGATTCGGTCAGCAGTAACCTAGTGGTTAAGTAAGCCACTGCACCAACGTTGCCATAAGCACCAACGTTACCTGCAATCTGACCTGTAATCCGACGTTTTACCAAAGGTACAATAGCGAAGGTCGAACCCTCTGAAGCTTGTACAAAGAAGGAGCAAGCCATAGTAAGCAGTACAGCTAAAGGCAAAGGCCAAGCACCATTCACTTGACTCATCATTAAGTAGCCAATCCCCATCCCTGCGGTCAAAAAGACCATTGTCCACTTACGACTACCTAATGTATCTGAAATAATTCCTCCACCTGGACGAGACATCAGATTCATAAATGCATAACAAGATGCAATAATCCCCGCCGTCGCTTTATCTAAACCAAAGGTACCTTCAAAGAAAGCAGGCAACATAGTTACAACAGCTAACTCAGAACCAAAGTTAACAATGTAGGTCAATTCTAAAAGAGCAACTTGCTTAAACTCGTAGCGATCTTCAGGAGGATAACGTTTGCGACCTGCTAGCAGATCTTTGTTTACCGCCCAGCAATTATAGGTTTGGAAAGCATAAAGACCAGCTAAAATTAGCCAAGCAATAAACATGCCACCAGTGGTTAAAAAGTTGACCTTAGTTAAACGCCAAGCTAGTACTCCCAAAATTAAGGTCAGAGGTAAATTCATCAATAATAGGAACCAGAAGTCTTTGACTGTGGTAACTTCCATTCCTCTCGCACTTCGAGGACGGCGATAAACTTTTCCAGGTGGAGTATCACTAACGTTGAAATAGTAAATGACACCGTAAATAGCAGCAATGATTCCAGAACCTGCGATCGCTGCTCGCCAGTTCAATATGTCAGTCTGAAAAGCAGGAAACCAAAGAACTTTGAAGCTTTCAGGTTCACCAAAATTGAATACTCCTGGTAGAGCAGTTAAACCAACAGCAAAGATAACCATGGTGAAAGCAGAAAATGCTGAACCAAAGTTACCCCAGCCACCGTAGATACCCTCTGCTGTCCCTACATCTTTGGGAGGAAACCATTCCGCTACCATGCGAATTCCAATTACAAAACCCGCTCCAACAATCCCCATCAGCAAACGACCTAAGACAAGCTGATTGAAATCTTGGGCTGTGGCAAAAATTAAACAGGGAATTGAGGCATAAATTAACAATAAAGAATAGGTCAAACGAGGTCCGTACTTATCTAGCAGCATCCCAATAATAATCCGTGCGGGAACTGTTAGCGCCACGTTACATAAACCAATTGTTCCTAACTGTGGTTTAGTTAATCCAAAGTCTTGCCCAATGGTAGTAGCAAAAGGCGGAAAGTTAAACCAGACAACAAACGAGAGAAAGAATGCAAACCAAGTCATGTGAAGGATCTTATACCTTCCCTGGGTTGCCTTACTAAATAATTCAGTTAAAAACACTTCTATGTCTTCCTTCAGAATCTAAAACTACAATACTTGAAACGGAGAAACTAAATACCAAAGCATGGCATAACTACTAATATCTATGGTTCTGCTATTAAAATTGCCTAATATATTGGTAATAGTTGCCTTTTACGTTATTTGTCTCCCATCACATCTATCAAACTATTTAGTTTACATATAGTTCTTAAGATGGATTTATCTTGAGGTAATAATTACATTTCAATCAGGCTTTTATCGTATATTTAGATACTGAAATTAGCTAAATCAGGCTAATCAATGTTTTTTGTGCATAACTGACATACTTATATTGCATATAAAAGATTTTTCAGTTTGCTAGAGAAAAATCTAGGGATAAAATTAGAACACTTAAGACCAGAAATTGACTTGTGATAGCTCGATTTAACATTCAATAATCAATAAAAAAAAGCAAAGTAAAATATATCTACTTTGCATCTTTGATAGAGCTAATTTAATTTTGATAGTAAGCTTTGAGAAAATGGAAAGCTTAACGACCCATGCCAATGTAGCGGATTCCAGCAGCTTCTACCGCATCGCGATCTAGAAAATTACGCCCATCGATCACCAACGGATTGCTCATTAGCTGCGCCATTTTGCTCAAGTCTAGCTTGAGAAATTCTTTCCAGTCAGTTACTAAAACTAAGGCATCACAGCTATCTGCCAACATTTCGGCATTGCTTTCAATAATCACGTTAGAAAGACCATGACTTAATCCTGACTGAGAAACAATGGGGTCGTAAGCTTTGACTCTTGCTCCTAGACGGTTAAGTTGCTCAATTAAGTCGAGAGAAGGAGCATCTCTCATATCATCTGTGTCTGGTTTAAAGGTCAGACCTAACAAACCAACAGTTTTTCCTTTCAGAATTTTCAGTTCCTTTTGCAATTTTTCTAAAGCCAACAAACGTTGCCGCTGATTGACATTAATTGCTGCCTTCAACAGTTCCGATTCATAGTTATAGTCATCAGCCGTATGTACCAATGCCGAAACATCTTTGGGGAAACAAGAACCACCCCAGCCAATGCCTGCACTAAGAAATTTACCTCCAATACGTGAATCTAACCCAATTCCTTTTGCCACTTGAGTTACATCAGCACCAACGCGATCGCAAATATTGGCTACTTCATTAATAAAGCTAATTTTAGTTGCCAGAAAAGAGTTTGCCGCATACTTAATCATCTCTGCGGAGCTAAGGTCTGTAACCACCACTGGTACCTCAGGTAAAGATTTATCTTCAGCAAATTCTCGTTTTACCAAAGGCTGGTATAGTTCTTGCATCATGGCGATCGCTTTTTCACTGTTACCGCCTAAGACAATGCGATCTGGATTGAAAGTATCATATACGGCTGAACCTTCACGCAAAAATTCAGGATTACTGACAACATCAAAGTGAGGTTCAATATTGCTGCCAGATTCTTTATTGCCATCGAGAACAATCATTCTAACCCAATCACCAGAACCAATAGGCACAGTTGACTTATTAACAATTACTTTATAGTCGCTTTTTAAGTGAGTTCCAATACCGCGTGCTACCGCTTCGACATAACGGGTATCACTTTCTCCTGTAGGTAGGGGAGGAGTCCCTACGGCAATGTACAAGATTTCTCCATGAGCCACACCCTTTGATAAGTCGGAAGTAAAAATCAACTTACCAGATTCAGCAGAAGATTTCATCAATTCAGACAAGCCTGGTTCATAAATAGGCGATTGTCCCGACTGCATCAATTTGACTTTTTCCTCATTATTATCAACACAGATTACATCGTGTCCGATATGAGATAAGCAAACACCAGTAACCAAACCGACATATCCAGTACCAATAACACAAACACGCATATAACTAATTAACCTCTTTTTTTGTTGTCTTTATATTTAATTTGTTTAGAGCTGAGTTAAATCTATTGGGTAAGTTCGCCAACCCAATTGTTCAGCTCTAAGTTCTGCTTCTTCAATACTAGAAAGAAAGTCATTTCTGGTGAGTTTTAGACTTTCATCAAAGATTGACGGTAAGTTTCCCTCAAGCTTTGGCTTCTTCTATCCGAGTACGAAAGTCTTCGATCGTCAGCTTGAGCCCATCCTCAAGATTTATTTTTGGTTCCCAACCTAAGAGATTTTTAGCTTTAGTAATATCAGGTTGTCTCTGTTTGGGATCATCTTGAGGAAGAGGTTTAAATGCTAATTCAGCATCAGGATTGATCATTTTCTGGATCGTTTCAGCAAGCTGTAATATAGTATACTCTCCAGGGTTGCCAATGTTAATCGGTCCAATATGATCCCCATTCATCAGCCGCATCATGCCCTCGACCAAATCAGCTACATAGCAAAAACTACGGGTTTGGGAGCCATCTCCGTAAACCGTTAAGGGAATGCCTTTAAGTGCTTGAACCACAAAATTACTGACTACTCGACCATCATTTTCAAACATTCTGGGACCATAGGTATTGAAAATACGCATAATGCGAATGTCAACATTATTTTGGCGGTGATAGTCAAATGCTAAAGTTTCAGCAACTCTTTTCCCCTCGTCATAGCAGCTACGGATGCCGATACAGTTGACGTTACCGCGATACTCTTCTGGTTGGGGATGAACATCGGGATCTCCGTATACTTCAGAGGTGGAAGCGAGCAGAAATCTGGCTTTTACTCTTTTGGCTAATCCCAACATGTTCAAGGTACCCATCACGTTAGTTTTGATGGTTTTTACTGGGTTATATTGATAGTGAACTGGAGAAGCTGGACAAGCCAAGTGATATATCTGGTCTACTTCAAGCCGAATTGGTTCTGTAATATCATGGCGGATCAGTTCAAAGTAAGGACTGTCAATCCAATGACGAATGTTCCGCTTGTGACCAGTAAAAAAGTTGTCTAGACAAATCACGTCGTGACCTTGCTTCATTAAGCGATCAATCAGATGGGAGCCGATAAAACCAGCACCGCCAGTTACTAATATTCTCATTTCTAGATTTAACTTTAATTATTTCAAGAACAATCTTAAACTAACCTTGTCCTGTTTGGGATGTCTGCTATCATAACGCAGTTAGTTTAGTACTTTTTGCTCAATCAATCACGAATACTCGTAGAGAGTAGTTCTTTGTTGTGCAGGACGATCAACAGCAGCGATTGCCTGTTGCAAATTAGCTACAGTCATGCAGGTTCCTCCTTGTGCCCCTGCCATAGTTGTGATGTGTTCTTCCATCAAGGTTCCTCCAATATCGTTACAGCCACACTGCAAAGCTTGTTGGGCACCTGATAAACCAATTTTGACCCAGCTTGGTTGATGGTTAACAATCCAATTACCTAAAAAGATGCGAGCAACGGCACTCAGATGTAATACTTCTGCTATTTCAGGTTGATCTCGCCCTACACGATGGCGAATGGGTGCGGGGGCCTCTTGTCCGACAAAAGGTAAAATAATAAACTCAGTAATGTTAGCTGGATAATTATTAGTAACTGCTGTTTGTTGAAGCGATCGCAGTTTGTTTAAATGTTCAATTTGCTGCTGAGGCGATTCAATATGACCAGCCAGCATCGTACTAGTAGTGGGTATTCCGAGACGGTGCGCCAAGCTAATGATCTCTAGCCAAGTAGCACTGTTAATTTTCTCGGGACAAATAATTTTGCGGACTTGGTCATCGAGTACTTCCGCTGCTGTACCTGGCATTGAGCCTAAACCAGCATCTTTGAGAGCTAGTAATACCTGCTCGTAGCTGATACCATCCTCTCTGACAATAAATTGAATTTCTTGTGGTGAAAAGGCATGAAGATGTAGCTGCGGAAAATTAATTTTAATCTCTGTGATTAATTTAAGATAATAAGACAAAGACATCCCGTTTAATTTTGCCTGGGGATTCAAGCCTCCCTGCATACAAATTTCCGTCGCCCCAATCGCTACTGCTTCAGCCGCTTTCGCAATTATTTGTTCTGTATTCAGCCAAAAAGAACCTGCCTCCTCAGCATCACGACGAAAAGCACAAAAACTACAGTGTTGTTCGCAGATGTTAGTAAAGTTGATATTGCGATTCACGACATAGGTAACAATATCTCCTACTTGCTGTTGGCGGAGTAAATCCGCTGCATTTGCGATCGCCCTTCTAATTTCAGGATCTTGCTGTTGAATTAATTCAATCCCTGCTGCTACCGAAATATCTTCCCCATCTGTTGCTTTATCTAAAATGTTTGTAATTATGCTCTTCTTTGAGGTTGAATTAACCACGTTTAATTAAATTAAATTTTTTAAAAATTGCCGATAATAGTTAATTATATTGGAAATGAGCCTATGTATAGATTTGCTCCTGCCGCTGCTGATGAATCTATTGTCTTTGGTGCCGCCAAACCTCAATATTCAGAAATATCAGTGGGACAGTGGCTGGAATTTATGCAAGCACAAAAAATTGAGCGTATCTGCTGTCTTTTAGAGCCTTATGCGTAGCGGTATCCTTTAAGGAAAACTTGTCATCGCTATCAATCCGATCTATTAACAGCATATCAACAGACATTTGGGCAAGAAAAAGTATTATGGCAGCCAGAGATTGCCGATTTTCAGATTCCCAATTCCACAAATTTAACTGAAAGCATTATCCCTTTCTTAATTTCTGCTGAACAAAATCATCAGAAAGTGTTAGTTCACTGTTCTAGTGGTGTTGGACGCACGGGAATAGTTTTAGCTGCTTGGCTGGTTAGTAGGCGAGGACTATCCAATCAACAAGCCCTCTCTGCTGTCAGACAACAAAAAAGATTACCCCAAGAAGCGATGATTGCAGCTTTACTCTTCGGAAAAAATCCCTGGCAGATCAAACGACAACTAGATAATCTCTTGAATATCTGTCGTACTGCTTTTAGCTAAAGCTTACTGTTTCCAGTTTTCTGCTGCTCTTTGTAGAACATAAGAACTCACTGCCTCTATTTCTGCGTCAGTTAATTTATCTCCATATGCCGACATAATGCCTTTGCCATTAGTTACTAGAGATGCGATCGCCTCTTGAGTATCTACTTTATTTCGGTGCAGAGCTTTTAACTTCAGATTCTTACCCCGTCGTACAATGTTGCCTCCTTTGACATGGCAACCAGCACAGTTAGCTTTAAATACTTTAGCTCCAAGTTCTGAGTTGGCAATAGTATCAGCAGCTACAGGAATGTGAGGTAAAGTTAAAAAAATCGTCAAGGCGATCGCCATTACAGCAATAAATTTTGACATCTTTGACATCATTTAGGTTTTGCTTAAGTTGTTATCTTGAATAGAAGGTACATCCCCGCAAAAAAATAAGGGGGATTTAGCAGCAATACAGTTTAATTATGGAAACTCTAAGCAATTCTTGACACTAGTGAATGATAGCTAAAATTCACGAATTTCCGATTTGCCGTCTTTAATACTACCAACCAAAACTAAATCAGCTACACCAACAAACAAACCATTTTCTAGCACCCCTGGAAAATTATTAATCGTTTTTTCCATTTCACCAGGGTTCTCAATGTGGTCAAATTTGACATCAATTACTAAATTTCCCTGATCCGTCACCACAGGTCCCGCTTTTTTGGTCGCCATACGTAGTTCAGGTTTTCCTCCCAACTTAGCTAAACTACGCATGACAGGAGCAAGTGCCATCGGAATAACTTCCACTGGTAGCAGAAAAGTGGAACCTAATTTATCGACTAATTTTCCGTCATCAACCACGACAATAAACTCATTAGCGAGACAATCTACTACTTTTTCTCTGGTGTGTGCGGCACCTCCGCCTTTGATCAGATTTTTTTGCGGATCTACTTCATCAGCACCATCAATTGCCAGATCAATATGGTCAATGGCATCCAAAGTAACTAGGGGAATTTTGAACTCTTTGGCTAATACCTCAGCCTGAAATGAGGTTGGAACCCCAACAATATTTTTAATTTCGCCTTTTGCTAAGCGATCGCCAATATATTCAATGGCATATGCCGCAGTGGAACCCGATCCTAGTCCAACGATAGAGTCTGACTGGACGCGGGCTGCGGCAGCTCTCCCCACTTCTTGCTTCATGGTTTTGACAGGATCGCTCATTAATTTTATCTCCTTGTGTTGTAGGAATTATCTATGACTGGGATTCATTTTCTCAGATATTTGTCCAAAGCCAAAAATGGTTTCCTGAAGTCAATTAAAGATCAAAAATAGCGCTCATAAAGGTTATCTCTAGCCAGCCATCAACCACCAAAAAATCACGGTGTCCAATATCCTCGATTTTACTCAAGTCATTGTCACCGTTTTACCCACAGGGCGATCTCTAGCTAAGCTTTTAGCCTAAATTAAACAATGCAAATTTAATTATTTGCCGAAGCCAACATTTCTTTGAGCTTGGCTAATTCATCTGCCCAACGGGGATCCGGTTGGATACTGCCTTGCTGCTGCTTATTACTACTACTTGAAGATTTTTTGTCACTGCGTTTGTTACCGCCTTTACGCTTAGGAGAAGGGCTATTATTTCCCTCAGCAGCCCCACTATTCTCTTCTCCTTTGGAACGAGGTAATGCCTTTTCAATTTTTATGGGACTATCCATAAAGGCCTTACCGTTATATTTTTCAATAAACTGATCGCCCATTTCATCCGTAGGTACAGTTACAAAAGCAAAACCACGACATTTTCCCGTTTTACGATCTTTGATAACCTTAGTTGATACTTGTTCCCCTTCTTCAGCAAACATCGCCGCTAAAGCATCGCGATCAATTTCTTCTTTAGGCAAATTGCCCACATATAAACGAATAGACATAAAACTGTAATCTCCCAAGCTGATTAAATTCCAAAAATTGTGTGCAGAGCGAACGCTTTTCTGACGGCAACTAAGCCAATATATAGTAAATTATCTCAAGGTCTTTTTTATAGATGGATTTTCTTGTATTCTGCCTCAGTTTCTTCTCATTCCTAGAAACTTGCCAAGGATCAATGCAATCCTCTTACTTTACACAGTTGAAGGTAAGCAATATTTATCTTTGACATGCACTATCTGATTAAACGCGGCTTTCCCAACAGTTATTCATGGAGTGATTTGGTTGGCACCCATGAGTAAAGATAATGAATAATGCCGCATACGCAAACTTGAAGGCTGAATCTAACTCCAAATTCTGCACCATATCTAATTATTACAGAACGTTTACACAATTAGCCAACATATTCAATTTATTTATCTTTATTTTTTAAATTATTCGATTCTTGAGACAGAGAGCAAACTATTTTCCATAGTTGACAAGCAACTACTATAATGGTTATAACAAAAGGTGTTATTTGTCAAAATATTGTTACATTGGCTTACGTTTACAGCAAATCAATCAACTGTCAACCTAAATTAAATGGAGGATGTTTTTAATGTCAGATTCCATAAAGCTCTCTTTGGAACAGAAATTCAACGTTCGTTCTTTTGAAACTCAAGTTCAAGCAATGAGTCATGAACAAGCTCAAGAATGCTTAGTCAAGCTTTATGAGCAGATGATTCATCAGGGCAATATGTATCAAGATTTTATTCGTCACCAATGGGGAATTGACTCTTTTCCTGGTGCTTAGAAAGTTTCGAGCAAATTGCTAGTTGAGCCTCCTTCTCTTGCTAGCTTCACAGAAAATAGCTGGGGATGTTGGGGTAACATAACTCAAGAAAAAATAAGAAAATTAAGATTCAGAGGACGGCGAAACCTTTTTTTGCTAGTGTAAAAAAAAAGTTGTCATTTGGATCGTATGTTTCAAAGTTGCTTAATCTGCACAGATTTTACTGACGGTTTGTACCGTTTTATCGATTGCGTGCCTAGCTTGGCTCAATGCGGTCTCAAAAAAATTGTTTTTTTTCATAGTGTCCCCCTTTGGGAAGATGGAGAAGTTCCCAGGATCGATGAAGAACAAATAGAGCAAGCAAAGCAACGTCTGCACAAAAGTTTAGATCTTGCTCCCCCAGAAATCGAGGTTCAGGTTGAGGTACTTTCAGGTAAGCCTTTAGACACTATACCCAGAGTACTGAAAAAGCATGAGATTGATGTAATTATTACAGGAAGCCCGATCAGAAGCCTGTTGCAAGAAAAGTTTTTTGGTAGTACAAGTGCTGGTTTGGCGAAAATTACTAGTCAACCACTCAATGTGATTCGTCCCGAATTAATCACTACTTATACCCGCGAGGAATTGGCTTTGCGCTGTCAACACCTGTGGCGTTATCTGTTGATTCCTTATAACTGTAGTGAAACTGCTCGCTATTTAATTGAAGAAATCAAGAAATATGCTCAGGATCGTCCCAAAAATTCCTTAAAACAGTGTATGTTGATGTCGGTAATTGACGATTCAGGTAGAAAGTCAGTGCTGGTTGAGCAACGTCTCGCAGAAGCTGAGAGCAACCTCAAAGCGGTCAAGGCAGAATTAGAAGCTTTAGATTTAGAAGTAAATACTTTAGTGCAGGTGGGCAATCCTCTACAAGAAATTACCTCTGCTGCATTAGATTATGATATCAGTGCGATCGCCATTGCTACCGATTATCGCAACAGTCTTCTCCAGTTGACAGTCCGCAGTTTTGCTAATGATGTGATGCGGAGTAGTTGGTTTCCTGTGTTGTTGTTCTCGCCTAAAAAGTAATCTCATTCTTATTGGTTATTAGCTTATGTGTAAACTGTTTTAGTCTTCCTCTGCATGCCATTGCTTGGATTCTTCCGCTGCTTTGAAATCACGCTTCTTAATCGGTTTAGGCTTGTTGGGGATTAACTTTAACTGTCTTGCTTGAGGTTGCTCATAGCTCTGCTCACCACGACGGCGTTGAGAGGTTTTTTCTTCACTGGTGTTTTCCGTAACCACCTCGTAAAGAATCGCTTGCTTGTTACTGGTATTTCCTTTTCGCAGCACTCTTCCTAGTCTTTGGACATATTCTCTAGTAGAACCCGTTCCCGAAAGAATAATCGCAATGCGAGCATCGGGGACATCGACTCCTTCATTCAAAACATGAGAAGCAACCAAAGTTTTATATTCTCCTGCTTTAAATCTGGTTAAGATATCATGGCGTTCTTTAACGGCAGTTTGATAAGTGATAGCAGGGATTAAAAACTGTTGCGAAATGCGATAAACAGTAGCGTTGTCGTTGGTAAAAATTAAAATGCGCTCTGTTTGATGTTGGGTAATTAAATCAACTAAGACCCGAAGTTTAGCATCTGTCCCTAGGGCAATCTCTTTAGCTTCTCGATGAGCCAACATTGCTTTTCTTCCCTGGGACGATCTCGCACTAGCTTGGACAAAGAGCTGCCATCCTTGGAGGCTACTCAAAGAGATATTGGACTGGCGCAGAAATTTATTTCTGGTAGAAATTGCCTGTTCGTATTTGAGCTGTTCCTGTTCAGATAGTTTGACTCGCATCTGAACTATCTTATGTTCTGCTAGAGCCGCGCCCGAAAGTTCTTCAGGAGTTTTGCGATAGATAATTTTGCCAATTAATGTATCAAGATAGCGGTGAGTGCCATCACTGCGTTCAGGAGTAGCGGTTAAACCTAGACGATAGGGAGCGATCGCATATTCCGCAATTACTTTAAAAAAGTCCGTTGGTAAATGATGGCATTCATCAAAGATCTGAAGTGCATAGCGATTTCCGAGGGTTTCAGCATGAATTGCCGCACTATTATAGGTAGCAATCAAAATTGGCGTGCGATCGCGTGAACCACCTCCTAATAAACCGACCTCTGCACTGGGAAAGGTGGATTCAATCTGAGCATACCACTGATGCATTAGGTCTAAAGTTGGCACCACAATTAAAGTGGTACGGGGAGTTGCCTGCATTGCTAGCTGTGCCAGATAGGTTTTACCTGCTGCCGTCGGTAAAACTACAACTCCCTGTCTTTTTGCTTGTTTCCAAGCCTGTAATGCCTCTGCCTGATGGGGATAGGGTTCGAGTTGCAATACCGAATTTAACTTTAAGTCATAAAACTCCTTTGCTTCATCGATAATCTTTTTCTCATCTGCCTGAAGGGCTTCAAGTAAGGGACGATAATAAATAGCAGGAATCCGAAACTTCTCTACGCGATCGTCCCAAGTTGCATAGTCTAACCAAGCTTTTCCTTTTGGGGGTGGATGTAAAATCAAAGTTCCGCGATCAAATTTTAGTTTGGGCGATCGAGGCATAAATTACGCTAAATTTTAAAAATTAA
>JBCDEP010000107.1:0-22627 GCA_039179675.1 Cyanobacteria bacterium P01_G01_bin.67
CCGTCATTTAACACGACCGAGATTTTGAACGTACCGTTGTTGCCATCATTGACTCGATCAAAATGATGTCCAACTACCAGATCAAGATATCCATCACCGTTAAAATCGCCATGATCATAGCTAGAGATGTCGTAGGAGTCGCTTACTAATTCCGCCTCAGGAAAACCGAAGTCAACCGTCGTGCCCGTATCAACCCATTGGCCATCTCGTCTCGGGATTATTAATATAAAAATGGTAACTGAAGTCGAAAAAGTAAATAAAGATCATAATCAAAAAGATGATGATATAGTACTGGCTGTTGATCGCATCTCCAAGAAATTTTGTCGCGATCTTAAGCATTCTTTATTTTATGGAGTACAAGATATTGCCTCAGAAATAATGGGCAGATCTCGACATAGCCATCAGTTACGTGATCGCGAATTTTGGGCATTAAAAAATGTGAGTTTCCAGCTAAAAAGAGGCGAGGCTTTAGGATTAATTGGAGCCAACGGAGCAGGGAAAAGTACTCTCCTGCGAATCATTAGCGGTTTAATCAATCCCGATACAGGTTCGATTACGGTTAGGGGTAGAGTTGCACCTTTAATTGCTCTCAGCGCTGGGTTTAATCCCATTCTTACGGGAAGAGAAAATATCTACGCCAATATGTCTATCTTGGGCATGACTAAGGCAGAAATAGAGCAAAATTTTAATGAAGTGGTGGATTTTGCCGAACTTTGGGATGCCATTGATGCTCCCGTACAAACATACAGTTCAGGGATGTCCGCCAGGTTGGGTTTTGCCTGTGCAATTCACGTCGAACCTGAAATTTTATTAATAGATGAAGTGCTATCGGTTGGGGACATCAAATTTAGAATGAAGTGTCACCAAAGATTAGCTAAATTAAGAAAACAGGGTACTGCTTTTATATTAGTTTCTCACAATTCCCACAGCATTTTAAATATTTGTAATTCCTCAATCTATCTGCAAAAAGGACAGTTACTGGCGGCGGGCGACACGGAATCAGTTATTAGAAAATATGAAGAAGATTTAGCGTTTGAGCAACCAAGTAAAAAAAATTTTAGCTCGCGGATGACCTTAGCTCCTAAAACACCAGCAGAAAGCTCTGGTTTGGATATCTTAGAAATTTATTTTCGCGATCACAATCAAGAGATGTTAGATATTCCTCTGTGCGGTCATCTTACAACTTTGTGCGTTAAATATAAATCGAGGATACATATCGACAATCTTAATTTAGGTGTCAAAGTAAGAAAGGTTTTAGGGGAACAAAACTTGGTTTTATACCTCACTACGGCTAGCGATAATTTCATCTTTAAGATCTCCCCAGGATTGGGGGAAATACAACTACAAATGCCCTATCTTGGGCTAACCCCAGGAAAATATACGGCTCGTATTTACCTTAGAAGTGGTGTTTGTTCCTTTGATGTTATTGAATCTTTTCGTTTTATGGTCGATACCACTGAAATTATCAGCCAGTGTTTATTTTATCAACCTCGCTCCTGGGTTTTGTTGCCGCAAGAACATTGATGCCAATAATTTCACAATGTTAGATAACAAACTAGTCCTACCTGATTTAAAGTCCTTTTGGCATAAGGCGATGAACAATTTCTCAAACCGCTATTGAAATGCATCTAAATCTTTAAGGCAACCCAGTTATTGGTCTTGAGCAAACTGAGAATTGAGCAAGAGAGAGTTGGTCACCACAATTAAAGAACTTGATGCCATAGCTACTGCCGCCCACACAGGAGATAATAGCAGTCCCCAGGTAGGTAGTAGGGCACCTGCGGCAAAGGGAATAGCGAACAAATTATATGCCAATGCCCAAACTAAATTTTGCTTAATTTTATTGACTGTTGCACAACTTAGCTCAATTGACTTAATTACATTTTTAAGTTGACTTTGCATCAAGACAATATCTGCGGTAGCGATCGCCACATCCGTAGCACCCTGAAGAGATATCGCGACATCCGCCTGGGCTAATGCAGGAGCATCATTAATCCCATCTCCAACCATGGCAACTATTTGATCCTGCTGCTGTAACGATTGAATGACTTGAGCTTTTTCTTCTGGTTTCACTTCCGAGAAGATCTCAGTAATATTGAGTTTTTGGGCAATTTTCTCTGCCACCTCTGAGCGATCGCCTGTCAGCAATACCACATCTAATCCTAGGTCTTGTAATTTTCTAACAGTTGCCACGGCATCAGGGCGCAGACTATCTTCAACAATAATTAATCCTTGTAAACTACCTGATATAGCTAGATAGATAATTGTTCTGCCTGATTGCGCCATAAATTGGGCTTTTAAATCGTGATGCTCAGAAATAGTAATTCCTTGGCTAGTTAACCACTCTTGATTACCTAAATAAGCTTTTTCTCCTGCAACCGTTGCTGACATTCCTCGCCCCAGTGCTGTCTGAAAATTGCTAGTTTCTAACAACTCGAGATTTTGTGACTGGGCAGCAGTTATAATTGCTCGGGCTAGGGGATGATTACTGCCACTTTCAATTGATGCCGCAATTTGTAATAACTTTTGGGTTGTGATGTCAGTCAAAGCCAGACATTCAGTAACTTTTGGCTGACCAAGAGTAAGGGTACCCGTCTTATCAAAAACTACTGTATCTAGTTGATGAACTTTCTCCAAAACATCGCCACCCTTAATTAAAATACCTGATTCGGCACCAATACTAGTACCCACTAAAATAGCCGTTGGCGTAGCTAAACCAAGGGCACAAGGACAGGCAATTACTAGCACTGCGATCCCTAATTTGAGACTCAACAATAAAGGAGAAGTTATCACCGCCATCTCTCCCATCGCCATCGAAGCAGATGTATTAACTAAGACAGAATCCCAAAGATTAGTACCAATAAAATACCAAAAGCTGAAAGTCAGGATGGCGATCGCCATAACACCATAAGCAAAATAGCCAGCAATGCTGTCGGCTAGCTTTTGTACGGGTGCTTTACGAGTTTGGGCATCTTCTACCAGATGAATAATCTTCGCTAGGGTAGTATCTTGACCAATACTAATAACCTCAACGGTAATTACCCCAGACTGATTAATTGTCCCTGCACGCACTATATCCGAAATTGTTTTGGCTACAGCTAGAGACTCTCCCGTCAACATGGACTCATCAATGGTAGTTGCTCCTGTAACGATCTTGCCATCCACAGGAACTTTTTCTCCTGGTAAAATCCGTAACCACTCTCCAGGCTTGACTTGTTCGACAGGAATTTGAATTGTCTCAGCATTCTCTTGCTTACCAATGAGACGAGCAATCGGCGGTTGTAAGGTAACTAAATACTCTAAAGCAGCAGAGGCACGGTAGCGAGCTTTGGCTTCTAAAGTACGCCCCAACAAAATAAAGCCCAATAACATCACAGGCTCATCAAAAAAACATTCCCAACCCAAGCCTGGGGAAAATAAAGCCCAACAGCTAGCTAAATAAGCACTTACTGTCCCCAAACCTACCAGGGTATTCATGTTCGGCATTCCCTGAACCAAACTACGATATCCATCAACTATCAGCGATCGCCCTGGAAAAATCAAAGCCAAAGTTGCTAAACCAAAGTGAATCCAGATATTACTCAGGATGGGAATAGTAGGTAAACCCAAATGATGCAAATGACCAATACTGGAAAAAATTAGTAAGACTGTTGCGGTAACTAACTGAATAAATTGCTGTTGGATTTGCTGTTGTCGTTTTACCTGATTGTCTTGCGCTGTTTGATAAATACTGCGATCGCTTTTTCGTAACTGACTCGGAAAACCGGTTTTGGATAACTTTTCGGCTAATGTTTCTGGAGTAACCCTGGCGACTTCATATTCTACTACCGCCACTTCTGTAATTAAGTTTACACAAGCAGAAACTACCCCTGAATTTTGCTCCAGCTGCTTCTCAACGGCTTTGACACACCCTGCACATTTCATTCCCCCCACATCAAGGGCAACTGTTTTTAATTCAGCAGGATTGAATAATGCATTCTTTTGCTCCTGATTTACCAAAGACAAGGGAGATTTAACCATAAACCGAGTATCTAAAATGCTTTTGTATTTATAAATCTTAGATCAATCAGTAGGTAGATCAACTTAATTATTGACAATCTTGTTTTCAAGAGAATTTTCATTCAGTAATCAAGGTGCGAAATAACTCGATGACTAGTTACTGAGATACGGCGATCGCCGTTCCCGTCAGAATTAAGCTACAGCCGACGATCATTGATTTTGTGATGGGTTCACCTAAGATTAACGCCCCCCAAAGCATTGCAAATAAGGGAATCAGATATGCGACTATCAGAGATTTACTGGCGCCAATATTACTAATTAATCGGAAATACATTACATATGCCCAAGCGGTAGAAAATAAACCGAGAGCGATCGTAACTAAAATTACAGTCCAGGAAGGAAATGCTGACGGCAAAAACCAAGGCGTGATTGGGAATAATACTATTGCCGCGCTTAATTGGCTTCCTGTAGCCACTGCTATAGGAGAAACACCTGCTAATTTTTGTTTAGCATAAGGTGCGGCGATCGCATATAAAGCAGATGCTACCAGACCAGCCGCCACTGCCAAGATAAAAGAAAGGGTAACAGGTATCTTTGTCCATCCAACTAAGGTTGTCACCCCAGCAAACCCAACTATTAAGCCACTAAATTGGCTAAGGGTTAGCTTTTCTCGCAACCAAAAGCTAGCAATTAGGGTTCCAAATAGCGGCGCAGTAGCATTAAGAATCGAAGAAAAACCCGCAGGTAAATATAATGAAGCGATCGCAAATAATACAAAAGGAATAGCAGAGTTAATACAACCGATCACAAACAAAGGAACTAACTGTTGACGAATCTCCGAGATTAAATTGAGGCGAATTGATAACATTAACAGGGTTAAACCTGCTAATAATACTCGCAGTTCAATCAGTAAAACTGGTCCTAGGCTCGGTGCGGCAATCCTCATGAATAGAAAGGAAGCTCCCCAAACCGCAGCTAGGGTAATTAGCTCCAATGAATCAGAAATTTTCATTGATGCTCCTGATTATTATGTTGCTCAATTGCCAGTAGTTTTTGTTTTCGCTCAATCCCCCAGCGATAACCACCTAAACTGCCATCACTCCGCAAGACACGATGACAAGGAATGAGTAACGCAACTGGGTTGGCGCTACAAGCATTACCGACAGCCCTAGTTGCCTGTGGTTTACCTAGTTCTTGAGCTACTTCTTTGTAGGTTCTAGTTTCACCATAGGGTATCTTCTGTAAAGTTTGCCACACCTGCTTCTGAAATGGAGTGCTACGAATATCTAAAGGGAAATTTAAATCTTTTTCCCTACCTTTAATTGTGTCCAGAATTTGATTGATCCATTCTGGATGCTGACGATCTTCTCGAATATTTGCTGCTGAGCCAAATTCTTGGTTTAGAGTTTGAACTAAATCTACGGCGCGATCGCCTAACTTTACGGCGCAGATACCTCTAAATGTGTTTCCTAAGAGTAAATATCCTAAATCACAGTCAACAATTGAATAGACGATCTCAGTTTTTTGATTATGTTGTCGATCAAGTTTCAGAGTCATATCCAGCTTAGATGATATATTTTCCTTCTTGGCTCTTAGTTTAAAGACACTGTTCATAGTTTTAAATTTCACCAAAGATCAAGATCACACCCTAATCGTAATTACTCTTAAGGCGACACGCGTTAATTACAAATAGAATACAAAATAGTTACTTTTAATAACAAGAGTCTTAGCCTTAACTATGTTTACTTTTAACCCAACAGCCAAGTCCTTGCTTGGTGTCGCAGTTGCCGCCTCTACTACAGCGATCGCCTTTTTAGCTCCTGCCAAAGCTGAGACGAATAATATCTCTAAGCTTTTAGTCGAAACTGCGAATATGATGAACAAAAGTTTGCCCATGATGGTAGATCAAGATACCCGCTGGGATTCTTCTTTTGCTGGACCAGGCAAAATGCTGAGTTATAAATATACTCTGATTAACTATTCTGCAAGTCAGATTGATAGTGTGCAATTTGCTAATAATATTCGCACCCCCCTCACCGATACTATTTGCAACAATCCCGCTACACAAATATTTCCTGAAAACGGAGTATTACTGAATTTTAACTACTATGATAATGCCCGTAATCTAATTGCCAGGGTCAACGTTGCTCCTGGCGACTGTAAATAATAATTGAAAGTAATGGAGTAATCGATCACACAAATACTCGATGCTGTAAGGATGGCATCTGTTGACGCACTTGTTGTAAACGTTGAGGATTAATTTCAGCAACTACTACCCCTGGTGCGTTTCCTGCGTCAGCTAAAATTACTCCCCAAGGATCGATAATCATCGCATGACCATGAGTATAACGGCGTTCATAGTGATTGCCTGTTTGAGCGGGTGCCACTACGTAGCAGGTATTTTCAATCGCCCTTGCCTGTAATAGTACTTGCCAGTGATCTTTTCCTGTATAGGCAGTAAATGCCGCAGGGATAAATAATAAGTCCGCACCCTGGCGAGACAAGTAACGATAAAATTCAGGAAATCGCACATCATAGCAAATAGATAGTCCCAGCTTACCCAGCTGTTCAGATTGATAAATCGCAGGAATTTCCTTCCCCGCCATTACGGTGCTAGATTCTTGATAGGTATTACCGTCAGGAACATCAACATCAAACAGATGAACTTTTTGATAGTGGGCTACCTGCTGACCATCAGGAGTTACCAACACAGCGGTGTTGTAGGCTTTGCCTGGGCTATCTGTCACGGGAACAGGAAAACCGCCCCCTAAGATCGTAATTTGAAATCTCTGCGCCATTTTTTTGAGAAAATGCTCGGTTTTCAGCGCAATTTCTCCTGCCTGGGCAACTTTATCCATTTCTTTGCCCAAAAAAGCAAAATTTTCAGGTAGGCTCACCAATTCTGCCCCCTGAAGCACTGCTAATTCGATTAATTCCTCTGCTTCAACCAGGTTTTTAGCTAGGTCTGGTTTACTGGTCATTTGAACAGCGGCGGCAAGATATGACTTCATGAAGAAACTTAATTTTTTTGGTTTAGCTTTTCTAGAATATAGCCAAGAGTTCGGTTTGCGAAATCTTTCTTTATAAAGAGAATGCCTCTGGTAGCAGTTGTTTGATAGATAAAGCCTGCCATCCTTGTTTGCCGAGAAAAATAACTTGAGCATTTTGCCCAAATTCCCAGATTACCTGCCGACAAGCACCACAGGGAGAACAGGGAACATTTTGGCTATTGACTATAGCGATCGCTCTAACCTCCATTGTATCCTCTCCCAGACTAATTATGGCTCTGGCGATCGCATTTCTTTCAGCACACATACTCAGACCATAGGAAGCATTTTCCACATTACAACCTGCAACAATTTCCCCTGTCGCAGTTAAGAGTGCTGCCCCCACCCGAAACTGAGAATAAGGTGCATAAGCACTAGCCATCGCTTGGGTGGCAACTTCAATTAGCTGTTGTTGTTCTGATTGCAATAGCGTAGACGCATCCATAATTAAATATAAAGATTGCAGATACCAAATTTGGTAGCAGACAATGATCATTTAGCCTAAGATCTTGCCACGGAAGCCACATTATGGCTGACTTCAGGTCTACCTAAAGCTACTGAATTTGCTAAGGAATTTAACATGGTTTCCGTTGTCTCCCAATTAACACAAGCATCGGTAATACTCTGACCATAGACAGTGGGCTTCCCATCTTTGGGTATAGATTGATTTCCCGCCACCAGATGACTTTCAATCATCACGCCGACAATATTCTCTGAACCTACTTGAATTTGCTGGTTAATACTATCTAAAACTGTAACTTGTTTGTGATAATTTTTACTGCTATTGCCATGACTGCAATCAATCATTAGACGAGAATTCATCGCTTTTTGTTTTAAGGCATTGACCGCCGCTTCAATATCACTGGCTTCATAATTTGGTTTAGCCGCACCACCCCGCAATACTAAATGTCCGTCAGGATTACCCGTAGTTCTAACAATACTAGCCAGTCCATCTTGATTAATGCCTAAGAAGTGGTGGGAAATTCTGGCGGTAAGCATCGCATTGATCGCCGCAGG
The DNA here is from genome assembly GCA_039179675.1 of Cyanobacteria bacterium P01_G01_bin.67. Taxonomy (GTDB): domain Bacteria; phylum Cyanobacteriota; class Cyanobacteriia; order Cyanobacteriales; family Xenococcaceae; genus Waterburya. The sequence goes on from JBCDEP010000107.1 coordinate 8,064, forward strand.
GAAGCTACCGTCAGTTCCGTTTTTATAACCCACAGGCATTGATAAACCAGAAGCCATTTGACGGTGAATTTGACTTTCGGTAGTTCTTGCACCAATAGCCGTCCAACAAATCAAATCAGCAATATATTGCGGAGTAATCGGGTCGAGCAACTCGGTTGCCGCAGGTAAGCCCATCTCTGCCAAATCTAATAATAGCTTCCGTGCTGTTCTTAATCCTGTATTGATATCGTAGCTATTATCCAAATGAGGATCGTTAATTAAACCTTTCCACCCCACTGTAGTACGGGGTTTTTCAAAGTAAACTCGCATCACAATTTCTAGCCGATCTTGCAACTGCGATCGCAATTTAACTAATTTTTCACCATATTCCTTGGCTGCTACTACATCATGTATGGAACAGGGTCCCACTACTACCAGGACTCTCCTATCTTTCCCTTCTAAGATATTACGAATGCGATCGCGAGTTTGAGCTACCAGATGAGCAACTTCTTGGGTTAGAGGTAATTCACTTTTAATAAATGCTGGACTCAATAAAGGTCTGGTTTCAATAACGTGCAGATCGCTGGTAATTTCCATATTTTCAATATTGCTTATTTATAATTCTGGTGTGAGCAAACAAAAAGTTGATGTAGTAGCTTTACAATTATCGCTAATAAATGAGAATTCTATCTTACTCAACTCCAATCCGATTCTACTTCTGATAGGGGTAACATGTTTTGTTTAAAACTAAGATTTAACAGTTTGTATCTTGTCGCCTAAGAGATTGTCTGAGGAGTATGATTATTTAACCTTTACGCCCCCTAATTCTCCACCCCTCTTAATCTCCCCTGTAAGGAGAGATATTAGCCGTCCCTCCTTTGAAGAGGGAATGGGGACTTTTAATCTTTCTCTTCCCAGAAAGCGATCGCCTGAACTACAATCTTGATTAAACTACAATACAGATAAACTAGCTTTTACGCGAGCGATTTCCATGACTCTCTCTGCATCTGCTACTGAAACCCAATACTCATTTGAGGATTATCTTAAATATGACGCTGAACCAGATCATCGCTATGAATTGGTAGATGGCAAACTAGAATTAATGAACCCTCCAACTTTTCGTCATATCTTAATTTGTGACTTTCTACGGGATACTTTTAAAGCTGAAATCAAACGCTTACAACTTCCCTGGCTAGCAATTCGAGAGGGAGGAATCAGAACAGGGTGGCGTAAATCACGTATTGCTGATGTATATGTGGTTGACAAAGCTCAAATAATCGATTCTCTAGATGAATCAAGAGTTATCGCCGAACCACCGCTTTTAGTTGTTGAGGTAGTTAGTCCAGAGTCGATTAAACGCGATTATCGTTATAAGCGATCAGAATATGCGGCTTTAGAGATTAATGAATATTGGATCGTTGATCCTATCAAGCAACAAGTAACAATCTTGACCTTGGATGAAGGTTTATATGAAGAGCAAACTTTCATTACCGATCAAGAATTAGTTTCTGCAACTTTCACAAAAGTCAAACTAACTCCTCAACAAATTTTCTCTACTGAAATTTAAGGCGATCGCATTTTATATTTGTGTTGATTGAAAAGTTGCGATCATATTCAAAGTATGGTATGGATTTCACGGTTCTTGATCTGCTAATAAAGGCATAAGATAAGTTTTAAAGATTTCGGGCATTTTAACGATAAACATCTCTTCTGTGCCTAATTCTAGTGATTACAATTTTCTGCTCGGAGTCATTGATTTCATAGACTATTCTGTATTCCCCAACTCGGCAACGATACAAATTATCATTTCCCTTGAGCTTAACGACTCCCGAATAGCGAGGATCGTCAATAAGTTTTGTAATCATGTCAACAATACGATGCTGTACCTTCAAAGGTAACTTTTTTAGTTCCTTTGCTGCTGAGGATTTTAGACTCAGGCTATATTTAGGCATTTCTATTTTTTCTCATCTACCCCCATCTCAGCTTTAAGCTCATCCCAACTAATTTCAGGTTCATCTTGACGAGAACGAGAAACCATTACGTCATAAAAATCTTCCCACAAATCCCCCCACTCCGCTAAATCAATTAGTACAGAGGTTTTTTCTCCTGCTTCATTAACTAAAAACTGAACCCCTTCCATAATCTCGCTACCTTTTAATAAACTATTTTGGCTAAATTGTACTTAATAGTGGCTTGATTATAGCTAGCTATAAATGCAGAAGAATAGAGCGATCGCATATCATATTGGTATTGATTTCAAAAATGGCGATCGCTTTACCGTCGCGGAAAATTAGAAAAGCGATCGCCGTTACAATATAATTAAGCCGAACTATAGCATCCATCCATGATGTTAATTTCCATGACTTCTGCAACCGTTAAAGATACTTATACCTTTGAAGAATACCTACAGTACGATCACAATCCTGATAATCGCTATGAATTGGTAGACGGCAAACTAGAATTAATGAACCCGCCAACTTTTCGCCATATCCTCATTGCCAAATTTATTGAACGAGAACTAGATCGGGAAATAAACCGCTTCACGTTTCCTTGGCTAGCAATGAGAGAAGGAGGAATTAGGACAGGGTGGCGTAAATCACGTATTGCTGATGTCTATGTGGTCGAAAAATCTCAAGTGATTGATTCTTTGGACGAATCGGGAGTTATCGATAATCCTCCGCTGCTAGTTGTAGAGGTGGTTAGTCCAGAGTCGATTAAAAGAGACTATCGTTATAAAAGATCTGAATATGCCGCTTTAGGTATTAATGAATATTGGATTGTCGATCCGATCAAACAACAGGTGACAATCTTGACCTTAGATGAAGGTTTATATGAAGAGCAAACTTTCACCACGAATCAAGAATTAGCTTCTGCAACTTTCACAGAAGTCAAACTAACTCCTCAACAAATTTTTGCCGAAGATTGAGGCGATCGCATTTTTATTGGTGTTGATTTAAAAATTGCGATCACGCTTGATGTAGTAACGTTTTTACTACATATTATATGGTAATTGAGTACGATATAAGTTTAAAATAGTACGCTCTAATATTCCTTGGACAAATATTACCAGATTAAGACATCAAATTTGTTCAGAAAGTATATGGGTAGCAAGGCTGCTTTTTTAATAGTTGAAGCAGGTTGGATAATCAATTTACGATTTATCTATCTTTGGGGGAATAGCTTTAACTATGCCATCTGGATCAATTTTCAATTCACCACCGACACTTTCTATTTTTGTTTCTGCTAGCTGACGAATACGCTCGTCCTTGGTATTATTCCAAACCAAAAACCACGTACCTACCTGCGCTTGTCTTACATCAGGTTTGGTTGCTAAGAACTCCACAGTACCGCTAGCAGATTCGGCAATTTGTTCATTTCCAGCTTTGCTAGCCCAATTTGCTGATATTTGATAAGACTTTTTGGCTTCTTGAAGATCACCTAAAAACAGAATTTCGTCTACACCTTTGTATAGCCAAACATAATAAGCATCAGTAATATCAGGAGACATCTTCGCCAGTCCTCTATTCATTAGTTCTACAGTACGTTCTGGGGTACCTGCAAACATAGATGAAGCTGGTGAAATGACCATGTATGCACGACTGAAAAGTGGGTCGTTTTTGGTAATTACTTCGAGATAGTCTGCACTTAGCGAATACCCAGTTATATCTCTAGCTTCACTATCACCAAAATATTGCAAAAACTGTAACATTGTCCAATCTGCAATTAAGTTGTCAAAGCCAAAGGCAGACATTTTTTTGAGAAAGGATAGTTTTAAACCTTCAGATTCTTGCTGCCTCAAATAAGTTTCATCAGTTAAATTATTTTCAGATATTTTTTTTTCTTGAGTAGATTGTGAATTAACGATGAGAGATAAGCACAATACTGCTAGCGCAAAAGAGCTGGATTGTTTGAGTAATTGAGAGAAGAGCTTTTTAATCATGGAAATATGGGAATCAAGTCTAAATATACAGATTTAAAGTTGTCTAGTACCTGGAGAACACGTAGGAACTGAAGTTGCAGTTCCTTGAATAGGAGGAGGAGTCACGGCCGCCCCATCAATCGATCCAGACTGACAAATAATGGCAAAATATGTGCCATTATTTTGTTGCCCAACAGCAGAAGCATAATCTAACAGTTCATTCTCAAGAGCAGCAATTGCCGTTGCACGTTGACCACCAGATACCGCATCTCCAATGTTGGTTGTAGCAAAAAATAAATCAGAATATGAATAGTTGTCTCCTGTGATAGCAACAGACAGCAGAGGTACTCCAGGTCTTCCTTCGTCAATTGCTGGTGTGCTAGGGTTATCGGGGAAAGAGGGGAGAGAGTTTCCAGGCTCAATTACACCGAATACGGAATTTTCTAATCGAGTTGCATTTTGTATTCGATTAATCGAACCCAAGTTATTTTTTGCTTCCGCCTGTCTCCCTTTTTCTACCTGTCTAAATAGGTTGGGAATAGCAATAGTTGATAATATACCTATAATGATTACTACTACTAACAGTTCAATAAGTGTAAACCCTTTATCTATTTTAATATTCGGTTTGGCGATGAGTTTTAATATTATTTTTTTATCAAGCATTAGTCCATATTTATTAAAGATAAATTAAAAAGAAAAGAGCATTTAAAATAAATTAAAATGCTCTTTAAAATAGCTAAAAGCTAATAGATTCAATAAAATTACAACTGTTTAGTAGTAGTCGGGTCGCATACAGGCAATGAAGTTGCAGTTCCTGGTGTTGGATCGGGAGCAAGAGTTCCGTTTCCATCTACATCAATATTTTCACAAATCACAGCAAAGTATACACCATCATCTTGCTGACCAACAGCGGAAGTATAGTCACGAATATCATTTTCAAATGCGACGATAGGTGTCGCACGTTGACCACCAGAAACAGCGTCTCCGTCGTTAGTAGTCGCAAAATACATATCAGCATATGTGTAATTGTCTCCAGTAATACCTACTGGTAACAAAGGTACCCCAGGTCTTCCCTCATCTACAGCAGGAGTAGCAGGGTTATCAGGGACAGAAGGAATAAAGTTACCTTGTTCAATTACACCAAATACAGAATCTTCTAAACGAGTTGCTTGCTGAGAGCGGTTAATTGCACCTAAGTTATTTTTCGCTTCTGCTTGTCTACCCTTAGCTACTTGACCTAGTAAGTTAGGTAAAGCAACAGCAGCTAGAACCCCGATGATGATTACAACAACTAATAATTCAATTAATGTAAAACCTTTGTTACCTTTTTTGTTACTTAGATTTTGTAATAATTTAGCAGTAAATACGTTATTCATGTCTATATCCTTCGATTAAATAAATGTTTGTGTGTTTTGTTCGTTTAGGCTTTTGTTTTCCTATTTAGAAATTACCCAAGTGATCAGCAAAACATATCACCATGAAAAACTTTTTTTTAAGTATTTCTGCTAATGGTTGATTTTATAATTACAGCGATTTGGATCACATTTTGTATGTGGATTTGAAGAGGATTGAATCGACTGTTTTAATTGCTTTACTCATTTTTTGTGGTGTATTGCTGCCCCTTTACCTTCATCTAGTTTTTAATTTAGCGGGTAGAAGTTAAATTAAAAGTCCCACAATTCTGGATCAGAAGAAAGAGCTTTATTATGATCTGTCAATTGTTTGCCCCCTAGCCCCCCAACTTTGGGGGGAACTGTAAATAGTGTTGATTATTGATTAGTGGGGAAAGGCGATCGCATTAATTCCACTCAGTTGCAATTTATCGGTAGGCAGTCAAATTGAAAGTCCCCCATTATTGGGGGATTTAGGGGGCAGATCAACAAACATCTTACTAAATTGGGAAATTTAAAGAAAAGTATTAAATCCAGAAAAGACATGAACAATCAATCCAGAATTCGCGGTACGACTCCAGAGATAGAGCAAGCAGCGCGACAACTAAGAAAAAATCTAACGCCAGCAGAGGCGTGTTTATGGGAGGCGCTACGTGGAAAAAAGCTTGCAGGATTACGTTTTCGCTGTCAGCATCCTGTAGGGAACTTTATTCTGGATTTCTATTGTCCCTCATATAAGTTAGTCATAGAGGTTGATGGAGAAATTCATGAATCTCAAATTGATTATGATCATGCTAGGACTAGCAAGTTAGCTGAACATGGTTATACCGTGTTGAGATTCAGCAACGAACAGGTAATCAATGACTTGCCGCTAGTTTTGGAAGAGATTAAGGGTGTTGCTTTTAGCTCCCCAAGTTTGGGGGGAACTAGTTAAATAGTGTTGGTTGTTAATCAATCTGAAAGCATGATCGCATCCTCAATCTAGAGAACAAGCAGTTAACTTAAAGTCCCCCAGTGTTGGGGGATTTAGGGGGCGAACTTGATTTAAGTTTGCGAAGAAAGGTTATATGGTGTTGATTATTATTAATCGGAAAGTGCGATCGCTCCAACCTCTACTTAATGAGATTCCATATAGTTCAAAAGCCAGTTAGCCGCAGTTGCGCGGCGGGTTTGTCTGGGACCAAATTCTCCTAGCTTATAGCCTTTAAAACCCAATTTTTCTTTAAGTAATTGTTTATTTTCTTTTGGAATAGAGCGGGTTAACTTTACTGTAGGAGGACGATTCGCAATAAAGTCTGGTGGTTCGGGATATTGTTCACCCCAGTCGTCTATTGTCTCGCTATTATTCCAGGTTTGATTTGCTTCATCATAACGATAGCCAAGATGATGCCAGACTAGCTGATTGACGGTTGTATCATCTATTGATTCATTCAAGATTGCCCAAATAGTATCAGTATTTAATGGCGGCAGGTTAATAGACATATTAAAGATATAAGCTCTGGTTCTCAATCAAAATTCAGATAACTTTTAGAATAAATCCAGGTCAAGTATTTTCTCTAGAGAATTAAATAGTTTGTTTTCGTCTTTGACCTGAATCGATATTCTTATAGCTGTTTATATGTTTCATATATTAAATGATCAATTTTTTCTGATCGATGATTAAGCCTTCTCGATGGCAGCTTGCAGTAGTCTTGGTAATTGGTATCTTAGGCGTTTCCCTGGCAGCAATTTGGATTCGCTTGGCAATTGATGCCGCTACCCCTGAAAATAGAGTTGGATTTAGTCTGTTTTTAGCAGCTTCCCGATTGATTGTCGCAGCACTGGTTTTACTACCCACCTGGAAAGATTTAAAATTCCCCCAGATTCAAGCAGAAGCTCATTCTTTGGGGCTTTACTATGCGATCGCCGCAGGTATCTGTCTGGCGGCTCATTTTGCGACTTGGATTACTTCTTTGGCTTACACTTCAATCGCTGCTTCTACGGTTTTAGTCACGACAAATCCGATTTGGGTAGGATTATTTTCTTGGTGGTGGTATCGAGAAAGACTTACTCGTCAGGGTGTTGTCGCAATTTTACTAGCATTAGTAGGCGGAATCATAATTGCTCTGTCTAATGGCAATGATAGTGTTAGTTATGAGAACTCGATGCTAGGCAATAGTTTGGCGTTGCTTGGTGCCATCATGTCTAGTTTGTATATTATCTTTGGTTCTCAGGCACAGCAACGAGGATTAAACACTCGTAGTTATATTGCTATCGCTTATTCTACGGCAGCAGTATGTTTGTTGCCCATGCCATTGATCTATCACACTAGCTATTTGGGTTATCCACAGTCAGTATATATATATGTATTGTCAATGGCAATCATGTCTCAGGTTGTGGGACATACGAGCTTGAATTGGTCGGTACGCTGGATATCGCCGACTCTTGTAAGTCTTAGTTTATTATTTGAACCTGTGGTAGCGAGTGTCTTCGGGGCGATTATTTTTCAAGAAATACCCTCTTTTAATGTGTTGCTGGGAGGTGTAATTATTTTAGGAGCGATCGCTCTATTTTTACGCCAGGAGCCTGTTTAGCTCTGTAAGATATAGATATAACTCTGGAACTAGCTACATACTCCTATGCTTTGGTTTAATCACCGTTATCGTCGTCTGCGGCAAATCGAACAACTAGATCCCGTTCCCGATCACAGTCAAATTTGCCATTTGTTAGCTGGTTATGAATTTCCTTGGGATATTACACGTTCTTTAGAACTAGCGATGTTAAAAACCTATTGTGTTCCTAGTATTTCACGATTACTAGATCGAACAGGAGAGTTTCATCATCACACCCAAAAACGGTATGACGACACAGGCTTGTTAGTGGCAGAAATTCTTAAATGGGGTTACGACAGTCCAAGAGGAGAAGAAGCAATCCGCAGAATGAATGTCATTCATGGACATTATGCGATCGCTAATGAGGATTTTCTCTATGTTCTGTCAACTTTTATATATGAACCGATTCGTTGGAATCAACGCTTTGGCTGGAGACTGTTTTGCGAGACAGAAAAACAGGCGATATATCGTTTTTGGCAGGTTATTGGTCAAAAGATGAATATTCAAAATATTCCTAGTACCTATGAAGAATTTGCTGAATTTAACCAGAATTATGAACAACAATACTTTGTCTACTCTGATACTAATCGCCGTGTAGGAGAATCAACGATTAACTTGTTCCTTAGTTGGTTTCCTCATCTTAGTCGCCCTGCATTAAAACCACTAGTTCACGGGATGTTCGATGAGCGAACTATTACCGCCTTTGGTTTTGCTCATTCTTCTCAAATGACGCGAGGCTTGATAGCCAATGTTCTCAAACTGCGGGGCTTGTTCGCTAGAGCATTCTTGCCCAGAAGCAGTCCTGATTTTTACACTGACAGTAATTTGAGAAGCTATCCTAATGGCTACAAACTACAAGATCTTGGTCCCACTAAAATGCTCCCTAAACTCAACAAATCCCATCGGCAACAACCTGACATACAATAAGCATTTACTTATATTGTCTTACCAAAGCTCTAAAAGACTTCATGGTTTTGTTTCTACCATCCCGTTTTATTTTTACTAGATATTCAGGTATCACCTTTTTTAATGGTAATTGCGGAAAATTTGGGCTGTGTTCAGCTTCAATATATCTGCCTTGTTGGAGAATGTTAATCTGCAACTGTCCTTCTTCAAATCTCCATAGTTCAGGAACTTGCAATGCTTCATAGATAGAAATATGAGTACGGGAAGTAACATCGATTTCTAAAGCTAAATCAGGTGGGGGATCTGAGGCTAAATCCAATCTGTTTTTCCCTCTAATAACTGCTTCATATTTAATGTAAAAACAATCATCAGGTTCTATTCCTCGCTGCATTGTCGAGCTTTTAAAGGTAGTTGAACCAAGAGAATAAAAGTCGATATCCAATTCTTCTAAAAGAGCCTTAATTAAGTCACCAATCAACACCTTATCAGCTTCATGCTCTGGTAAAGGAGTCATAATTTCTAAAGTCTCTTTCTCATAGGCAATTCTTGCTGTACGCTGCTCACCTAATTCTTCTAAGATGGCTTCAAATTCTGACCAATCAACATCCTGAAGCAAAACTTTTTGCCCTGGCGGTATGTAAAACCGTTTTAATTCTAGTAACATGTTGAACACTTAGCAAGAATAACTCTATTCTAGGATCGTTTTTCCATCGCCTTAATTTCGCACCATTACCAGGAGATATACGCTGGGCAAAATAAAAATAAGTTTAATAATATTCTTGCCATTGCATTCAAGACATATCAATGATTAAACCCTAAAAATTAAAAACAAAAGAGATGCATCATTACAACACATCTCTAACTGCTATTCCCAAAATATCAATCAAGAAGCCTAAGCCTTAGACTTTGTAGCTTAATGCTGATCAAAAATTACCCAACTGTTCCTTCTAGTTTGAGACTTAATAATTTATCTGCTTCCGCGGCAAACTCCATTGGCAGTTCGTTCAACACATCTTTACAAAAACCACTGACCAACATTGATACGGCATCTTCTTCGGAGATACCTCTTTGGGCAAAATAGAAGAGCTGTTCTTCACCAATTTTGGCAGTAGAAGCTTCGTGTTCTAGCTTGGCAGTATTGTTATCAACCTGAATATAGGGAAAAGTATTGGCTTCGGCATTGTCCCCAATCAGCATGGAGTCACATTGGGAATAGTTGCGGGCACCCTTAGCCTTATTACCAATTTTAACTAAACCACGATAGCTACCTTTAGAATCCCCTGCGGAAATACCTTTAGAAATGATCGTGCTGCGAGTATTTTTTCCCACATGGATCATTTTAGTTCCTGTATCAGCTTGCTGCTTGTTATTGGTTAAAGCAATGGAATAAAATTCCCCAACAGAATTATCTCCTACTAGAACACAGCTAGGATATTTCCAGGTAATTGCCGAACCAGTTTCTACCTGTGTCCAGGAAATTTTAGAATTAACTCCCTTACATAAACCTCGCTTAGTTACAAAGTTATAGATTCCGCCTTTGCCATTTTCATCTCCTGCAAACCAGTTTTGGACGGTGGAATATTTGATATCTGCGTTATCTAATGCGACTAACTCAACTACCGCAGCATGAAGCTGGTTAGTATCAAACATAGGGGCAGTACAACCTTCAAGGTAGCTAACGGATGCTTCTTCTTCTGCCACAATTAAGGTACGTTCAAATTGTCCCGTATCACCATCGTTGATCCGAAAATAGGTTGACAGTTCCATCGGGCAAGTTACCCCTTTAGGAATAAAGACAAAAGAACCATCACTAAATACCGCCGAGTTTAGAGCTGCAAAATAGTTATCTGCCACTGGAACTACGCTACCTAAATATTTCTGTATCAGCTCAGGATATTCTTGTAATGCTTCAGAAATCGAGCAAAAAATTACGCCATCTTCGGCTAGTTTCTCTTTGAACGTAGTGCCGATGGAAACGCTATCAAAAATAGCGTCTACTGCAACGTTGCTCAACCTTTTCTGTTCTGAAAGCGGAATCCCCAACTTGTCAAAAGTTTCCAGTAATGCGGGATCTACTTCATCTAAACTGCCTTTTTTATCCTGTTTTTTCTTAGGGGCAGAGTAGTAAACAATATCTTGATAATCAATAGGGGGATAATCCACGTGAGGCCATTCTGGTTCGCTCATTTTAAGCCACTGACGATAGGCTTTGAGACGAAACTCTAGCATAAATTCTGGCTCATTCTTCTTCATCGAAATCAGGCGAATAACATCTTCACTCAAGCCACGAGGAATTTGCTCGGTTTCAATGTCGGTAACAAAACCATATTTGTAGGGCTGATTAACTAGAGTTTTAACGTTAGCACTCATGATTAAGAAATAAATAGACTAGGTTTTCTGAGGTGTCTTAAATTCTTTAGAGCAGTAACCAGAGAATTTAGCCACAGCTACGGCAATATCAATCTAAGATGAATTTGAACGAGACTTGCGCGAGCAGGTCTCAATATTGACGAACATAATTCGTCAGACTTTAACAATAAATTTGTTGTTAAAGTCTATTATAGGTTACATTAACAATAAAGACGTTGTTTAAGTCACAAAGTTTGTAGCCTATACTTATCATTATCCCCAAAATTAGCCCCTAAGACGATGACAACCACTGGTTTAACGTCTACTAAAAAAAATATTTTGCAATCATTGCTGAGGCATGGACAAGCGGCAGCACGTCAGCTGGCGCAAGATCTTAACTTAAGTACCCAAGCGATTCGCCGTCATTTAAATGAGTTAGAAGCAGATGGCTTGATCGAGTATCAGTCAGTACAGCAAGGAATGGGGAGACCGCAGCATCTATATCAGTTGAGTAGCCAGGGGCGCGATCGCCTTAGTCCTCAAAAGTATAGTGAATTTGCTGTCTCGTTTTTGGATACCCTAGCAGAAACCGCAGGAAAAGAACAGGTCAGCAAAGTTTTAGAAAAACAGTGGCAGCGTAAGGCCGCTGAGTATCGTGCTTGCTTGGGGTCAGGAGATCTTAGGCAACGCATTGCCAAGTTAGTCCAGTTGCGACAACAAGAAGGCTACATGGCGGAGTTACATCAGTCCCCATCTTCTCCAGAACAGCAGTTTATCCTAGTGGAACATAACTGTGCTATTTCTGAGGTAGCGGAATCTTATCCCAGTATTTGCGGGCATGAGTTGGAAATGTTTGCTGAAGTACTGCCAGATTGTAATATACAAAGAACACAATGGATTAATAATGGTGAACATCGCTGCGGCTATTCAATTGAGAAAAAGTAAATCATTATTTGTTGTTAATCGTTAGTCGCTAGTCTTTTGACATTAAGTATATTTATTAAGAAATTTTGCGAATTCGTAAAGAAATTATTGTTACTGCTGAGCAGTGCTGGTGTGATTGTGCCGAATCAAGATAGTCTGAGGGGAGTAGTTTTATGCCCTAATTTTTTAATCTTTATATATGACCGCCGTAAATACTAATCCAACTAATAAATCTCAACCATCGACACCTCCTGCTGACTCCAAAGAAAAAGTTAGTCAGTTTATGAAACAGATCCAAGATGAAATTTGTGCTGGCTTAGAAGAGGTTGATGGCAAAGGTAAATTTAAAGAAGACAGTTGGGAGAGAGAAGAAGGCGGCGGCGGGCGATCGCGGGTCATGTCCGATGGCATTATTTTAGAACAGGGAGGAGTTAACTTTTCAGAAGTATGGGGTAGCCATTTACCACCATCAATCCTCAAACAGCGTCCTGAAGCGGAAGGACATGGTTTTTATGCGACAGGAACATCGATGGTGTTGCATCCTCGTAGTCCCTATATTCCCACAGTCCATCTTAACTACCGCTACTTTGAAGCTGGACCCGTGTGGTGGTTTGGTGGTGGGGCAGATTTAACTCCATACTATCCCTTTGCAGAAGATGCGGCTCATTTTCATCGCACCTATAAAGCTAGTTGTGATCGCCATCATCCCGACTATCATCCAGTATTTAAGTATTGGTGTGATGAATACTTCTATCTGAAACATCGTCAGGAAACTAGAGGGGTTGGCGGGCTGTTTTTTGATTACCAAGATGGTACGGGGGAATTATACAAAGGACCCCATCCTGATAAAGAGGCAGCAAAATATAGTCAGAATTTAGGTGAAGTTGAGCATCGTAGTTGGGAGGATATTTTCAACTTTGTTCAAGATTGTGGCAAAAGTTTTTTATCAGCCTATGTGCCGATCATTGAAAGACGTAAAGATATCTCCTATGGAGAAAGAGAACGTAACTTTCAACTCTATCGTCGTGGACGCTATGTAGAATTTAATCTGGTATACGATAGAGGAACTATTTTTGGTTTACAAACCAATGGGCGTACTGAATCGATTTTAATGTCTTTACCACCCCTAGTTCGTTGGCAATATAACTATCAGCCTGAACCGAATACCCCAGAAGCAGAATTATACGAAACTTTTCTCAAGCCTCAAGATTGGGTTAATTGGCAGGATGAAGGATGAGGAGAAATATTAATTGCAATTGCTAAATCGCCAGAAATAAATTTTTCTGATTGATCAAAAGTAACTTGATTGGTCAAAGGCGTGTTTAGAAAGTTCAAAGCTATTTTGTTTGATTTTCTTTTGTATTGCTTTGATCGCAGGATGTACTGGCATTCATTTAATAAACAGATGACAAAGAGACAGCGATCGCAATTCTTCATCAGCTTAATTAGTAAAGGTTTTGGATTTTTTAGTTGTTTGAGTTTTAATAAATTACTTTTCAGCAGATAAACTACAGGATTGGAGATCGTAAGCAGCTTCTACAGATTCAGTGGTTTGGTCGTTATCGGTAAAAACGCCAATAGTGTGGAGTGGTTTATCGGGGGCTTCTCCGTAAGCTAACTCATAGTCTTCAATAATATTTCTCTCGTGTTCCAACCAGCTCATCAAAGGACTATCTTGATTTCCTAAAACAATAGTCCGAAAGTTATCGGGAGCACGGGGACTGTTAACAATTGAACCTGGTGGCAAATCAGTATTAGTAAAGCCATAGATTAAGCCCTTGGGTTTAGAAAATAATCCTGGTTTACCAAATAGAACAATTAAAGCTGCTGCAAAATCTTCTTTGTCTTCCATTGTGATATCTGCCGTCGGCTGAATTTGCTCAACTCGCCAAGCCCAAGATAACTGGTCTTGGTATAAGCACATATCAGGGTTAGGAATAAATAAACCAGATGCTGAATCTTGCCCGACAGCATCAATAATCAAGCGGTCATCTTGGTCACGAAAAGAATATTTAGTGTCACTCTCACCAAAGGTAACTGATTTAAAATCACTTGTTTGAGCATCAGCACTGCTTGTTAAAACAAGTGATGTCATTAGCAGAATAGTAGATAGCCAGACTCTCAACATCAAAAAAAGTTTTTCATAAAGTTAATTATATTTAAACTAAAAATTATTAAAAGATACTTAAAATTTTAGGCTTGATAAAACACAACCTCTCTACCTGCTAAATTAGCAGCTTCATAGATTATTGTTAAATCCTCAATTTGTTTAGTTAGTTTCATAGGGGAGCATCTCACTTATGTAATAAGTAAAAATGCTTAGAGTAAGATAAAGACAAATAAGCTCTTGGCGAATGAATATGACACCAGAAGAACAAGTACTCATAGAGCAAAAGTTAAAAGAGATAGCAGAAATACTTTACAGCAATACTTCCAATGAGGAATTGAAAACCTTTGAGACGATAGAGTTAAGTGTCAGAGATCATCTCTTAAAAAGAGTAGCAC
>JBCDEP010000216.1:0-8625 GCA_039179675.1 Cyanobacteria bacterium P01_G01_bin.67
ATAATGCTGGCTACTTCTTCTTCTGAACGACCAGGTACGTATTCAAAAGGAGCGGTATCTTCAAATAAGCCGACACCTAATTCGGATGCTGGTCCAAATGTCATTTAATAAATCTCCCTAATTTAGGAATTAATTTTTACAACCTGTAACATCTGCATCATCATTGGACAAGATAAATTTAATAGCTTGAACGTGACTAAATTGCAGTTATACAAGGGTTTTATGATGAGTAATGTATACCTACACCAACTCGACAAGTAAAGCTTGAATAGTGATAAAACTATCGATAAATTGCTGTTACTTGCCTTTGCTTCCTGAAAATTGGAAACTAACTTTCATCTTGGCAAATTTGATCGAGGGTAAAAGCAAAGTAGAAAAATACCAAACGACCTAGGTTTGGAATTTTGCTGCTCAACAGTTACATAAACCGTATTCCACCAATTTTATTTAATTACAAATATTTTGGGTTAGTTTGCTCTTTGAGAGAGTTACTATCACCATCATATTGATGCACTTTTTTAATGAAGCACAATTTTAAAAAGGTGTGAGATCCAAATTAAGTCTTGTAAATGAGACTAAAGTATTAATTGATCTTGCTTAACACCCAGATTAAACGACTAGAATCTTAATCTAGTTAAGAACTACATAGTCATTTACAGTTCATTTATACAATGCGGAATGTACCCTTCCTATCAAGTTTTGTAAAACTTAATGAGAATTTTGTAAAGCAATGTAAACTGAGGCAGCAGAACATCAGTAAGTTTGAGCCAGAACCTTTTTTTCAACCCCAAAGCCAACTAACAAAACGTTTTCTAGGGGGTGTCCTGGGAGAGGTTTTTCATAGTTTAGGATCTTACGAATTCGCAGGGTTGGATTAGTTAAGGTAATCGAATCAACTGAGACGACGCGGGTATAGTTGGTAGTCATCAATAGTTCCTTTGTGTCGGCAGCAAAACTAAAATGAGAAATAATCGGACGCTCTTCTTCATATGCGCGATCGCGCAAATAATCTCCTTCTAACACGGTACCGTTTTCTGATTTGGGAACAAACATCAAATTAAGATTTTGTCTTTTCTCTTCTCCCGATTCGGAAATAGTATAGAAACCGAGGCTAAACCCTGGCAAGCTTGCCAAATTATCCAGCTTTCCATACGCATTATCTGCTAAGACCTGAGCTTTTTGGTCACTAGTGAGTGGTGCCACCTCAAAGGTGGTTTGCGATCGCTCAATCTCTTGATGAGTTAAATAATGGTAAGTGCGATCAGATTGCCAATTTCCCACACAGTCTCGAAAAAATTGCTCAAAGATGTCAGTGTTCATGAGAGTTAAGCAAATTATGATTTTATAAATTCAATTTTAAAGATGCCATCACTGGGTTTATTAGCGGTCATGGCGTCCCAATTAATAGCAGCAAGAAATGCAGTTGCTTGAGGGGTTTCTACTACATCTACTCCCCATTCTCCAGTTTGTAGAGATGTCGGAGAAGCACTAGTTACAGGAGTAGTTTTTTTCCCACCCAGGATTAAGGTATCAGTGCTTAGGGAAGAATCTGCTATCTGACTTTGGCGGTTGCTGGTTAAGATCGCACCACACATCTGACCAATTGTTTGAGCATCAAAATCTGCTTTTGGGAAGAGAATTTCTACTACCCAGTGAGGATTATCAATCGAGCTGCATTTTATGCTTGGCTTTTCTTGGAGTCCTTCAATAAAAATTTGAGCAAACTCTTCCCTAGTTAAAGCAGGAAGTTGGTTGTTGCTTAAATTATAGTTGTGTGAGAGTAACATTCTCCCCGTAGATTTATCGCTCACGATATCATAGTCTCTAGATCAAAGGCTATATATAAACATATCAGAGCCTTGGTCACAATCATTATCTAACTATAGATAGGTCTTAGCTAGATTTTATAGTTTATGGGCTTTTCCTGGTTGAGAACAGCAAGGCAGAGATTACCAACAATATCTTGTTTTCAAGCACTTACATCATTTCAATATTTCATTCACTTGGGTTATCAAGTCTAAAGCTGCTTGTCGAATAGTCTTTTTATTTGAATCTGGACTACCATACAGATGGGGATACATAATTGCCCTAGAACTACTAATTACAGCACCCAAGCCATCAGAATTAAAACAGGCTTTGATACCTTTGTTGCCACCTCCTTGTGCGCCGACACCTGGAACCAGAAATAGACTATGGGGAAGCTGTTTTCGTAGATTTTGTGCTGCTGTGGGGTAGGTTGCGCCAACAACTGCACCAATACCGCTATAGCCAAATTCACCGATACTTTGATTAGAGGCTGGTTTAATTAAATCGGCAATAATTTCATAGAGATATCTGTTATTGATTTGCTGTTCTTGAACGATCGCCGCACCAGGGTTAGATGTTTTGACACAGACAAATATACCTTTACCCCATTTAATAGCCGATTCAAAAAAAGGTTCCAGACAGTCTTGACCGAGGTAGGGAACAATGGTGATGGCATCAGCTTCTAGAGGATGTTGTGGTTCCCTTGGCAAATAGCTTTGAGCGTATGCTGTAGCTGTAGATGCAATATCACCTCGTTTGACGTCTAAGACTACCAATAAACCACGATCTCGTGCTGCTAGAACCGTCTTTTCTAATGCCACAATTCCCGCTGAACCGAATAACTCATAGTAAGCACTTTGGGGTTTTACCGCAGGAACCAGATCGGCGATCGCATCTAATACCATCAGATTATATTGATAAATCGCCGAACTACAGTCAGCCAAATTACTTTGTTGATTAATTCCTTGTTTCTCAAGCCAGCTCTGGGGCATTCTGGTTAAAGCAGGATCTAAGCCGACGATGCATGGTGTTTTTTTGAGCTGGATTTGTTCAATTAGGCGATCAATAAATAATTTCATTAAATAAAATAAATATAGTCATTCCAATTAATTTCTGTATGATTGACTAGTTAGTTGTTAGTTGTTAGTTGTTAGTTGTTAGTTGTTAGTAAATTCCAAGCCGATTTTCATCTTTTTACATATACTTCTGGATTTTATTAGGAATAACTATAAAAGCGTATTAGCTTAGCTAAAACATCGCCTTAATATACTCACGGCGCATAGAGGAAATTGCATCCAAGGGAACACCTTTAGGACATACTGCCGTACATTCGCCATGATTAGAACAGTCCCCAAAGCCTTCGGTTGCCATTTGTGCAGTCATATCTAATACACGCTGCTGGCGTTCAGGATCTCCTTGGGGAAGCAACGCTAAATGAGCTACTTTAGCTGCGGTAAATAAAGACGCAGAAGCATTAGGACAAGCAGCCACACAAGCACCACAACCGATACAGGCGGCATAATCAAAGGCGCGATCGCTATTTTCTTTTGCTATTGGTAAAGAGTTGGCATCGGGTGCTGCACCAGTATTGACGGAGATGTAACCTCCTGCTACGACGATCCGATCAAATGCTGAGCGATCAACTACGAGATCTTTAATAATGGGAAAGGCTTGAGCGCGCCAAGGTTCAACGGTAATCGTATCTCCATCTTGGAAGCTTCTGAGGTGTAGTTGGCAGACAGCAGTTTGTTTTTGTTCTCCATGAGCAACTCCATTGATCATCATGCCACAGGAGCCACAAATGCCTTCACCACAGTCACTGTCAAAAGCAATAGGTTCTTGATTATTCTGGATTAGCTGCTCGTTCAACACATCAAGTAATTCAATGAAGGACATACTAGGGTGTGCGTTTGGTACGGTATACTCAGCCAATTTTCCTGTACTTTCAGGATTGCTTTGTCGCCAAATTTTTAAGTTAATTTCCATAGAGTTTTTCAAAGCTGAATTATCTTAATTGATTTTTACTCACCAAAGAATTTAGATTATTATTCAAATGTTTGTTTCTGCTTGTTTAGCAAATATTATTTAATTTAAAATTAAAGTTAGAAAAGTAAAATTGGCAGTGTTTTAAAATCTGAGATAGTGCATTAATTGCGAGCTGAGATTACTATCTAAATTTAAACGGCATTTTAGATCGAGCAGATTACGATACTTACCCTGTTGTTGACGATTGATGACCAATTCATGGGCTAAATTTGGACTCACTTGAGGTATGGCTGTAAGTTCTTCAACTGAAGCCAGGTTAATATTAGTTTTTTCGGGGCTTAAGGGACTAAGACGATCATAATAAGCAAAAACTAAAATAGCTGCATAAGGCTGAAGTTTTTGTGGGGGCACACCCAGCGCTGCGGCAATATCTTCAAGACACAAAAGCTGTATGCCCATTTCGACTAATTCTACCAGCGATCGCGCCTGATGTATGGAAAAACCAGGTAATCTTAGCCAATCATCTACTGTTGCTTGATTAGCGTCAATTTTAATCCCCAGTTCTACAGCGATCGCAATTTCTGCCAAAGACTGAAAACGGTAGAAAGGATCGTTGGCTATTTTACGTCTAAGACCAATCTGAGACAGCTTGAACATCTTACTTAATTACTAATTTAAAATTATTAGTTAATAGCTCTCTCACGCTATATATTCTAAGAGCTGACGCCGTTTTTGTTCAAATTCATGTTCAGTAACCAAACCTTCTGCTCGTAAGCGATCTAGTTCACGCATAGCTTCGGCGATCGTCTTTACTTGAGGTGACATATTAAGATTCAAACTATGTCGGCTATTTCCATTGAACTGACGCTCAAACTGCTCGAGATCTTGAACTAAATACCAAACAACATCTATTGCAGCGGCAATTCTCGAAACTGGGGTTGACCATAACATTAGATAAACCATGCCCCATATAGGTTGACCCAAATATAGTTTATGTACGCCTGAAATAGGTAAAATTGTGCCAAGTAGAGCTAAAGCTACCGCAATACGACGCTCTTTACGATATTTAAAAAGTTTGTCAAACACAGATCTTCAAGATTTAATTATGCTTAATAATTGAGTTTACTTTAGCCTATATTTTAGGAAATACCACAGGCGAGCCTTGAACATCTTCGATATCGTCTCAGCCACGGACAAAATTAGTAACCATAGTAGCAACAACAAAAGAGGAGCATAGTAAGCTATAACTCCTCTGAAAAGATTAAGTTGTTGATTAGACTCAAATAATTAGTTGTTAAGCGGCACTTTTAGACATTAGTAGCTCTTTTAATAGTTCCGCTTTGTCTGTTCTCTCCCAGGATAAATCAAGATCGGTACGACCAAAATGACCGTATGCCGCAACATCCTGGTAAAAACGACCACCTCTTTCTTTCGGCAAATTACGTAAATTAAGAGTCTGAATGATACCTGCTGGACGCAACTCAAAATGCTGCTTCACTAAATCTAACAAGACTGACTCAGAAACCTTTGCTGTGCCAAAGGTCTCTAAAAACACGCTCACAGGGCGAGCCACGCCAATCGCATAACTGACCTGTACTTCGCATTTATCAGCCAAACCTGCTGCTACGATATTGTTAGCAACATAACGACAAGCATAAGAAGCACTGCGATCAACTTTTGTGGGATCTTTTCCAGAAAAAGCGCCCCCACCATGACGCGAATAACCGCCATAGGTATCGACAATAATTTTTCTACCTGTTAATCCCGAATCACCTTGAGGTCCCCCCACGACAAATTTGCCAGTAGGATTGACTAAAAAACGAGTATTATCGTCTGGCTTTAAATTGATATCAGCAAACACAGGTTGAACTACCGCAGACCAAAGATCGTCTTTGATTTTTTTCTGGACATCTGTGTTATTAGATAAATCACCAATTGTTTCAGTATGTTGAGTAGAAACAAGTATCGTGTCAATGCCTACTGGTTGACCATCTTCATACTGAACCGAAACTTGAGTTTTCCCATCTGGACGTAGGTAAGGTAATTCACCCTCTTTCCTGACTTCAGCCAAACGGCGGGAAATGCGATGCGCGAGGCTAATGGGCATCGGCATTAATTCTGGGGTTTCATTACAAGCATAACCAAACATCAACCCTTGATCTCCAGCGCCAATTTTGTCTAGCTCACTATCGCTCAAGTTTTCTCTCTGTTCTTGAGCAGAAGTTACACCTTGGGAAATATCTGGAGATTGTTCATCTAAAGCAATTAAGACAGAACAGCTGTCAGCAGAGAAACCATTTTCGGCATGAGTGTAGCCAATTTCAGTAATTTTTTTTCTAACCAAATCTACATAATTTACTTGAGCTTTGGTTGTGATTTCGCCTGTGACCAAAACCAAGCCTGTATTCACAACAACTTCGGCTGCAACGCGGCTGGCAGGATCTTGAAACAATATGGCATCTAAAATAGTGTCAGAGATTTGATCGCAGATTTTATCTGGGTGACCTTCGGTGACTGATTCTGAGGTAAATAAATAACTATTAGACAATTTCTTGTAATCCTTTACTAAACTTTGAAATTATGACGTGGGAGCAAGACTTAACCATTAAAACTATTATGGAACATAATACAGGTTCCCTTATGAATTACAAAGCTTGAATTTCTAGCAAGCTATTTATTTGCCGATTTGCTGAATCTAGTTGCCAATTTTGGCTACGACAGATCCCAATTCTTCCTGCCGCACCAGCAGTTTGAGCCATAACCATATCTGCGGCTGTATCTCCTATCATCAAGGTTTGTTCTGGTAAAACTTGTAATTTTTCACAAGCCTGCAAAAAAAGCCTGGGGTCTGGTTTCGTCATTTCATTGTCTATCCCCATACAAAGTTGCAGATAATCCTGCAATTGATGATTGGTAACAAAAGCTGTTACTTCTTGAGTTGAGTCGGCAGAGAGAATCCCAATTTTTAACCCTCTATTTTTCAATGATTGTAAAGTCTCCCTGACATCATCATATAAAGGAGCCGATTTGGGATTTTTGCTTAAATATTTTGACTCAGCTACCTCTGTAAACGCCGAGTGTGCAATTTCTTTGGATTCACACCAACTCTTACCCGTTTCCGCAATATATGCTGCGGCGGCAATCTCGTTTTCATAACGGCTCCCAACCGCCATCAGACCGTGGGGATCTAGATTACGATCCAAAATACCAAACGCCATCTTCAGCGGCTCTCCCACTCCTGGAATTTGAGCATCGATTAAACGGGCTCGTTCGGCAGCTACTAGCAGCCAATATGAGGCAGAATTTTCTAAAGTGCCATCTTTATCAAAAATAATAGCAGCAATATTATTAAACTTTAAATCTTGACAAGCGATCGTAACTGACACAACAGTTCCTCTCCTCCAATCATAGTTAATAAAAAAGAGGGGCAAATTTCCCCTCTCAAAAAATAGATCAATAAATTTTAATTTAGCCTATTCTTCTGTCGCCGCACCTACCATTTCGCTCGAAGGATCTTCCGCTTCGGGTTCAGTTTCTACCACGGCTTCTTCTGAAGCATCTGATGCAGCTGCTTCTACTTCGGTCACCTCTACCTCTTCCTCAACTGCCGTCACTTCTTCAACTGCGGCTGCTTCCTCTAAGGTGATACCTTCAGCTTCAGCTAATAGCTTTTGACGATATTTTTCAGCCATTTCCTCAGCCTTCTCGAATACGATTTCTCGATTTTTAAGCATATCTCCTGGCTCAGGCTCTAGCTGTTTGGTGGAGAGAGAGATGCGACCCCTTTCAGCATCCAAATCGATAATCATCACTTTCAGCTCATCATTGACTCCAAATACGCTGTGGGGAGTATCAATATGGTCATGGGAAATCTCGGAGATGTGAAGCAATCCGCTGACCCCACCAATATCGATAAACGCACCGTAGGGCTTGATACCACGGACAGACCCTTTTACTACTTGACCTACTTCCAAACCATTCATCTTGCGCTCAACTAAGGCACGACGATGACTTAGAACCAATCTATTACGTTCTTCATCAACCTCTAAAAACTTCAAGGGTAGATCTTCGCCAACCAAGTCTTCCTTCGCCTCTCTCGCACTGATATGTGAGCCAGGAATAAAACCACGTAAACCTTCAATTCTAACTAATGCTCCACCTCGATTAGTGGCAAATACATTTGAGCGAACAGTAGCATCTTCTTGTTGAAGCTGTCTGACTCTCTCCCAAGCACGCATATATTCAATACGCCTGATGGAAAGAGTCAATTGCCCATCCTCATTTTCATCAGTTAAGATAAAGAACTCTCTGGTTTCATCAGCTTGAAGAACATCGCTGGGATTATCAACTCGATTAATTGACATCTCCTGAATGGGAATGTAAGCAGCTGTTTTAGCACCAATGTCAATCAAAGCCCCTCTTGGTTCCATACTGAAAACAGTTCCAGCTACTATATCTCCAGGACTGAAGTGATAATCATACTTATCTAGTAAAGCAGCGAAATCTTCATGAGTGAAACCAATGTCTTTAGTGCTGTTTGCTTGCTGATTGACCATATGGGTTAGATGTCCTTGTTTTATTTCCTTATTTTTTTGATGGGATGAGCCTCCTGCTTGATGTACACTCACCTACTTATCGTGAAGCCTACACCTACATTGCGATCGCAGTTCAATCCAGATAAAACTGCTAGTTGTAAGGCTTCAAAATACCTTAACTAAGTACCTGATTGTGAAACGCTTCTGTGTTGTTGGCAAGATAGCATCATAACATTCTAACTTTTTATTGGGCTTAATGTAACTATTTTTTATTTTTTTAATCAAATATAAATACTTC
>JBCDEP010000186.1:0-11725 GCA_039179675.1 Cyanobacteria bacterium P01_G01_bin.67
AAGCAGTTTCTTATCTAAGCCAAATAAAAACCAACGATAATATCTAATTGATTAATTGTTAATTTAATGACTCCAATTCCAGAAAGAGGACTCTTTTAGCATAACTCAGCTCTTTTTTAGTTAAAAGATAAATGCCAGTAAAACTTATTACTGGGCTAACTACAACTAAGACAAATTAGTGATTTATCCTAGCTGATGATTTATCCCAACTCTTGATTATCCATATCAACCCGCTTGAGGATTAGATAGTGAAGAGCCAAATTCATGGGAATTTTTCTTACTGTACAAAAGACCTTGAACTTTCTTTTTAGTTCTTCGGGGATATAACCCTTGAGAACCACTGGAGTATCTAGGGATTGGTCTAAGTCTTGGGGGATTTCAGCTTCTGATTGAATTAGATCTTCAAGTAATTCCTCCACCATTTTGCTGATGGTTTTTTCTTCTTTAATGCAAATAATTCTGAATTTGGTTTTCAGAGAATTTGAGACCAAGGTTTTAACTACTACACTCATTGTTGAGTTCATATAATTAGAATTTTAAGTCGCTAACTATTAAAGTAACTATGTACTGATTGAGGTTATGAATACATTATTAAAATAACAAGCGAAAATTAAAAATCTATGAGAAAAGAATAAAGGAGACTGAGAAATGAATTAAATCTGATGCGCTACCGCTGGAATTTATCAGAGCTTCAAAATTTTAGGTATTTAAATATTTATTATACTTGTATTTTGAGATTATACTTTACTATTACAGAGAAAATGCCTTAGGGATAAAATACTTTACATAAGAGAAATAATTATGCATTAGCCCTAAAAAATTAAGTTTTTATTTAAAATCTCTAATTTAGCTAGATTCCACTGAGAAAAAACTATTTACTTATGTTAACTACTGATTAGTTATTTTAGTCATTATGAACTCAAGATGCTCTTAAGCTATTACTCAAATGAGTAATAATAATGCTGAACCACAAATTCCCAAGTTAGTGATTGCTACCAAGGTTGAGATATCCACCTCAATTAAAACTTTTAAGCTTTACAAATGATAACAAAAAAATTATTGATTTATCATCAATATTTCGGCACGTTCTGGGGGAGTAAGCAGGAGCAGACTCACAAGTGAACTAGAGCGAGAATTGTGCCAATCATCAAGCTAATTGTTAAGTAATAAATCGTAGGAATTTCTAATAAATTGATGCTTCAGCTCTAATGTAAGCAGATTAAATCACATCTATAATCAATGACTATTTTGGAGCAAAAGTTTGCTCATGCTGTAACCAATAAGCTGTAGAGAGGATGAAAATTTAGTTTTCACTGCCAAGCTATATATTTTCCCAGTAACTTGACGGAATTATTAAAGCCCCAAGTGTAGAGAACCTGAAATTATGAATAAACCCCTAATAGTCGTAGTCGATGACAATCAGGAAATCTTGCACACTATTGTTCGAGATCTGCAAGATCAATATGGTTCTTCATATAGGATATTATCATCCGATTCAGGAGAAAAAATTCTTGAGGCTTTACCGCGCTTGAAGCTAGAAAATAAATCAATCTGCTTGTTTATCATCGATCAACGAATGCCCGAAATTACGGGAATAGAACTGCTCGAACAGGTAACTCAGCTATTTCCCTATGCCAAACGAGTTTTGTTGACAGCTTATATTGACACCAGCGTTACTATTCAAGCGATTAATCAGACAAAAATTGACTATTACCTAACAAAACCTTGGACTCCACCTGAAGTCAAGTTATATCCTATTCTCAATGACCTGTTAGAAATTTGGCAACATTCACATCTCAGGGAACAAGAAAGTATCCAAATACTTGGCACTAGATGGTCGACCAAAACACGTCACGCCAAAGATTTTCTAGCTAGTTATCATCTTCCCTATAGATATCGAGACCTCGATCAAGATCTTGAAGCTTGCCAACTAATGGAGATGACTAACCATGATTTTGCACAATTGCCGCTAATCATATTTCCTGATGGTTCTCAGATGATATCTCCTTCAACAGAGGAAATTACGGCAAAACTCGGTTACAGAAATCTTCCTCACGTTCCCTTTTACGATTTAATTATTATTGGTGCTGGTCCAGCTGGTTTAGCCGCTGCTATTTATAGTTCTTCGGCAGGACTAAAAACCTTGCTCATTGAAAAACAATCCCCAGAAGAGCAAATTAAAACCCAATATCGGGTTAAAAATTATCTAGGCATTCCTACCGAGTTAACAGGGAAATATCTTTTAAGGCATGCTGAAGCGCAAGCATATAAATTAGGAACAGAAATTATTGCTTCAGAAGAAGTTATTAAGATTACAGTCAATAATCGCTACAAATACGTTAGATTAGCCAACAATACCGAACTATGTTGCCAAACTCTGATTATTGCCACCGGAGTGAGCTACCAAAAGTTAGAAATATCAGGGGTTAGTAATTTAACTGGTGCAGGAGTTTATTACGGTACGGCGATCGCCGAAGCAATTTCTTGTTGTGATGATGATACTTATGTAGTTGGTGGGGGTAACGCTGCGGGACAGGCAGCAATCTATCTAGCTAACTATGCTCGCTCGGTGACAATCATACTCAAAGAAGAGTCATTAACCGCAACCATGTCTAAGCATCTGAGCGATCGCATCCGAGTGTTGCCTAAAATTAAGGTCAAAGCATTGACAGAGATCGTTGAAGTATCTGGAACAGTAAAGCTAGAAACCCTAACCATCGCCAATCTTAAAACAGGAGCAGTTGAAACCGTTGATACTAATTCTTTATTTGTATTTATGGGTGCTAAGCCTAATACAAGCTGTTTACAAGAATTTATCGAATGTGATCTTGAAGGATATATTGTCACTGGCAATGATTTGATCAACCAAGGCAAACAAAAGTCTAAATGGGGTCTAAAACGCGATCCATTTCTGTTTGAAACTTGTATTCCTGGTATTTTTGCCATTGGAGATGTGCGCTGTAACTCAGTAAAACAATTAGCTTCTGCTGTGGGGGAAGGCTCTGTGGCAGTCAAATTAGTTCATCAGTATCTTGCATCCTCCGCTTGAAAAAAACGTCCTCAGTAAAAGTTGAGACAGCAATTAGCTTGAACCAAAATTTATTTATGAGGCAGTTGATATGTTAAATACAATCCCCCTATTTAAAGAACTATCGCTTTCCCAACGGGTAGAACTTTTACAAACAGGAACAGAAACCTGTTTCCCCCCTGGAGAAATTCTTTTTCACCAGGGAGACTCAGCAGAGTTCTTTTACATTGTCACCCAAGGAACGATCAAAATATCTCGCAAAATAAATAATCGCGAATTATTGGTGACAACCTACAGTAAAAATAACTTTTTTGGGGAGATTGCTTTATTGGGGGAAATGAACTATCCCTACAGTGGTTCAGCCAGAAGTCGGAGTTGCGTCTATTTTTTTGACAAAGATAGTTTTTGGCACATGATTGCCTCATTTCCTTCGATCAGAAAAATTGTCCTCAGTCATATGGGGCAAAGAATCCAAGAATTGCAAATTATGTCCCAAAGTCATGAAAAATTTATGGCTTTAGGAACTTTAGCGGCTGGTTTAGCACATGAATTAAACAACCCCGCTTCTGCGGCTCATCGCGCCGTTAGTCAACTGCAAACTATTATGTCTAACCGATATACTCTTTTGCTCAAGTATATGGAGCAGCATTTGACCTCTAAACAGATGAAAGTCCTGTTGAAGTTAAAGCAGAATACCATTATGTATGCCACCAAGTCTGAATGCCTCAATTTTTCCTTAGATCCCATGATCAAGCTGGATTTAGAAGATCGGCTAGTGCATTGGCTGGAAGAAAAAGGGGTAGATGATGGTTGGAAACTGGCTTCAAGCCTGCTCGTGGCAGGGATTAACCCCGAGCAATTAGAAGAAATTAGTGAACAGGTAGCAACTGATACTTTTAAGGATTTACTAACCCTATTAGAGACTATGGTGACGGAAGCCAGCTTGCTGAATACTCTCGACCACAGCGTCGAACGGGTTTCAGAATTAGTAGAAGCGGTTAAAAACTACTCTTATTTAGATAAGGGTTCAGCAAAGCAGAGTAATATTAATGTCAACCAAGGTTTAGAGAATACCCTGGCAGTTATGGGTTACCAGCTAGAAAAACAGCAGATTTTAATTAAGCAGGATTATGCTAATGATTTACCACTCCTCTATGGCAATGGAGCTACTCTCAATCAAGTTTGGTCTAATTTAATTGATAATGCAATTTACGCTATCGGACAAAAAGGCATAATTTCAATTCGCACTTTTACGGAAGATAATTATGTAATAGTCGAAATTGCCGATAATGGACCAGGAATTCCGCCAGAAGTTCAAAACAGAATTTTTGAGCCATTTTTTACCACTAAAGAGGTTGGTACAGGCACAGGAATTGGGCTGAGCCTGGCTTTTAGAATTGTAGTTAGGGAGCATCATGGAGACATCCGTTGCTTTTCCCAACCTGGATATACTTGTTTTCGGGTCTGTTTACCAATTAATTAGTGACTAACTATTGATCCAATTTAGTTTGGACATGCAAACTCCTATTTCTCTATACCCTTCGCTCAAAGACGAGCAACAAATTAAATACGTGAGAGCTGATCGATTTTAGAGATGATATACACTATCAGTAGACCATCGCGCGCTCTGGAGGGATAATATCAATGGCTAACTTTGAAGATATTGCCAAGAAAGCTTTTTATATGGGGGTTGGTTTTGCTTCCTATGCCCAAGAAAAAGCTAACGACACGTTGAAAGATCTTAGAATACAAGCACAAAAACTGGCTGATGAAATGGCAGAAAGAGGAGAAATGAGTACTGAGGAGGCTCGTCGCTTTGTTGATGATTTGGTCGAACAAGCTCAGCAGAAAAATGTTTCAGCAAATAATCAGGACGATAAGGAACCCCGCCGTATTGAAATTGTGGATGAAGATGAACCAGCAGCTTCCAAAACTGATGATGATGACCTACTACGTCAACAAGTTAAGTCTCTCCAAGAAGAATTACGCCGATTGAAGAAAGAAATGTAAGATAATGAACAATTAATTGGGACAAGTAATATTTGTCAATAGGGTTGACTATGAACGATTGGCATGATGAATGGTGGAAACAGCTAGAAAAAACGGCTACCGATGTCGAGGATTTCTTCGCGGAGATAGGTGAAGTGACCGAGGTGGCAGTTGATGAGGCTAGTGAGAATCTAAGCTCTTTTTTAGAACAGTTTCAATTAGACGTGTTGGAAGAAGTTGACAACTTCATTCAGAATTTTGTTGATGTAATAATCACTACTAGCGATGAAATAGACGCTGCAATGTCAGATGAATGGGAAAATTTTAACGATGATGATTTCACTCGTATGGGATATCATCAGCCTTCGGCTCACAGTCATCCAGCCTGTATTGATTGTGTTAATTATCATGGACAAGTCTATAACGGCAATTTGCTAGTATGTGCAATGCATCCCTCTGGTTTGGAAGGTAATAATTGTCCTGATTGGGAACAAGATCCCTCAACTGATAGCTAATTGTTGCCTGTCAAAGCTATTGTCCCTTGCAGTTGATCCTGGAAGTTATTCAAACTACTGAGTGAAAACATTAGTTGAAATACCGAAATTTTAGACTTCAAGACTCGAAGCACACTTAATAATACCCAGGGCGGGTGATTAATTTCAAGTGCCTTAAGCCTGGGGAGAACTGTAAAATTATAGTCGTTCTAATTAATTTCCTGATCCTCTAGGAAGCCCTTTGTTGTTTCAGGGGAATAGGGAATAGCGCGTGGGCTACGGCTGGGTCTCCCAGCCATGTAGAACCACGTAAGACGGGAACAGACAACAACATATTGTTGGTGATTTTGCTAAACTATGCCCTGATTATTAATTTCAGGGCCATTAGTTGTTCAAAAAAATAAGTTAGCTTAAAGAATCATTTTGACTAATACTAAATGGTTTTACCAGTCAAATTGAGAATGATGATTGATGGTTCCACTAAAAGGTTGTACGCCGATCGCAGGATACTGTTCGTAATCAGGGCTAAATATTTCGATAAATCCTTCTGTTATGTATTGAACAACCATAATTACGGTGTTTAATAAATTCATAGACTCTACTCCTAATTCTATTTTCGGTAGTTTCTCTCAGAAAAGATGCAAATTTCGTATCTTCTACCAAAATTTTTGCATCAGGATAATCGTCCAGCTCTTGTAACTTAAGTATTATTTGCCTTTGTTTAGATTACGCAGTGTTAATTGATAAATCTTCAATAGTTTAAATAGGAATATAGCAAACTAAAATACTAAAGATAAGATAGCCCTGTTAGAACTTAAAATTCAAGCTAATCTTAAGTCAAACTATTTAACTATTAACTCCTACCTCTACCTAACGGAAGCCACTTATTCTACAGTATGTCCTGCGGCAGTAATGATTTGTCTAATTGACGCTTCTGACGCTTGTGAATCGACAGTAACCTGTTTCGTATCCAAATTTATCTCCACCTTGGCATTTGGTTCGGCAGTGATAATTGCTTCTTTGACTACTGTGACACAACCATCACATACCATGCTTGGCACTTGCAAATTTATGCTCATGGAAAAAGTGTTGCTATTTATTATTTACTAATAATATTTTAAAACTAATATTTCAGAACTAAACTGATTTTGCAACTTCTAGCCCCAAATACTTGAGTAGGCGATCAATATCAAAATTTTGCTGCATCAAACGCTTAATTTGACGTACTTTGATCTCTTCTTGAAGGGGAACTTTGCCAAAAGCATTATCGATTACTTCCACCGTAGTTAGAGTATCTGTATCTACCGAGAGGATGGGAATTTCTAAACTTTCAGCACGTTCAATAATCAGTTCTTTGGGGGGAATACGACCAGTAAGAATCAGACAGTGAGTTGAAGTTTCTAAAGCTGCCATTTGTAATTCAGCCCGATCGCCACCTGTAACTACCGCCATGTTTTCTCTCTGGCGAAAATAGCCTAAAGCAGAATTGACGTTCATCGCACCAATACTCAGACTTTCTACCATCCAGTCTAAATGCTCAGCACAGCACAAAACTTCCGCATTAAGTCGGGTGGCAATTTCTCTAACGCTAACGCTGTTGAGAATACGATCTTTGGGGATCATCCCTAACACAGGAATCTGTTGATTTTCTAGATAAAGCTTGATGGTATCAGACGCGTTGGTAAATTCTGCTGGGGGGACATCATTGATTACAATACCCACTAGGCGATCGCCTAAAAATTTCTTGGCCGTCATCAAGCTACCGACTAACAGCTGCGGATGATAGCGTGCTACTAGCAAAATTGAAGCGTCAACCGCTGCTGCAATTTCTGGCACCGAAAGATTAAAAATGCTGCCTTCCCAAAGATTGCTAGGTCCCTCTAAAAAGATTAAATCTCCTTCAATCTGATTAACATATTCCTGTAAAGTCTCAGTGTAATCTTCACTATCATTTCCCTGAAGACGCTGATTAATTAAATTGCGATCAAGAGATAGCAATGGGGGCTTGGCTTGACTATTGGACAGTCCCAATGTGGTGGCTAAAAATTTTCCATCTTCTGCCGCAGCAGGATCTTCAGACTTTTTAGTGAAATCAACTGCTAAAGGTTGACCGTAACCAATCGAAATTTCCTTTGATTGGGCTAGAAAACTCAACCCGAGAATTGTTGCCGATTTACCACAGTAAGCTTCTGTAGAAGCTATTAGCAGATGTTTAGCAGATGTAGCCACGCCCACACTCCTTGTTGATATTGTTTAGTTGATTCTATTCAAAGCGCAACAGTTTCCGATAGAAACCTTGAGGAAAATCCGTTGTGTTTGAACGCTTAAAATTCATGATGACATCAATCAGGTAATCAATAAACTCTGAGTTAGACAAAGTTACCTCATAACTCAATTCAGCCTGACCATCAAATTGTAGACGACAACGAGTTAACTCTGAAGGTAATTTGGAAACATACCAGCTAGCGACAAAGGGAATACTTGCTCCCCCCTCAATTTGTCGCTCTCCTTCTAACGATGCTTCTCGATAAAGAGCGATCGCATGGGGGAGCCAATTATGTTTGTTTTTGGAATAGTAAGGGACGTAAATAATAACGTCTGCTTTACCCGCTGGTTTAATTTTTTCAATGGTGGACATAGATAAATACCAATAATATTAATAAGTTCAATATTCCAAGACTTCCTACTTTATAACATCAGTTTTTTTAGACCACCTCTTTTGCAGGGATTAATAATGGCTTGCCAAAGAAAAGAGTTGTGGGGTGTGGTTTTTTCTACCGAGTGAGAGATGTAAAGTCGGCGAGAGTAATTCTAAAATCAGAATAAGACTGAACTTGAAGATTAATTCAAGTTAATTGCTCACTGGGAGAAATAGAGTTATGTCAGACTCAAGAAAGGAAAGAATTATTGCCGACTTGCAGCAGGCAAAAGAAACTGGAACTTTAAAAACCGAAAAAATTCGCGAAATCATCAAAAAAGCGATCGCCGAAGCAGTAGTGGAAGTAAAAGAAGGACGGAGTGAAGTAGTAGATTTAGTTCAAGATGCGATCGCGGCGGTTACCGAAACCGTAAAGGAAACAGGAGATGGAGTAAAAGAGGAAGTAACAGCTTCCATCCAGGGGGCGATCGACGGCATCAGCGAAGCTAAAAAGCAGAAAATAGCCCAAACTCAATCAGAAATTACTACTTTAGAGGCTCAGGTAGTAAAAGACGAACAAGAGCTACAGACAGAAATCGAAGAAACTTTATCAGAAGTCAAAACCCATAGTGAAACTCAATCAGACCAAGTTAAAAGTGCGATCGCTGACGCTTTAAATAAAATTAGTAGCAGTGAAGAGTTTGCTATTTTACAAAAACACTATGCCAGGCTCAAGGCGCAGACTTCGATCTTGCAGGCAAATTTGGCTAACCGCTATGGGGAACAATATGGAGAAGTTAGCAAATATCTAGAAACTGCCAAAGTCTGGTACGACCAAGCCAAAGAAGACCCCGAAGTTTTTACCGAACCTGTCAAACGTAAAAGAGCTAAATTTGAAGAAAAATTAGGTGCAACAGGGGGAGCAGTAGCCCGCAAAGAAAAGCAGGTTAAACAATTATTATCCGAGCTGTGGCAAGAAGTTAGAGAGATCTTTCAGGAAAAAGGTGTTAAATAAATTTGGTTGGGTGCTGGTTGATGGTTGTCGATGGAACCATCAACTAAAGTAGCGAGTAACCTTAATAAATTGATACTCGCCATTGGGATCTTTCTGGCTTGCATGTCATACTAGCAAGTCTATTTGCATCCAAATCTAGAGTCGAAGATTACGCGAGAATGCTCCTTAAGAAGCAAAAAGTATCGGGAGTGGTGATCGTCTGTTTGGCATTTCTATTTAATTGCATCCATCAAGGATTCTGGGCGACCTAAATGAAAACCTTGAGCATAGTCAACACTTAGTTCGCGAACGCTGTTTAAAATAGCCTCATTCTCGACAAATTCAGCCACGGTTTTCAACCCAATTCCTGCTGCTATGTGGTTAATTGCCTCTACCATGACCTTAGATGCAGAATTATTATTTAATTCTTTGATAAAAGAGCCATCAATTTTTAAATAGTCTACGGGTAAACTCTTGAGATAGTTTAGAGAAGAAACACCTTTGCCGAAATCGTCTAAAGCAAAGCTACAGCCAATCTCCTTGAGGGAATTGATAAACTTAACTATCCGATTGATATCAGTGACAGCGATCGATTCAGTGATTTCAAAGCAAAACAAACCTGCTGGGAAAGGAGAGTTATCAAGGCGTTGTTTTAAAAATCTCAAAAAGGATTCATTATTCAACGAAGCTCCTGAAAGATTAATTGAGAAACGATGATTATCCCAAACAGTGCGATCGCAGTTTTGGAGAGATGCAAACAGGTTGTTGACGACCCACATATCAATATCAGTCATTAAGAAATTGCGCTCAGCAATATCGATAAATGCTCCTGGAAGAATTACCTTGCCAACTTGATCCGTTAGACGCAGTAAAATTTCAAAACATTTTTTTTCATCATTGTTTTTGAGCGGGGCGATAGGTTGAGCATAGAGACTAAACAAATTCTGATGAAGAGCCCGACGCAGACGTTTAATCCAGCGCAGCTTTAAATCTTGGCGATCTTGAGAATGAGAAATAGATTCTGGATAGACTGCAACGCAGTCGCGACCACGCTCTTTTGCCTGATATAGTGCCAGATCTGCCGCCTCAATTAACAACTGAGGATTATCGATAGCATCGGGAACAGTACTAGCTACTCCGACACTGACGGTAACCACAGAATCAACTAACGAATTATGATGGGGAATTTCTAGTTGCTTAACCGCATTTCTAACCAGTTCCCCCACTTTAGCTGCTCCAGATTGCGGCGTGTGAGGCAGAATAATCACAAATTCTTCTCCTCCATAGCGAGCCAGGACATCCGCTGGTCTTTTGAGAACAGAATTGATTTCTTGGGCAACCTGTTGTAAGCACCTATCTCCCTGCTGATGACCATAGACATCGTTATAAATTTTAAAACAGTCAACATCGCACATGATTAGTGACAGCGGAGCTGAAATTCGCTTCAGTCGCCCCCATTCTCGTTTTAGCTGGCGGTCAAAAGAGCGACGATTATAAACGCGGGTCAAGGAGTCTAACAAAGCTAATTGAGATAGTTGTTCGTGGAGTAGTCCTTGCTTAATTGCGATCGCTAATTGCGTGCTTATTTCTTGAAGTAAGCTAATTATATCTGCTGACAAAACAGCAGCAGTAGAATACTGATCGGCAATTAACCAACCATATAATATATTGCTAGTGAACACTGTGTCCTCATTAGAGGAAAAGAAGCCTGATGTGTAGTCCCTATTTTGCATGATGATCGGCACTATTAATCTTCCTTGAGGCTGGGGTAATGCTCCAACTCGCCAGCAATCTTGCGTATCCTGTTGCTCGATAACTTCGATGTGTCCTCTCAAATAAGACTGATAAACCTTGTGAGTTGGACAAAGCTGCTCGTAGCAAAGAGTGTCTTCAGGAGCGATTTTTATTTTTACTTGAGCTGAATATGCTTCGATTTTAACTTTTTGATTATCCACAGAAATCAATCCCACAAAATCGCAGTTTAGTAAGGCTTGAATCTCTTGGGTAGCAGTTTCTAAAATTACCTGAAGATCGAGTGAGCGACGAATGCGATCGCTAATTTCAAATAGTAGCCTACGCTGGGCAGCATTTTTGACTAGATTTTGATGCAGGTCATCAAGAGCCAGATGAGTTTTGATCCGTGCCAGAAGTTCTTGTTCCTCAAAGGGTTTGGTAAGGTAGTCCACGGCTCCTAGTTGAAAACCATTGACTTTGTTTTGAGTTGCAGCCAAAGCTGTCATAAAGATAATTGGAATATCTTTGGTTGATGGTTGGGTTTTTAAATAGCGACAAACCTCGAACCCATCCACGACTGGCATCATGATATCTAACAGAATCAAATCTGGATGCTCTTTGGTTGCGATTTCAATTGCTTTGGTGCCACCTTGAGCAATTAAAGTTTTATAATTAGCTTTCTTTAAATACTTAGATAAAAGTTGTAAATTATTTACTTTGTCATCAACAATCAGAATCGTCTTGGGTGATAAAACATCGGTAGATAAAGCCATTTTTAAAGATATGTAATTTAAAATACATATATCTTTTTTATTGGTTCGCATTCAAAATAGCGACTCTCAAAACAG
>JBCDEP010000169.1:0-13659 GCA_039179675.1 Cyanobacteria bacterium P01_G01_bin.67
AGAGAATATCAAACCAGAGGATTGACAAGTTTAAAAAGACATTTTATTCTGGTTTTTTGTGCCTATACTTTTATACTTTGGCACCAATTAACTGGAGGATTAAGAAGACGTTGGGCTAATAAACCAATCAACACATTTCCTAAAGCATTAGAGGCATTTCGTACAGCTATGTCTTATCGTTTTGTATCATGGCTCAATCAGAACTGTGACGTATTTATAGCTTATAAAGCTAGCTTAGGGTTTATTTGGGCTTGATTTTTGTTTAAGTACCGTTAAAGGACATTACGAGAAACTAGCAGAAATAATAGAAAAACATAAAGCTGCACCACAGCAAGCACTGATTGGTAAACTTAATCCAGTGATAAAAGGATGGACAAACCATTATAAAACTGCCTGTAGTAAGAAAACTTACGGAAAACTCGGACACCTCTTGTATGGAAAACTCAGAGCATGGGCTAACAGAAGACATCCAAACAAATCTAGAAGTTGGATCACAAATAAATACTGGCATACTATAGGAATGAATAACTGGTGTTTTGGGTACGTAAAGGAGGAAGAAAAATATGTTCTCTTACTTCATAGCCAAACCAAAATTTCCCGACACGTAAAAGTGAAAGGAACTGCCAGTCCTTATAATGGGGATACTACTTATTGGGCTTCTCGGATGGGTAAACATCCTGAAGTGAAAGCATCAGTAGCTAGACTCCTCAAGAAACAAAAGGGTAGATGTAATCACTGCCAACTAACTTTCAGACCAGAAGACAAAATCGAAATCGACCACATTGTTCCCACCAAAGCTGGAGGACATAAATATAGAGATAATCTTCAGGTCTTACACAAACATTGTCACGATTATAAGACCAAGCAGGATTTAGAAACGATTCAAGCTATAAATTCCGTAAAGGCTGGGAAAAAGTCCACAAAAGATTCTTAGGACAATTTGAGAAATCAAACTGGATATGGGAATATGACATCCCCACCTTGGTCTAACTGGTACTCATAACAAGAGCCTAATTAGAGAGGAGCGGTGTGAGGTGAAAGTCTCATGCTGCGTTTTGAAGACGAGTCGTCTCGGTGACGAGGTGGCTTAGTTTAACACTGTTCGCTATACTGAGTTATCGCCAAAGCGGTTTCAGGAATTTTGGATAGATTGATTATTAGTCGCGACGAAATCTCCCCCGCTTTTTTTCGCTCTCTATATCAGCGAGTTCTCACTGGAAGGAGAGGAAGAAACGAAGAATTGATTGAAAAGGCGATCGCCAGCTACTTTATTCCCATCTCCTTTGAAACATCAAATATTAAAGTCAGTAATATGCTTTGGGAATTAACAAAATGGCTATTCATTCCTGTTCTGCGGCGATCGCCATTCTGGCACCTGGCACCTGGCGCAAGCGATCCATGACCTTAACCACCGTGCCGTGTTCGACTTTTTGATCGGCATTGATAATCACTACCGACTCAGAATCAGGCTTGATTTTCTTCGTCAATGCACCCTTAAGCTCATCTAACTCAATTGGCTGACGTTCCAAAAACAGCTTACCATCAGGTTCGATAGTGATGTTTAGCTGTACCGACTGTTCTGGTTCTGCTGTTTGTGCCGATGGCAAGTCTACAGGTAAACCTAGCGATCGCGTTAAAAACAGCGTTGAGATAATGAAAAACGCCAAAATTGAGAAAATAACGTCAATCATCGGCAAAATATTGATCTCAAAGGTATCCTCAGCTTCATTTATCGGTCGCATATTCTCTTACCTCCTACTTAGGTTCGCCGCCGTGGAAGGACGAAGCTTGCCTGATTGCTGATGAAAACGACGATTGAGCAGTTCTAATTGACCGCCATATTCTTGAATAAATGCTAATTCTCGCAAATATAAACCCCGAAAAGCATTAGCAAACAACAAGGTAAAAATCGCTACCACTAATCCCATTACGGTAGATATTAAAGCTTCACTCAAACCTCCTGTAACTCCTGAAGCGTTGGTGCTGGCAACATTACCCATATCCAGGGAAGAGAAGGATTGAATCAAGCCGAGAATTGTACCTAATAATCCTAGTAAGGGCGAAGCAGTAATAATAGTTTGAAACCAAGTATTAAATCTTCTCAAAACTGGAATCTCAGCCTGTACTGCACTATCCAAAGCTAATCGAAATTCATCAGGGGTTGGCTGTTCTAATTCCATTGCTTCCAAAAAGATGCGAGCAATCGGTAGTTGAGCATTCTGTTTTAATTTAGCGATCGCTGCAAAACGATCACTGCGATACAAAGATAATACTTCTTTCACAATCCGACGCTGCTTTTGCTTGACTCGCCACCAAAATATAATTCGTTCAATGATCAAGGCGATCGCCAACAGAGAAAATCCTAGTAAAGGAATACTGACGATTCCCCCCGCCGTCCAAAGGTTACCAATTGACATATTGATATTAAGATCTTTAATGAGAACTAGTTGCAACTTATCTCTACAAACAATATCACATCTTATTAGTATAAATACGCAATAAATCTAAAATTTTTGTAACGAAGGTACAGGTGAAATTCCTTCTTAAATTGATCTCTATCTAAAGACTGATTGTTGGGTTTTTATTATGTTATACCAAGTACTTTAGGATTTTATTTTTATTGACTTTGATAGTAAAATGTGAGATTATCATTCTCAATTAAATGGAATTTTCTACAATAAGTAATAGCAAAATATTAAAGTAATATTTTTTACAAATCGAGAACCTATCCTAGCGGCGTTTCAAAATTAATCATAATAATTAGCAACATATTTTTCGTTTTTAACTAATTAAACTTCTGCCATAATGTCTACATCCAAGTTCTGTATTCAACAACGCCAGAAAGAACAACAGCGACTAAAAAAATTACTTATATTTGGCTTTGCAGGTTCTGCCGTACTTCATGGAATACTGGCTTATACTCTGCCTCGTTGGTCATGGGAATCGCCAAAGCAAGTGAAAGAGCCAATGGAGTTGATTCTTGTCGATCAGCCCAAACCCCAGCCTAAACCCAAAATAGAATCAAAGCCTGTAGTAGAACCCAAGCCGAAGTCGAAGCCCGAACCAGTCAAGGCTCAAACTCCTCCTCCTCCTGTAAAACCACCTGAACCAGTAAAGACTCAGACGCCCCCTCCTAAACCAGCGCCTAAAAAAGTTTTAACTACCCCTACCCCTGCACCGAGCCAACCGATAGTTTCTGTCCCGATCAGAAATACCGCTCAACCACCTACTTTAAGTAGCAGTTTTACCTCCCCCAATAGCTCAGTAACTTCTGCTGAAACTAGTAATAGCCCAGGTGTACCAGGCTCAGTCGTAGCTACTAATAGTGCGCCACCTCGTCCAGATGCCAGTAATGACGGTGAAGAAGGAATTAGCTGTGTTAGCAACTGCGAACCAGAATATCCTGCTGCACTAGACGGAGTAGAAGGTAGAGCAGGAGTAAAATTAACTATCGACCCCAAGGGGAATGTTATTGGTGTAGCGTTGGCTTCTCCTGATACCAATAGTCAAGTCAACCGTCAGGCTTTGTTAGCAGCAAGACAAATGCAGTTTAGTTCTCCTGGTAATGAGGCTGCATCAGTTCAGGTAAAGATTGATTTTACAGTAGAAGGTTCAGAATACGATCGCCTTGCCCGTGAAGCACAAGAAAAAAAAGAGCAAGCTGAAAAAGAACGACAAGAACAGGAAACAGCACGGCAGCAGCAATTAGAGCTGGAAAGACAGGCGAGACAGGAACAAATGGAACGAGAAAGACAAGCTCGTCAACAACAGCAAGAGGCACAACCACAGTCTCCCGCTGAGACTCAACCAGCATCTAAACCATTACCTACCCTTTCAGAACAAGAACTTGATGAAGAGAGATTAAGAAAGTTTCAAGAAAGGATGGAGAATTACCAGTAAACATTGAATATTGAACATTTATCAGCGAGTAATGACTAAATTTTTTTTCGGTATAGCTATTATTTTGGCAAGTTTTTCTGTTAATCCATCAGCCATAGCTGACACGGTTGAAGTTAGCGGTGGCGGTCAGTGTAAAGGAGATATTGCCGCTGATAATCTTAATGGCAAGGTAGTCTGTACCTATAGTAACGGCGATCGCTATGAAGGAGAGTTTGTAGAGGGGAAGAAGCAAGGACAGGGAACCTATATATTTGCTAATGGGGGAAAATATATAGGTTCTTTTAGTAATGATGCGATCGCAGGATCAGGAGTAAGAACATATGGCAATGGCGATCGCTATGAGGGAGAATTTAAGTATGGACAACCTAATGGTCAAGGGGTCTATATTGGTGCTGATGGTGGAAGTTATGAAGGGCAATTTATAGATGGCGATCCTAGTGGTGATGGTACTTTTGTATATCAAAACGGCGATCGCTGTTCGGGTGTAGTTAGTAACGCTCAGCTCAACGGGGAGGGAAAATGTACCTATAAAAACGGAGATACTTATAAGGGAGGGTTTGTTAATGGCAAGCCAGAAGGACAGGGTATTTATAACTTTGCTGATGGCGGCACCTATCAGGGAACTTTTGTTGCAGGAGAATTTAGTGGTCAGGGTGTAAGAACATATTCAAACAATAATAGTTATGAAGGTGAATTTGCTAACGG
This sequence comes from Cyanobacteria bacterium P01_G01_bin.67, assembly GCA_039179675.1. Classification (GTDB taxonomy): domain Bacteria; phylum Cyanobacteriota; class Cyanobacteriia; order Cyanobacteriales; family Xenococcaceae; genus Waterburya. Next base: position 4,606 of record JBCDEP010000169.1, read on the forward strand.
TAAGCCATCAGGGATGGGAAAATATACTTTTGCCGATGGTGGTAGCTATCAAGGACAAATGAGTCAAGGAGAGTTTTCGGGACAGGGAGTATTTACTGAAGCTTCAGGCAACCGCTATGAGGGAGAGTTTAGCAATGGTAAGTATGATGGCACAGGAACTTATATCTTTGTTAATGGCGATCGCTGTGAAGGCACATTTGAAGAGGGACAACTAAACGGCACTGCTGTCTGCGACTACAGTAGTGGTGATACCTATCAAGGAGAATTTCTCAACGGTCAAAAACATGGTGCGGGTGTTTACACTTTTGCTGATGGTGCGGTAGTCGAAGGGACTTGGGATAGTGATGAATATCGGGAATAGTTGTTGATCGATGTTGCGCTCATAGGGCGCAAAAAAACTGTTAAAAGTATGTTGTCATATGAAATCCAAAAAAGAATACTACGTATCGAACTGAAGACTGAGTAATGAGTTTTTACTAACCACTAGCCAAGATAATTTCATTTGTAGCAAATATTTAAGTATTTCATATCAGTACCTCATTTTGCTTCATGTCCTTAAGTTGCCATAATTTAATGAATATTTGTTGACTATGAGTGAAAAATTGAAGAAAAATTTTCATGCTGGTGTTAGACAAGGATCATGAGAATTAAACTAGTCATTGACCTTTGACTTGAATTAAGTCAATCAAACTGGAGCCACCATTGGCAGCAAAGTTTTTGGCTGCAATAAAGTTACCTTTAGTGGTGCTGGATGAATTAAGGGTAATGTTGCCTTGAGAAATGACCTCAAGATTACTTTCTGAATCAAGAGTAGAAGAAATCTCCCCCGAATACTACAAAAGACATGGTAAGGGACTTGCAGATTTACCTACTCTTTGTGCATCCTGACTTATTACAACTTTTAAGTGTTGTATGTAAACAGGATTTAGTATGACAATCAATTCAGGCGTAGACTGTCATTTCTTCGACTTGTTCATTAGCATTCTGCGGAGGTGTTGGAGTCTGAACAAGGAAAATTGAGCAAGGAGCATGGTGAACCACATAATTACTAACGCTACCGAGGAGTAGCTCCTGTAGACCAGAATATCCTCGGCGACCAATGATAATCACATCGGCATTGCAAGCATGGGCAAACTCGCAGATTGTGGCACCAGGACGTCCCGTAATCTGACTATATTCTGTCTTAATGTTAGCAGCGATCGCTTTTTGGGCATAAGAACGAAGTAACTGGATGCCTCTTTGTTTGAAATCCGACCATTCTCGCTCAAATATTTCGTTGGCATGATGCAAGACCTGAGAATCGACATGAATACAGCGATTTCTCGATTTTAAAAGATAAGACGACATCATAGGACTGTCTACTGCTTCAACGGATAAAACGTGTAGTAACATTAGATCTGCCTGGTCAGCTTGGGCAATTGAAATCGCCTTGTTGAGCACTTGCTCACTAGCTGCGGAATGATCGATCGCCACTAAGATTTTATTAAACATTGAACTGAACCTCTAATGTTTGCAAGTTTGGGATAAAGATATTGATGTCGACAAAGTCACTGTTAATGAGATAGTGGTTTTGCTTGACTATCTGTAAGTTCTGCTTGAGCAAAGTCTAACTCTGGCTCAGAATCAAGAGCATAACGAACAATGAGGACAGAACAGGGTGCATGGTGAGTCACGTAATTACTCACGCTACCTAAAAACATTTCTTTCAAACCTCTGAGTCCGCGACTTCCCACTACCACTAAATCTGCTGACCAATTATGCGCTAAGTCACAAATTATTTGACCTGGATTACCTGCTAACTGAGTAAATTCAGGTTCAACTCCTGCTTGGTTGGCTTCTATAGTTAAATACCTGAGAAATTCGAGTCCCTGCTGCTCATATCTAGCAAATTCTTTTTGATATGTATCATAATCCTGTGACTGAACTAGGGGATAATAAGTAAAAGTAGGAGCAATGGGATGCTCTGGTTCGGTTTTGGCGAGAATATGTAACAGCATCAATTCGCCATTAGTAGCCTGTGCTAGAGATACGGCAGTATTAAATACCGCTCTTGAGTGTTGAGAACGATCTACTGCAACGATAATTTTATTAATCATAGATCTTGCTCTTATACTAAGTTAGTTTGGGGGATTGCTGGAAGTAACACGTATCAATCTGATTTAGTGCTACATGTTAGTCTTTGACAAGCTAGTCTGTTTCAGATTGCTTTCAACCTCTGCTATTTTGAGTCGGGTTTTTAATACTGTATCGGGATTGAGACTGATGGAGTTAATCCCTTGTTTGACCAGAAACTGAGCAAATTCAGGATAGTCACTGGGTGCCTGACCACAAATGCCAATTTTACGTTGTTTCTGTTTTGCGCTTGCGATCGTCTTTGTTAACATAGCTTCCATCGCAGGGTTGCGTTCGTCAAACAGATGAGCGACTAATGCCGAATCACGATCTAGTCCTAGAGTCAATTGAGTCAGATCGTTAGAACCAATGGAAAAGCCATCAAACACTTCGCTAAATTCGTCTGCCAGCATGACGTTACTAGGTAATTCACACATTACATATACTTGCAAACCGTTTTCACCTTTAACTAATCCCTGGTTCGCCATTTCCGCCAGAACTTTGCGTCCTTCATCGGGAGTGCGACAGAAAGGAATCATGGGAATGACATTGGTTAAACCCATCTCATTACGGACTCGTTTAAATGCCTGACATTCGAGGGCAAAGGCTTCACGATATTGCGGATCGTAATAGCGACTAGCACCTCGCCACCCTAACATAGGATTTTCTTCTTGGGGTTCAAACTGTTGTCCCCCTAAAAGATTAGCGTATTCATTGCTCTTAAAATCTGACATCCTGACAATTACAGGTTTGGGATAAAATGCCGCGGCAATGGTGGCAATTCCTTGAGCTAACTGTTCGACAAAGAAATCAGGTTTGTAAGGATAATGAACTGTCTGACGGGCGATCGCCATTTTGACGTTACGATCTTGCAGTTTGTCAAACCTGAGTAAAGCGAGAGGATGAATTTTGATCTGATTAGCAATGATAAACTCTAACCGTGCTAAACCCACACCGTCACAAGGTAAAGCAGAAAGACCAAAAGCCGCTTCCGGATCACCCACATTGATCATAATTTGGGTTTTAGTTGCAGGTAGCTCATCCAACTGGGTTTTGGTCACAGAAAAAGGAATCAACCCTGCGTAGACTTTTCCCTGTTCCCCTTCAGCACAAGAGACAGTGACTTCATGTCCCAGCGGGATATTTTGCGTTCCATTGCCGCAGCCGACAATGGCGGGAATCCCCATTTCACGGGCAATGATTGCCGCATGACAAGTTCTACCACCCTGATTAGTAATGATCGCACTGGCTTGTTTCATAATTGGCTCCCAGTCAGGATCGGTTTTGTTGGTAACTAATACTTCTCCTGGGTGAAATTGATCGATATCATTAACTTCCAAAATCACTCTGGCGACACCTGCTCCAATTTTTTCACCCACAGCCCTCCCTGTGGTTAGCAAGGTCGGTTCCTGTTCCCCTATGTCTAATTGATATGTCTGCAATACATTATCAGTTTTTTGTGACTGAACGGTTTCAGGTCGAGCTTGGACGATAAATAAATCTCCTGTGATTCCATCTTTTGCCCATTCAATATCCATCGGCGTGTAGTCATTACGCACCTGAGAGTAATGCGCTTCAATTTGACAAGCCCATTGAGCTAGTTGCAGAATTTCGGCATCATTAATCGCATATTCACTTCTTTCCCTGTAAGTAGTAGGTATATTTTTAGTCAACTTACTACCTCCTACGTCATATACCAGCTTGATTTCTTTACTACCAAGACGTTTATTCAAAATAGGGCGAAAACCTTGATTGAGAGTCGGTTTAAAGACAATATATTCATCAGGATTAACTGCCCCTTGAACGACATTTTCTCCTAAACCATAAGCCGCAGTAATTAATGCCGCATCTTTAAAACCAGTTTCGGTATCGATGGAGAACATGACCCCTGAAGTAGCTAAGTCCGAACGCACCATTTTTTGAACGCCTACAGACAGTGCCACATCAAAGTGTTCAAAGCCTCTAATTGTCCGATAGGAAATAGCGCGATCAGTAAATAATGAGGCAAAGCATTTGTGACAAGCCTCTAATACACTTTGAAGATCATGAACGTTGAGATAGGTTTCTTGTTGTCCTGCAAAGCTAGCATCAGGTAAATCTTCAGCAGTGGCAGAGGAACGAACTGCTACATCAACGTTATAAGTATATTTTTGACAGATTTCCTTGTCTTCTCCTTCAAACTGCTCACAATAGGAGAAATCTATTGCATATCGTTGGCAAAGTTGACCATAGGCATCGGCGATCGCTGTTGCTAATTCCGTCGGAAAAGGAGTATCAAGAATCAAGGCTCTGGCTTGTTTACCATGAGAGCGTAAATTACTCAAATCTTCTACATCTAAATCCGCAAACAGTTGACGCAACTTACTCTCTAGTCCAGCCTGTTCGATAAAATAGCGATAGGCATATGCGGTAGTGGCAAAACCTGCTGGTACTTTTATTCCTTGGGGTGTGAGTTGCTGAATCATTTCTCCCAAAGAGGCATTTTTCCCCCCAACTAGAGCCACGTCAGACATACCGACTTCTTCAAACCACAAAACGAAGGCTTGTTCTTGATCTCGATTAAGTTCTCCCTGGAGATTTGCTGTTACGACCATAAATTCAAGTTCCTCCTAACTTCTAACTCATGACACATATCAAAGAATGAGTAACGCTTCGGGGTTGATAGTTTTGTTTTAATGGACTAATTTGAGGAACTTGTGAAGGTCATTAGTCATTGGTTATTGATTATTAGATTGACAGTCAAATAGCTATGGGTAGGAATGATTGTCAGTGGATAAACTCAAAAATATAACTAAAAGCATCCCCAGCAAGCTCGACATCAAAAAGACAACTCGTTTGGCGATCGCATTTAATGAACAGACTATAGTTGCATAAGAATGTTAAGAAACGACGAAAAAATACCTAGCAACGGACTATTTTAGCTAGCGATCGCATTACTTGAAAATCATACCTCGATTTTTACCAATGCTAAATCATGTTGTCTATCCATTTAAAACCCACTGTAAGATTTATACAGATTCATTATTTTTATTTAACCGTACAATAGTTTACATGTTTACTACTCAAGCCTGGAATAGCATTGATGAGATATACAACTCTATTTTAGGGATGCAGTTTATTCAAGAACTCAAGCAAGGTTCTTTGAGCAAGGAGATATTTCAACATTACATAATTCAGGATGGGATTTACTTAGGAGAATTTGCTCGGGTTTTAGCAATTATTTCGGCTAAAGCACCAACTCCTAAGCTACAGTTACAGTTTGCTGGTTATGCACAAAATGCGATTACTGTTGAACGTGGTTTACATGAAGAGTTTTTTACGGAGTTTGGAATTACTTCGGAAGTGGCATTATCTAGTCAACCTTCTCCCACCTGTTTGAATTACACTAATTTTCTGTTAGTTACAACATACCAGCACAGTTTTGCGATCGCCGTTACCGCAGTGCTACCCTGCTTTTGGATTTATCTGGAAGTTGGCAAACATATTCATCACCAGGCGGAAAGTGAGACTAACCCTTATCAAAAATGGATCGATACTTATATTGATCCTGAATTTGAAGCTTCGGTTAAGGAAATCGTTACCGTTGCCAACAATCTGGCAACAAAGGTTACTCTCGAAGAATTAACTCTAATGATGCAGGTATTCTATCGTGCTTCTCAATTTGAATGGATGTTTTGGGATAGTGCCTACCGTTTGGAAACATGGAATATCGGTAGTCATTAGTTGTTAGTTCAGCGATAAGATATTAGGCCTATTCCTTGCACCCCTTTCTGATGTAAGCATCCAGAATATACTTAATTTAGAATAAGCACTTGATAATTAGCGACTGATGGTTAAAATTCTCCACCTATCCGATATTCACTTAGGCAGTGGTTTTTCTCATGGCAAAATTAATCCTGAAACGGGAATTAACACTCGACTCGAAGATTTTGTCAATACCTTAAGAATCTGTATTGATCGTGCGCTCGATGAACCAGTAGACTTAGTGTTGTTTGGTGGAGATGCATTTCCTGATGCTACTCCTGCACCCTATGTACATGAAGCCTTTGCAAGTCAGTTTCGTCGTTTAGCAGATGCGAGAATTCCCGCAATCTTGCTGGTAGGGAATCACGATCAACATTCTCAGGGTAATGGTGGTGCCAGCTTATCAATCTATCGAACTTTAGTGGTGCCAGGATTCATTGTTGGGGATACTATCACTACTCATCGCTTAAATACAGCCAACGGGGCAATTCAGATCATTACACTTCCTTGGTTAAACCGCTCTACCTTGCTAACTCGTCCCGAAACTGAAGGACTAGCTTTGCCTGAAGTTAATGAAATGTTGATTCAGAAATTACAGCCAGTCTTAGAAGCGGAGATCCGTCGCCTCGATCCTCAGATTCCTACCGTTTTACTAGGTCATTTAATGGCAGATCGCGCTAGTTTAGGTGCGGAAAAGTTTTTAGCGGTAGGGAAAGGTTTTACCATCCCGATGTCGATGTTAATTCGAGAGGAGTTTGACTATGTAGCATTGGGTCATGTCCATAAGCATCAAAATCTCAACCCCAGTAACGATCCGCCCGTTATCTATCCAGGGAGTATTGAACGGGTTGACTTTGGTGAAGAAAAAGAAGAGAAAGGCTACATCATGTTGGAAGTGCAGCCAGGCACAGCCGACTGGGAATTTTGTCCTTTACCTGCTCGTCCCTTTATCACCATCGAAATTGACGTTTCCAGTACAGAAGATCCTTTAGAGGCGGTCTTAGAGGCGATCGCTAATCAAGAAATCGAAGCTAAAGTCGTGCGTCTGATTTATAAACTGCGATCGGAACAATTAGACTTAATCAATACCACAGCGATTGACCGCGCTTTAAACACTGCTCACAGCCATAGCATTCGTCCTGAATTAGTAAGTCAATTAGCTCGTCCCAGACTTCCAGAATTGGGAGTAGGCAATACTTTAAACCCAATTGAAGCCTTGACTACTTATTTAAACAACCGAGAAGATTTAAAAGATATTCAACAAGATTTAATTGAGGCAGCCGAAGGTTTATTAAATTTGACATCAAGCAAGTGACAAAGATATAGCATCACGAGAAAATCAGTTGTAACTTTGGTTAGTTTTAATCCAGATTACTAATAATACCTTCAACTTATGGCAACTCCTCAAGTAAATTTTACTTTTTCCAGAAACCTGCGTTCAGCAAATCCTAAGTCGCTACTGAGAACTTCCGATGGGGATACCCCCGTGATTGAGCAGTCGATTCGGATGGTTTCTATTGATACACCAGAAAAAGCAAGGTATGCGGGTAAAGCAGAAATAGCTCAGCCAAAACTTGACTTGTGCCGTGAGCGTTTGGAGAATGGTTTTTATGAAGCAATTCCTCAATTGCTCAGAGATTATTTAATCGCAAAACTTACCGCAGACGCAGCTGCCAGACATATCGATGCCGCCAATGATGCCACTAATATATTTAACAATTTATTGGAGGAAAGATTAACTAAACCCAATGGATCTCAACGAAGATTAGCTACTATTCCTACAGGAGAATTAATTGATGGTTTTGGACGTCTACTAGCTTATGTTGCTCCTTGGTATGCAGGAGAATCCGATCCCCTTCCTCCCAGGGACGACCCGCGTCGATATACTTTCAACCTCAATCTGATTGCCAATGGCTGGGCAGCTTTTTTTCCGATTTATCCCTCTTTACCGAGTAATCGTGATTTTAACCTGGCGATCGCCGCTGCCGAAACTGCTTGGACAGAAAAACGGGGTGCATGGGCTAGTTATGGAGATGATTTACTCCTTGCTTACGAATATCGAGCCTGCATCAAATTGGCAGCGGCGGCTGATGCAGAAGAAGGAATCAAAAAGGCTTTTCAAAGAGTTTGTGTCGATCTAAGATCGCTAAAAATAGTTGGCTTATATGGTTTCTATGATATTCCACCGTGTTATCGCCTCTGGATCTGGGAACAAGATTTAGCAGAAGCCACGGAAATTTTAAATCTGGTTCAGGATTAGGTTAACAGTTCATAATCTGTTTGATTTCTGGGGATCATTATAGTTGACTATCGCCTTAGTCCCATTAAGCCGCCAACATTCCAATCACAAGACTATACTAGATAGGTTTAAATTAAGCTCTCAAGAGAATCAATGACTATCTTACAAGATCGGGAAAAACAAGTCTTTTCTGCGGGTATTTTGCGTCTGGTTGGTTATGGGTTGCTATTGATGGCGGTAGTCGATCTTTTCTTTTTAGTGATTCCATCACAGTTAATGAATCCGCTGTGGACGTTTCAGACAATGGGGTCAATTGTGGAGCGGATTCCGATTACTTTGCTGGGGATGGTTTTAGTTTATTGCGGTGTGCAGAGCGATCGCGCCCCCATTGAAACTAAGATACTCAAGTTTTTATCCTGGTTTTCCCTGGTTGCTGCTATTTTTCTGATGCTAATGATTCCGTTGAGTATTTACAATAGCTGGCAAATTTATAACCAGCACAGTGCCACTGCTAATGCCCAGTTTGTCAGCCAGAAAGATCTTCTTCAACAATTTAAAGCGCAATTAGAAGCAGCAAAGTCCAAAGATGAAATCGGGATGATTCTACAGCAGCAGGCTAACCAGAAGTTTAATATTCCTGACTCAGTAAATACCCAGGAATTAAAGCAAAGTATTATAACTACTTTAAAAAATAATCAAGACAGTCTTACAAGCCAAGCACAAGCATTTCGAGCGCAGAAACGCTCTTTATTGCTTAAAAAATGTCTGAAATGGAATCTCGGTGCTTTAATCGCTTCAATTCTATTTTTTCTAATCTGGAAAAGCACTGGCTGGGTAAGATTAATGATGGTCAAAAATGAAGACTGATTAGCTGTAGTGGTTGTAATTAATTTTTTAAACCTCTAGGTTATCTTTTTGGAGGTGAAGAGAATAGGGAATAGCGCGTGGGCTACGGCTGG
>JBCDEP010000193.1:0-11130 GCA_039179675.1 Cyanobacteria bacterium P01_G01_bin.67
CTGAACTAAAACGATGGATTTGGAGAATACTCTTTCCCCCTTCTTGGTCGATTGAATCTATTTTACACTGGTCTTTTTGGCGTCGAAAACATCAGGCTTCTGCTCGCTTTTTTCATTATCGCAAACAAGGTCAAGCTACCTAATTTCTGTCTACAACTGTAGAGAAGCAGTACACCACCTATTACCGCCCGTTGCATGAAGGGTAAACTAAAAAGATCCAGGAAGTCGGATAGGTTCATAATGATGACAAGTAAGACTAATTAAAGAACTGTATATTTGTAAGAGATTTTCTGGAGTGAGAGTAGTATTCGGCGAGCCTCGATCGATTAAGCAACGGTTCAAACAGATTACCGAGTCGCAATACTTACTAACTAAATTTTTGACCCACATTACAGTAATAAACGTAGACCACTTAAAATCACTAAAACTGTAGACCCTTCATGTCCGAGTACCCCCAAAGGCATATTGATATTACCTGTAAAGTTGGCTATCAATAATAGGAAAATAAAAGACAGCGCAAAAGTAATGTTTTGTTTGACGATGCGATTGGCGCGACAACCGAGGCTAATTGCCTGAGATATTTTTTCGAGACGATCGCTCATCAAGATTACATCGGCAGTTTCCAAAGCGACATCATTCCCAGCACCACCCATAGCTATACCCACAGTTGCCATCGCCAGTGCTGGGGCATCGTTAATCCCATCTCCCACCATTGCTACATTTTGATATTTTTGCTGTAGCTGTCGAATAACTGTTAATTTATCTTCTGGGAGAAGTTCTGCATAAACCATTTCTATGCCAAGGGATTCAGCCACACTATCAGCAGTAACTTTATTGTCCCCTGTGAGTAAAACTATTTGTTCGATACCCAATTGCTTTAATTCCTTGATCGATGCTGCTGCTGCCGATCGAATAGTGTCAGCAACAGCAATCGAACCGATAACTTTTTCAGCTTCAACCACCCAGACAACAGTTTTTCCTTGTTCTTCCAGGCGTTTATTTATCTGAACAAATTCGGGGTTTAAATGGGGTATTTCTTGACGAATAAAAGCAGTTTTTCCTACCTGAACAGTTTTTCCCGCTACCTCACCGACAATTCCCAGACCCGTTTTTGCCTGTATTTGACTGGCATTTTGCCATTGTAGATTTCTTTGCAAAGCAGCTTGAGTAATTGCTTTGCCAATAGGATGTTCCGAACCAGATTCTAAGGCAACAGCTAACTTTAACACCCGATCGCTATTTTCTCCTACTGCTGGAACAATCTCTGCTACCTCTAATTTTCCTGTTGTTAGAGTACCAGTTTTATCAAAGGCGATCGCTTTTACTTTCCCCATTTGCTCTATTTGAGAGCCATTCTTGAAGAGAATTCCTGCTCTAGCGCCACGGGCAATTCCTGATAGCAGAGTCGGCATAATTGCAGCCATTAAAGCGCAGGGAGAAGCTACAACTAAAAAGATTAAGGCTCGATAGATTGTCGTTTCCCAGTCCCAACCTAATAAAAACGGTGGTAGTACTGCTAACAATAATCCGACTAACACGATAACTCGTGCATAGCCTCGCTCGAATCGTTCGATAAACTGCTGTGATTGGGGTGCTTCTGTTTGGGCTTTTTCTACTAACCTAATTACTCGTTGAATAAGACTGCTTTCTGGGGAACGATCTACCTTTACTTGCAAAACACCATTGCCGTTGAGCGTCCCAGCAAAGACTTCATCCCCAACTTGCTTATCTACAGGAATGGACTCTCCAGTAATTGATGCTTGGTTAACGCTCGTCCAACCTTCTAAAATAATTCCATCAACAGGAATCAATTCTCCTGGTTTAACTAATACTAGATCTCCTACTTTTAACTGGGCGATCGCAACTTCTTTTTGTTGTTCCCCTTGGAGGACTATAGCCGTATCTGGTGCGGTTGCCATTAAAGAGCTAATATTTCGCTCTGTGCGCTCCATCGCAATACTTTCTAAAGCCCCGCTAACTGCGAAAATTAGAATCAGTACTCCCCCATCGATGATTAAATAATAGTCCTGTTGCCATAAACCCAAAACAGCTGCTCCTAAAGCAGCCACGATCATCAGTAAATCAACATCTAACTCTCGCTCGGTAAACAGAGTCGTCAATCCTTCTTTTGTGCTTTCATAACCGCCAATTACGTAACCGACGGGAAAAATCAACAAAGCAACACCAATCCAACCTAGATGAAGACTTAACCAGCCCAAAAAGATAAGAATTGCACAGGCAGCAGCAGCAAAAGCGTCTGGATACTTTTGTAAAACTCGATAGAAAGAGAAATTAGATAGATATCTGGAAGTCATTGGCTGAGAACATCTGATTACTCCCTGACGATAAACCTTGACATTAATGTTAAGGTCAAGAAAATAGTTCTCACTTTGCCAAAAACACTAATAATTACCTTAAATGTCTACTGAATACTTAACTATTAAAAAACTCACGGAGACAGTAGGAGGAGGAATAACCCCCCGCATGGTGCGCCACTATCATCAAATAGGGTTACTTCCTAAAGCCATTAGATCGCCGAGTAACTATCGTCTCTACACCAAAAACCATGTCCAATATCTACGACGGATTATGGGACTCAAACAACAAGGATTTCAATTAGAACATATCCGCAAGCTACTAGAAAATAGCTTAGAATCAGAAGGGAATGTCACGCTGTTTTCTCGACTACAGCAGCATTACTATTCGATTATGCAAAAGATAACTCGACTGCGACAAACCGCATCAGCATTAGAAAGATTGCTGGGAGGCGATCGCGATTGTCAAACTGTTCGAGCCGAAGTAATTGCCCAAATAAAGCTATTGAATGCAGAGCGGGATAAGTTAGAGAATGAACAAGACCCAATGGATTCTCTTTGGAAAGCTTTTGATGCTTCGATCCTAGCTCACCCAGAAAGATTTGAAGAGTCTCTAGAAAATCTTTTACCCGATTTGTCAGGGCGATCAGAAATTGAAGTCGATCTAATTTATCAACTGGTACTAGCCTGTGGAGATACAAGTTTGGTGCATTTTCTTCAGATTGGCAAGGGGGCGATCGCTGCTGCTCGTGATGGACTAAAATCTGGCTGTCAGATAGTGGTAGATGTTCTAGCTGTTACTGCTGCTTTAGATCGCCCTCGTCTCGACCATCTAGGATGTCATGTTGATACTTTAATCGATAATCCCCACATTATCGGTGCTGCCGAAGCAGAGCAAGAATTTTGGCAAGGTAGATTTTGGCAAGAAAAGTTACATCATCTAGAACCAGGATGTATTATGCTCGTCGGATATGCACCATCTGTTTTAGTAAGTATCTGTGAAGCAGTAAAAAATAGACAATTAAAACCTGCTTTAGTTATTGGGATGCCCATTGGCTTTAGTCATGCACCTGCTGCTAAACGTCTCTTGATGGATTCTGAAGTGCCTTTCATTACTATTTCAGGAACTTTTGGAGGGGGATTATTAGCAGGAACAGTCTTAAATGCTATTGCTCAATCTACAATTGAAAAACCAGATTGTCACTGTTACCTAAGCCAATAAATTTCAGAATTATTCCACATAATTCACAAAACGTGGAATCTTACGATTTACTTACTTGTCCAAGACTGTCCTAGACAAGTAAGTAAATCGTTACTCAGGTTTCGGGCCATTAATTCTGAAGTTCCCATAATTCCGTTTCTGGGTAAAGGCAATCTAACTACTGATCATTGGTATTATTAGGTAACCAAAAAATTGCTGCATCTCTATGTTGTGTTTAGGGCATCAACGGAGCTAATGATAAACTCAAGCTTTATGCTTTAAAAGCCATCAGAGATTCTGGACAGTCCACCAAAGCGGATATTTCTTGACTACCCTTCATATCTACTCTAACCTCAACCATAGCCTTGAAGCTAATTGGCGTTATATAGTAATTAGGTCAGGCGAGAATGGTATTTAAAGTGATATGCAGTCTTATTCCTTAATTGCACCCGCAAAAATCAATCTTTACTTGGAAATAATTGGCGATCGCCCTGACGGATTTCACGAACTGGTGATGATTTTGCAAAGTATAGAGTTAGCAGATCGGATCGATATTAAAGCCAGCGATACCCAAGATATTTATATTCATTGCACTCATCCTCAAGTTCCCTCTGATGAGACTAATTTAGCTTATCGTGGGGCACAGTTGATGTGTGATACCTTTACCGAAATGTACGCCAATTATGGTGGAGTCAGTATCAATATTGAAAAAAATATTCCTGTGGCTGCGGGGTTAGCGGGAGGTTCGGGTAATGCAGCGGCAGTGATCGTAGGGATAAATTTACTCTGGAAATTAGGCTTAACTCAACCTGAGTTACAAGACCTCGCAGCAAAAATTGGTTCCGATATCCCCTTTTGTATCTCTGGCGGAACGGCGATCGCTACAGGTAGAGGAGAACAGCTAGACGATATCAAGCATTTAGCTGATATGTGGGTGGTTTTGGCAAAATACGACGATATTAGCGTGTCCACTCCTTGGGCATATCAAACCTATCGTCAGCAATATAGTGATACCTATGTCTCTGATACTGCAGGAATTAAATCACGTACCATTAAGGTGCATTCCAGTCCTTTGGTAAATGCGATCGCTCGTCAAAATAACCAAGAAATCGGCAAATCAATTTATAACGATCTGGAAAAGGTAGTGCTACCTGAATATCCCCAGGTAGGGCAGCTTAAATCAGCTTTTGCTGCTCAGAATGTATTAGGCACCATGATGTCAGGATCGGGTCCGACGGTGTTTGCCCTCTGCGAGTCAGAAGGACAGGCGATCGCTGTTAGCCAGCGAGTACAAAGTCAGATTGATGATCCTCAGCTCAAATTCTGGGTAACTAAATTCATCACTAGCGGCATCCAAATTTTGCCCTAGCATAGCTCTATTTTCTGACTAAATAAGTGTAGCTGTTTAAGCCACGTTCGTAATTTTTTAATAACTTTTGCGCCTCGTCAATGGTGATACGATTTTCTCCGAGAGCAGTTTCAGTCCGACGACGCATGATTTCCAGTAAATCCCCTGGGTCATAATCTACATAATTCAGGACTTCCTTGATCAGATCCCCCTTGACGATATGTTCGATTTGATAACCTTGAGCTGTCATTTTAATGTGAGCCACATTGGTCTTACCAAAGAGATTGTGTAAGTTGCCCATAATTTCCTGATAAGCACCAACCAGAAATATGCCCAAATAATAGGGTTGTTCTTTTTGGAGGGGGTGCAACTCCAGCAAGCTTTTAACATCCTTATGATCGATAAAGCGGTCAATTTTACCATCACTATCACAGGTAATATCAGCCAGAATACCCTTAACTGTTGGTTCTTCATCTAAGCGATGAATTGGCATAATCGGAAATAATTGTTTAATCGCCCAAGCATCGGGTACAGATTGGAAAATAGAGAGATTAGCGTAGTAGATTGATGCCATTGTTTGGTCTAAATTCGCTAAGTCTTCTGGCACATCAGTTCTATTTTTAGTGATATTGGCAATTTTATAACAGCAAGCCCAGTAAATTTGTTCTGCTAGAGAACGCTCAACTAAGCTTAAATAGCCCAAGTTGAATAGACTTAGAGCTTCTTCTTTTAACTGAATGGCATCGTGATAGCTTTCCTGGTAGTTAGTCTCATCAAGCAATTGATAAGTTTCCCAGAAATTAGTCAATACTAAAGATTCTGTTTGAGCCATCAATGGCGGTGGATTATCATCGACATCGTTAGTATCTAAAATGTCAAAAACTAGTACCGACTGATGAGCAGCGATCGCTCTCCCACTTTCGCTAATTAAAATAGGTGCTTCAACTTTACCTTGATCGCAAGCATCTTTGACCTGCGCCACAATATCGTTGGCATAATTCTGCATGTTGTAGTTTTTGGAAGCAGGAAAGTTGGTCTTGGAACCATCGTAGTCTACGGCTAATCCACCTCCCACATCCAAATATTTCATGTTTGCCTCCATTTTTGCCAGTTGAACGTAAATCTGACTAGCTTCGCGGATGGCATCTTTGATTGAAGCGATCGCCGAAATTTGGGAACCAATATGAAAATGTAGCAGTTGCAGACAATCTAACATTCCTAATGCTTCTAACTTCTGCAACACTTGTAAAATTTGCGGAATACTGAGACCAAACTTTGCCCGATCCCCTGTGGAATTGCCCCAGCGTCCAGCACCACGACTGTTTAACTTGGCTCTTACTCCTAGAATGGGCTTAATATCTAACTGACGACTAATTTCTAAAGTCAAATAGAGTTCTTCCAGCTGTTCGATGACTATGATCGGCTGCTGTCGTAACCGCATCGCTAATAAAGCAGTCTCAATGTATTCTCGATCTTTGTAGCCATTGCAAATTAGTAATGGCTGTAAGTCCTCTCGCTGCTGCTTTTCGGCTAAGGCGGCTAAGGCGATAATTAATTCTGGTTTCGATCCTGCTTCCAAGCCAAATTGAGAGCAGATTCCATATCCGAAGGTGTCCCGCAAGGGGATACCGCTTCGCATATATCCTTTAGGACTCCCATGTTGACAAGATTTACCATAGTCCACAAGGCTTTCAATCAAATGACGGTGTTGATTGCACTTAATCGGAAATACACCCTGATAGGCTCCCGAATACTTATAGCGGGCGATCGCTCGATTCATACAGCTAGATAAACGTTCCATCCGATCTGCCAAAATATCAGAAAAGCGTATTAGTAGAGGCAATTGGATATCCCGCTGTTTAAGGGACTCTACTAAATCATAGAGGTCGAGAGAAATTCCTTGGGTTCTGCCTTGAGGGGTAACGGTAATATTCCCAGCTGTATTAATAGCAAAATATGGTTCGCCCCATCCTTCAATGCCGTATAGATGCTTACTATCTTCAATAGTCCAGGTAGATTCGGCTTCTGGTTGATTAGAAGTAATAATTGATGAGGAAATTTTTTGATCAACCTGCCGTTGTCTTTCCGAACCTGAGAATAACTTGCTTTTAACCATTAAAGGATAACTGACATATACAAAAAATTATTTTAACCCCTAGTCATTAATCATTAGTGTGGCTTGAGTACTTATTTCACGATTCAAAGACTAATCTGCAACCTTTGTAAACAGATCAATTTGTAGAGGATTCTCGCTCCGACATTACCATCCCACTCATCTCCAGCCTCACCTGGAGCAACTTCACACAGATCAAACCCAATGACCGTCTTTCCTGCTTGAACCAGCGATCGCATCAAATAAACTGCCTCATTAAATTCTAAGCCTCCTGGCACAGGAGTACCTGTATGGGGACAATAAGAGGGATTCAAACCATCAATATCAAAGCTAATGTAAACCTTATCAGGTAACTGCGCGATAATTTTTTGACATTGTGCTGCCCAGGTAATGCCATTATATGTATTGTTTTTAAGTTGCCAGTCATCAAACATAATAATTCGAGGCTCGCTTTTTACCATCGTCATTTCTGCTTTACAAACATCTCTTACCCCAACTTGAACTAGGCGGCTGATTTGAGTTAGCTGCAATGCATTGTACATGATCGAAGCATGGGAATAGGTGAACCCCTCATAGGCTTGCCGCAGATCGGCGTGGGCATCAATCTGTAAGATGCCATAATCTTCGTGTTGCTCTGCTAGAGCTTGCATTAACCCCAGAGGAACACTGTGATCTCCACCAATGACACCCACTAGCTTGTCTTGCTCTATCAGTTCTAATGCTTGCGTATAGACCCAATGATTGAGTGCAGCGGAGGCTTGATTAACCGCTGCCAACCTTTTGGAGATCTTCTCATCATCAACTTGACCACCCTGTTCTAAGTAGTTGATGATCTCTTTGGCGATCGCTCTCCAGACCTTATTTTGCTGTTGAATATCCGCGTCAATGGGTATAGTGCCACAAAGGGTTTGCCAAGCTTGAGGCAGGTCGAAATCATACCAGTCCAACTGTACCGAAGCATCTAAAATCGCTTGAGGAGCATTCGCCGCACCGTCACCATAAGATGTCGTTACATCCCACGGCACAGGTAACAATACAATTGACGCCTCCTCGACTGAATAGGGAAAGCCGAAGAAAGAGCCATTAGGGATAGTAATGCCATTAGGATTAAAATTTCCTTGATTCATTATTAGTTTTGCTGATTTACCATTCAAGCTACTTTTTAATACGATAGTTTAATCTGTAAAGCTTCAATTTTTTAACTTGTGATTGCTCAGTTATTCAAGACAAGAGAATACGCAGCTTGTTAATCAGTTTTTAGTTTTTAGTTTTTAGTTTTTAGTTTTTCTAATACTAGACTATTCATTTATAAGCAAAAAATATTAACACAATCAATTTTTATTGACAGTAATTTAATCTAGTTAGCCAGATGATTTAAATCAAAGTCTTTTGGAGCATTGCTACTTTTACAACCTGTTTATAAACCTAAGATAAAGAAATCAATAGCAGACATAAAGATTAACAATTACAACTGGTCATTTGAAAAATAGCAATTAATAATATTAATAAGACCAATCTAAAGCGAATAGACAAATAGATTGTCTTGTCAATTGCTTTAAACTTACATATTTTATTTTTTCTGCTTTAAATCCCATTACTCTAGATTTTAAGTAGGTAAAATGTATTTTACAAAATTATTTGACAACTTATTACTGATAAAAAAACTTACTTTTTGTTTGGTAATAGGGCTGATTTTGCAATGAAAATTTTAAAAATATCAAAAAGTCATGGAACCTAATAATATTGAAATAGCGGACTTGTCTCAGGATTTATTTAATACTTCTAATATTTCTTATGAAAGTAATAACTATGATTTAGCTATGGCAGAGTTTACTGATAGTAATCAAGCCGCCATTACATCAGAACAAATTATATTTATTGACTCTCAAGTCGAAGATTATCAAGCATTAATTGACAATTTAATCGAGCCAACTGAAGTTGTCATTCTCGATGCCCAACCGGGACGGCATTCTTCAAATAACCGAGTCACTGCAACAATATGACGATTTAGGTGCAATCCATATTGTCTCTCATGGAGATGTAGGCGAACTTAGTTTAGGTAGCTCTAAATTAAACCAGAATACTCTCAATAATTACCTAGATTCCTTAACCAGTTGGACACATGCAATTACCGAAACTGCTGATATCTTACTCTATGGTTGTAATGTAGCTGGCGATCCTACGGGAGAAGAATTTGTCGAATCTTTAAGCCAATATACAGCAGCAGATATTTTAGCCTCGACTGATCTAACTGGTAGCGCCGAGTTAGGTGGTGATTGGGATTTAGAATTTAGCTTTGGTGAAATTGATGCGCAATTAGCATTTAAAGCTGAAGTTAAAACTAATTATGAGCAAATTCTATACGACAGCTTTAGTTTTTCTCCACCGCCAGGAGGTTTTAATAACAATTTCGGTTCCGATTCAGGTTTTGATGATTTTGTGATCGATGATCGCTTTACACTCGATCCTTATGATCCTCTTGATTATGATCTAGATTTCGATTTTGGTCTTGATAATTTTGATGGATACTCTGACTTTGATAACGATTCCGATTCAGGTTTTGATTTAGACAATTATGATTTTAGCAATCCCCAAATAAACAGCGATGTTTTAGATTTTACTCCTGCTAAGATTAATTTTAATCCTACTGACCTGGATATTATTTAGATAATAATGCCATTCCCGAGGGTCGCAATCCTTTTACTGATTACATCGAAAATGGCTATCAGGCTGGTCGTAATCCCAGTAGCTTATTTAATGTCAATTACTATCTAAGTCAAAATCCCGATGTCAGAATTGCTGGAATCGATCCTTTAGGACACTATGCAAGGGTTGGATATGCCGAAAATCACGAGAATCGAGATCCCAGCTCAGTATTTGATTCTTCTTTCTACAACGAAAATAACCCAGATGTCGTTAATGCCAAAATGCCGTCACTGCTGCACTACATTCTTTTTGGTGATAGTGAAAATTTAGACAGCAGAGATCCTAACCCAGCCTTCAATAATTCTTACTACAACCAGATGAATCCTGATGTTGCTCAATCAGACATGACGGCATTGGATCACTATATGCTCTTCGGCTGGAAGGAAAGTCGACCCGATCATCCTAACTATAACCCCAACCGTAATCCTAGTGTCTTTCTCAACTCAACCAATTATTTTGTTCTCAACAATGATGTTCTAGTTGCATCTTATGAATTTGACTCGGCTAATCCCCTGCAACATCTGTTGGAGTTTGGTTTTGGTGAAAAAAGGCTTACTCATAAAGCCTTAGAGTCTCCAAATATATTAAAGGTCACTAAAACAATCACTCCAGATTCCGATCCTCAAGACATCTCAAATGCACAGAAAGATTTTAATAAGGCAAATTTAAACCTTACCCCTAAGGAAGATGGAACTTTTGAAATCAGTCAGATTAGTCCTGTTGATGATCTTTTAAATCCCTACACAGCAGTAGCGGTAACCCTCTATTTCTTGGTGGGTGGTGCCATTGTTCTTCGTAATTCATTTGGTAATTTTGAATCAAATTCCGAATTTGTATTTGATGATTCTTCATCTTTTTCTGGTTATGGTGTTACTCCTCCAGGAGCTTCCACCACTGATGTTGTCACCATTAATTACGGAGATCCCGAATTAGAAGATCTGCTTAGCGGAACCCGCGCTTTTCCAGGACAAACTGAATCCGAGAGACAAGTAGAAATTTTTGTTACTCCAGGAGTTGATGGTGTTGAAGACTTCACTATCTTTCCTAAAGATTCAGGAATTTTTATTCCTACGACTACAGTATTTCCTCAAAACGACCCAATTATAGAAGACATTTTAAATGATGGGCTGTTCCTCGATGGAGAAGAAGCTCCTCAAGGTGCTTATATTCTTGCAATTGACAATCAGGGAACATTTAGAGGACTCAAAAAGTTTGGTAGCCTTAAAGATCCAAATTTGACTCCTTACGAAAGAACTATCGGTGAAAGTTTAGTAGCTGAGGGCAATCAGCTTATTAGCATTGATGATGATAAGTAGCTAGGGAAAGAAAAAATAATGCACGTAACACATTATGAAGGAACTAACTTGGAGGGAAATCGGAATCGTTCAGCTTGATATCTTCCCGACTTAGCTCTGGCATCGACTCCATCAATAACTGCATAAGCCAA
>JBCDEP010000012.1:0-59316 GCA_039179675.1 Cyanobacteria bacterium P01_G01_bin.67
ATTTCAGAGAAAAACTATAGTGGCAAGTTTCAAGTTCGTATTACTCCCGAACGTCATCGAATGTTAGCAATTGAAGCAGCAGAACAAGATGTAAGTCTCAATCGTCTTATTAGCGATAAATTAGCTTAGATTTGCGATCGCAATACATAAAACTGCTACCAAAGAAAAAGCGATCGCATTTATTAGACAAATAATCCATCTATAGTTACGCTAGTTGGCGGAAATAGAAGGTTAGTGTTGTACGGTGCAACCTCAAAAAAATTGTGATTTTTTATACTATTTTTGGGTTTTAATGATAAGAAATACAAATCAAATACTTTGCCTAGTTCGCTATGCGTCAGATGTCACCCCAACGGTTTGAGAATTTCTGGATGGATTAAATTGGAGAAGTAATTGTAATGACTATTGGTAGTACCACCCAGTTTTTTGATTACATTGATTTCCTGGCAATGAATTGCGTTACCGAACTTATACCGTTATGAGAGTTTCCCTCCACAATTGCTCGCTCAACATCCTGAGCCACTATTATCTCAAAACTTTCAAATGCTTTTTTTAACTCATACAGCGAAAGCAGGTGTGATAATTCTCTTGAACCACCTGTATCAAACTCCAGTTGTTTTTTATTATACGACTCAAGCAAAAATATCCCTCTTGGCTTCAATGCCTGTTCGATAGACTGGTATAAGGCAGAACGATTGCTTTCCGATAAATGGCAAAAGATCGAGACAATACCATCCCATTTGGCATAACCCATATCATACTGAGTGAGATCGGCTACATCATAGTCCACAGTTACTCCCTGTTTCTGCGCCAATTGTAATGCCTTTGCGCGACCTGCGACCGAAAAATCTACACCGCGAACTTTGCAGCCATGCTGCGCTAAAAATACTGCATTACGTCCTTCTCCCTCTGCCAAAGTCAACACAGCATCCCCATTTTTGAACAGGCTGGCATTGTCACGCAAAAAATCATTCGGATGCTGACCATAAATATATTTTTCATCCTGATAGCGATCATCCCAAAATGCCGAATTCGTAAAAGTCTGTTTCATCTTTTTGTTCTGTTGTTTCATTATTTGATTAGATTTCCTGGCGTGGCATTTCATTCTTCATAAATATTAGATCGTCCCGTAGGAATACAATGCCCACTTAATAAACTCTCCTTAGCTCTTAAGCAACCAATGGTTGCGATAACCTTGAAATCCTCTCCTTCATATCCAGCCTGAACAAGCCGTAAGGATTGACATGACAAAATATCAAAGGGGTAATCGCCTGTAAATCCCTCACTGTTAACCTCTTCTGCCAATGCTTCTGTGCCAACACACTCTGAATCATCAAAGTATTCACATACACCAAACAAATCTGTAACAGGTGCAAAGACAATACCGATAATTCCTGATTTTCAAGGCGATTGGAGGCAAACTCTCCACCCTTGCCGTAGAAGATAAATTCATTAACCCCATTCCATCTCTCCACCACGTTCAAACCCTCATTGATCTCCCGCCGTACAGCTTCCGAGTCGAGATCCTGACCGCCAGGGTCAAATTGTTGATTTTCGGTGGTTAATTGCAAATCCTGTGGCGGCAATGACTGTCGGTAGTACCATCGATAGTCTCAAGGGAAAAAGGCTATTTGTTGAAAGAGAAACAGGTCATTTATTTGATGGTTTATTTGAGTCATTTGTTCAGGTAGTTGAAACCTGTATTGTCTTAGAACATTAGTATTGTTATGATTCCTATTCTCTCAAAGCCTGGTTTAACATTGTGGCAGTTAAACTTGGAGATGGCTTTGCCATGACTTTCAGAGATACAAGCGATCGTAAGCAAATCGAAATAACTTTGAAGAAAGCTAATTTGCGTTTAACTAATCAAGAAGATGTATGGTTTTATTTTAGCTCGACAATATGATCGTCTTTCTTTAAAAATCTTTTTTGCACTCAATATTGATCTTATGATCCTGGTCGTCTATTAGCGATCGCTTGAAACAAGATCCAGATCATCGGAGGAGAATTAGAGAATAGGTCGATCTTGATTTGCAAATCATAATTCTGGGACTAAAGAACATTCAAATATTCATGTTTTTAATTTTCAAAGATTTACGTAAAAGAACCGTAATAATATTATTTTTACTTTTATTGTTGGCATGTTTGATTACGACACCAAGCTTAGCTTTGGATACTTATATCTATGAGATTCCCGATCCGCGTCAGGAAAACCTTTGGATCAACGACATGGCAGATATACTAAAACCCGAAACAGAGAATAGATTAAATGATATATTGAACGATTTTAATCATCAGTATCGCAGTGAAATTGTGATTTTTACTGTTCCAGATGCCTCACCATATCAGAATCCAAAACAGCTAGCAAAATATATATTTAATCTTTGGCATATTACTAGAATAGGATTCGTGAATGGGGCTTTGCTTTTAATTTCTCAACAAGACCATTCAGGAGAAATAATTGCAGGGTTTATACAAGATCCTTCCGATCTTACTCCCGAAGATAGAAAATTTCAGGCAAATATCAAAAAAATAACTGCTATTGATATTTCCGATCTGTTAGCTCAAGAGAATTATGAATCAGGAATTTTATTGGGGACAAAAGAACTATTAGCATTAATTAAAGACAAAGAATATAAGCGATGCCAATTATTTTTCAAGAACAAGCTTCTTGCTCGTATATTTGATTGCTATTTTACTGATAATTGATTTCTTTTAAACAGTCAAATATCGATGCACTAGAGAATCAGTTAAACTAGCAGTTTTCCCCTTTGCCACGATCGCACCCTTATCCATAATAAAAAATTTTCTGCTAGCGGTTAGATAAAGTCAATTTTCTGTTCGACGACAATTACCGTAATCCCTTTCTCGCGGTTAATCCTTCTCAGAGTGTCTTCAATTTCTCGGACAATGTAAGGTTGAATACCTTCTGTGGGTTCATCCAATAGCATAATTTTCGGATTGCACATTAAGCCACGGGCGATCGCTATTTTATTGTGACAGACTTTCCTTCAATCCACTTAGCCAGATCGGTTTCATCTATCTGACTATCTGCTAGCCGTATCCATACCTCATATTTTTCTGCTACTGAGGCTTGAATATCGTAGCCATTTAGTTTTAAGAATGTCCGCATCACGATATAAGATATTCTCTTATTGCCATCGATGAAAGGGTGATTTTTAGCAATGCCATATCCACAAAGGACTTATCCGCATGTAGCTGCTGCTAGATCGAAAATGCTTGGATTGCCATAGGCATATTGATTCTTTGGTCTAAATAATGCTGATTCTAATAATCCTCGATCTCTGATTCCATCGCTACCGCCATGTTCTGCTAATTGACTGCGGTGAGTAGCAATTACTACTGCTTCTTCAACCCAGACAGGCGAAATCATTCAGCTAATTTTCTTAGCACGTCACGATCTTCACGCATAATTGCCTCTGCTATTTCCATTTGAGCAGCAAATTCTTCGTCATAAAGACTAAGCTCAACTCCCCTGGGTGTTTCGGTAACATAAAGCGAGTCACCCTTACCAATTCTTAATTTTTCTAGCAGTTCTTTAGGCAAGATTACCCCAGTTGAATTGCCAAAAGTAGTCACTTTTAATTTCACGATTGTTATTTTATCGAATATCGTCGTAACAAATAATATAACATTTTGCTTGAAAAAGTTGTTTTGAATAGCCGAATTTATTGGTAGATAAGTAGTTTTGGTTTGCGATCGCTCTGTTTTTTGAAAATATACCAGTACTTTTTCAAAAGTGCTTTATTATTAAGCTAAAAACAACAAAATAACATTACCAAAATTCAATACCCGAATAAGAATAAAATAAAGGAATTCTGGAAAGAACAGGCAAACACCAGTAAGTTCATTAACAGTAAGGTTATCTTAAAATGTTATGTCTAAAGATAGCGCAAGGAAAGATTAAGGCAGGAAAAAGCTAACTCCACTAGAGCATATTGATTTAAGATTAACTAAGGAATTAAAACAGCAATTATTTGAAGAATCTCAACAATTAAGTTTGAGTATGAATCAGTATTTACTGCAAATTTCAGAGAAAATAAAAGAATACAAATAGTACTTAAACAGTCAAATACCGATGAACCAAAGAATCAGTTAAACTAGCAGTTTTCCCCTTTGCCACGATCGCACCCTTGTCCATAATAAAAAACTTTTCTGCTAGCTGGCGGATAAAGTCAATTTTCTGTTCGACGACAATTACCGTAATCCCTTTTTCGCGGTTAATCCTTCTCAGAGTGTCTTCAATTTCTTGCACGATCGAAGGTTGAATACCTTCTGTGGGTTCATCCAATAGCATAATTTTCGGATCGCACATCAAGCCACGGGCGATCGCCAATTGTTGCTGTTGTCCGCCGCTAAGTAATCCTCCCTGGCGGGGTAAGTGATCTTTGAGCATGGGGAAGAATTCAAAGATCTCCGAGGGAATGCGCTTGCTACTTTTGCCACTGGCAGAAAACCCCAGTTTAAGGTTATCTAAGACGGAGAGATAGGGAATAATTTCCCGTCCCTGGGGGATGTAAGCAATGCCGTAGCGCGATCGCTTATAAGTAGGCGCTTTAGTAATATCTTTATTATCAAAAGAGAGACTACCCTGAGTTAATTTGTTTAAGCCAATAATACTGCGTAACAAAGTTGTTTTACCCACTCCATTACGACCTAACAAACCGACCATGTCCCCTTCATTAATGACCATGTCAACATTGAATAGGACCGGTGTTTGACCATAGCCAGCAGTGAGATTATTGAGTTCAAGCAGCGGCATCGATTTTTTCTCTTCCTAAATATACTTCAATTACTTTCGAGTTATTCTGGATGTCTTGGACAGAACCTTCAGCGAGCTTTTCTCCTTGGTGTAGTACGACGATTCTTTCGGCAATTTGTTTAACAAATTCCATATCGTGTTCGATCGCAACTACTGCATGATTTTGTGCCAAGGTTTTGATAATTTCCCCTGTAGCGTGGGTTTCTTCGGGAGTCATTCCTGCGGTGGGTTCATCTAGCAACACGACAGTAGGATCTTGAGCGATTACCATGCCGATTTCTACCCACTGTTTTTGACCATGAGATAAGGAAGAAACGGTAGTGGCAGCATCACCCAATAAGCCAATGCGGTCTAAAACGTCAATGATTTTATCTTTCTTCGATTTGGTTAGTTTGGCAGTTATGGAGTTAAAAATGCCATGACTACCTTTTAAGGCTAATAAGATATTCTCAAACACCGTCAATTCATTATAAACATTAGGATTTTGGAACTTGCGACCAATACCCATACGGGCAATATCACTGGGACTTTTATTGGTAATATTTTTACCCTGAAACAAGACTTTGCCTGCTGCTACGGGAGACTTAGCAACGATCGCATCAAGAAGAGTGCTTTTCCCCGCACCATTAGGACCAATGATCGTCACAATTTCGCGATCGCCTACTTCGAGATCGACTCCTTTTAAAGCTTTAAAACCAGAAAAGACGACTTGTAAATCTTTAACGGATAATATGGGGTTCATAATTGGCTAGCAGTTAATAGTTATTAGTTAGTAGTTAGTGGTTAGTTGGTAGGGGGAGCAAATATTCAAAGCTAACAGCAAAAATTTCTACTAGATTATGTTGCCCACCATCAGTTTGTGGCTGTCGTAGATTTTTTCTTAAATAATTTCGTTACCGAACCGACTAAACCATCGGGAATAAACAACACCACAATCAATAGCAATACACCGACGACTAATTGCCAATCTTGGGTCACTCGTTCAGCCGAATTTTGAATTTGTCCCAAAAGAATTGCGGCAATTAAAGGACCAACCAGTGTTCCTCTACCACCAATAGCCACCCAGATCACCACCTGAGTGCCAAAAGCTACTGCTAAATATACAGGAGAGATAAAGCGATTGAGAGGCACAAATAAGCCTCCTGCGATACCTGCAATACCTGCCGATAGCGTCCAAATAAAGATCTTAAAACTAGCAACATCATAACCTAAGTAGGAAATACGGTTTTCGTTTTCTTTAATTGATCGCAAGATCAAACCAAAGTTAGATTGAGTTAGCCACCAGCTACCAACTAAAACAAAGGTAGTAAAGAGCAAAATCATCCAGTAAAGACCGTTTAAGGGAATATTTGTCCCAAAAATACTCAGTTTGGAAACGTCTGTGATACCGTTAGTTCCTCCTGTGTATGCCTGTTGACTAATAAAAAAAGTAGTTAACGCCGAAGATATTGCCAGGGTAATAATTGTAATGTAGACCCCACTTACCTTTGAGCGAAAGATAAACCAACCAATCAGATAAGCAAAAGCAGCAGGCACCAACACCATCGCAATCGCCGCTAAGGGAAAATATTTTAAAGGTGCAATAAACCAGGGTAATTCCGTTAAGCCATTCCAAACCATAAAATCGGGTAAATCTACCCCATAGGTATTACCTTCAGCGGAAAGATTTAATTTTAGGTAGTATGCCATCGCATAACCACCCAGGGTAAAGAAAACCCCGTGGGCAAAACTCAAAATTCCCGTGAAGCCCCAAACTAAATCTAAGGAGATTGCTAAAGAACCAAATAGCAAAAGTTTCGAGAGTAAAGAAACCTGAAAATCTCCCACTACAAAGGGCATGATTGCCATGACGATAAAACTAATCGCCGTAATAATTCCTAACCGAGTTGGAGTGCGCGATCGCGTTGCAATACCGATTGATGATTGTGCCATAACTGATTACTAACTTAATGATTCGTTTCTGGTGGACAATAACAAATTGACACTGCAAAAAATAAAGTTATTACCTTTGCCCACCCTACAATTGTTGACTGTTAAGTGAATTTACCCGCGTTTCTGGATCGTAAACAAACCCTCTGGCTTATAACGAATCAAAATAATCACCGCCGCCAGAACAATTACCCTGGCAGTGGGATCGTTTAACAAATAAGCAATACCTGAACTAGTTTCGCCAATTAAAAATGCACCAGCAAGCACCCCAATTAACTTATCAACGCCTCCCGTCACTACCGTCATCCAGGCATCAACTAAATAGTCTTGTCCCATCGGTGGCGAAACACTTTTTAGGGAAGAAATAACCGAACCTGCCACCCCTGCCAAACCACAGCCATAAGCAAACGTTACCATGTCAATTAGGCTGGTATTAACCCCGAGACACTTTGCCATATCACGGTTTTGGGTGACTGCCCGCACCTGACGACCGAGATCGGTTTTATTGAGTAGATAACCCGTCAAAGCAAGTAAAGCGAGTGCTACTACGACAATAAACAGGCGGTAATAAGAAATGGCGATCGCAGGAGAACCTTGGGCATCCCTCAACAGGGTTAAATTACCCGAAATATAGGGCGGAGATTTTACATACTTGAGTTGTGCCGTGAAAATTAGCTTAATTACTCCCTGCAATACAATACTCAAACCCCAGGTAGCTAGAAGGGTTTCTAGGGGACGACCATATAACCGCCTAATGATCGTCAATTCTACCACTGCCCCAATTGCCCCCGTAATTAAAAAGGAAAAGGGAATTGTCAACAGCAAATCCATGCCAAAGGTAGACTGCATCAAAAAGGTGACATAAGCCCCCAGCATAATAAATTCACCGTGTGCCAGATTAATAATCCGCATTACGCCAAAAGTAATTGCCAAACCCAATCCCGTTAGCAACAAAATACCAACCACCCCAATCCCGTTGAGTAGCTGATTGCTCAAAGCTACAATGCTAAAAGCGTCGGTGGCTTCTTCTACTGCTGCTTCCTGGGCAAAATAATAAACTGGAAATAAAAGACTATACATTCAGTTTGTTGATGATTAATTACTATCTGGTGGGCAACCACTGATAAATGTTTAATGCTCAATGTTTAATGATTAGCCCACCCTACATTTGTTCAATGCTTAATGTTCAATGATTAGGTTTTCTCCAAATACTTAACCTGCAAATCTTTACCTGTCTCTTTGATTGGGCTGCTGAGATCATCAGGTACGGGACGAGTACACACTCTTCCAGGGTATAGAGTTTGACTCCAGGCGATCGGCTTAACTGCTGCGGGGGTAGCAAAGACAATCTCTGCTTGACCATCAGATCCCCATTTACCGATGCGAGAATAGAGGTAGCTATGATAGTTTTCGGAGTCCATCTTAACTAAGCCTTGGGGTGCTTGGAATTTCTGTCCTCTAGTGGCTTCCCGAATAGTTTTGGTATTCAACTCACCACCGCCTTTCAAGACATCTCGCATTGCTTGTGCCATGTAAAATGTCTGTATATATGCCGCTTCCATTACCCCGTTGGTCACACGATTACTGCCAAATTTTTCTTGAAACTGTTCCACAAAAGCCTTATTTTCAGGGGTGTCTACGGTTTGGAAATAATTAAAGCTGGTAAAGTGTCCTTCAGCGTACTCCGATCCCATCGCCTGTATTTCCTCTTCAGTAGTGGGATAAGCCATGATCGGTATTTGCTCAGCAGTAATTCCTGCATCTTTATACTGGCGATAGAAAGCAGGAATACTATCCCCGACCAAGTTACTGAGAACAAAGTCTGGTTTAGCTTGTTTAATTTTATTAATAATCGTAATAAATTCTGTGGTGCCCAAGGGTGAATACTCGTCACCAACTACCTTACCACCGATTTTTTCCAGTTCGGCTTTGGCGATACGGTTACTTTCTTTGGGATAAATATAGTCTGAACCAATAAAGAAGCCTTTTGCTCCAAAATTCTCTTTACAATAGGGGATTGAATCGGTGATTTGCTGGTTGGGTGCAGCACCTGTATAAAATACGTTTGAGCTACATTCATTCCCTTCATAATAGACAGGATAATAAAGAATCGAATCTTTTTCTTCAAATACTGGTAGTACTGACTTACGACTAGCGGAAGTGTAACAACCAAGGACACTAACCACCTTATCCTCATCAATCAGACGCTTCGACATCTGATTATATAAATCCCAATCCGAGTTAGGATTTACTACCACCTTTTGAATTTTACGCCCCTCAATACCTTCCCCGTTACCCTCCCAAGGACCCGTGTTGGTATTAATCTGCTCTAGTGCCAAGAAAGTAGCATCCTGTAGGGATTTTTCTACAATGGCGATCGTTCCTGTAGTGGAGTACATGACTCCCACCTTGATCGGATTTTCCCCTAAGTCTTCATCCCCTGTGCTAGAAGCACCGCCACTACAGGCGGCTAAAACTCCTGTTCCAACTGCTAAAGAGCTATATTTAAGAAACTTACGACGACTCAAGCCGCTTGATGAGGGTGCGTGATACTGTTTGCTCATAAACTTGCTTTTTTACTTGGTAAAACTGAGAAATTTGAATATATTGAACTTGCTAACCTGAAGAGAGTAATCATCTTAGAAGTAGCAGTATTAAGCGTAAAGATTTAGTTTATTCAGCGAAGACTCTCCGCTTAAATTTTTTGTTGAACAAATTTTTTTGACCCATAACTTAAGAGTCTCAAATAATTTATCAGGTTCAAGAAATTATTAAACAGAATCCTAGTTGCTTAAATTCAATTAAAACTACACTATGCTTATGCTGCTCATTCTTCTATTCGCAGGATTGATATAAGGAAGCATAATCTTGTCTTTTTATTTGTTTTGTATTCTTGCTTACAAAATAAAAAGTTTTTTAAGGCTAGTTTGATTCCTATAGACGTTTTCAACGTCTTCCTAAATTATGACCCCTGTCCGATCGGATTTTTTTTATTATTAATATGTATCATTTTGATGATTTTCTAAAAGCTTCATCAAGTGATTTATGCTGCTTATTTACTCTTAAATCAGTATTTTTTTTGCTGTTTTGATATATTTCCAACAGTACATTATCCAACGTTATCGACTAATCAATTATATTGAGCGCTATGATCTAGTGCTTATTTCTATAATTTTTGAGTAGTTTTAAATTTTGAAATTTTCTGCGATCTTGAGTAGGATACATTATCATCATTTCAAGATATAGACATCAAAATAGAGAAACTTTTAGAATATATCAGATTGCAATCTATCAAAAATTATAAGTAAGTTGCAAATATACTTTATTGCAATCTTCACCAAACATTACATTGTCATGAAATTACAATATTTACTCCGATAAATTGTGTAACTGAATATTAAATAAAGGTATTTTGTATCTATTTTTACTTTTACTATTGAATAAATCATTCAAGATTGCAAAAGTTAAGCACATTTGTAAAACTAAAATATTCAGAAAAACCTGAATTTTCTAAGATAAATCTCTAAAAGATTGACCAGCTACCAAGAATCTTAGCTGTCATTCAAGCTATCAGCTTAAAGCGAGCAAATAGTTGCAATCAATACTTACTACTTAGATCTTGCATTACTCATACAAAAGAGCTTCATTCAAGAGCAATCTTACAAATAGTTCAAAAGATATTTAGTCATTTTTTGCTGACTAGATTTCACATTTATTTATTTACTAGCAACAAAAGCCAGAAAAACATGCCAGAAACTCTCTTCAAAGTTGATTTAACCAAGCCAATGGCAAAACAGGATGTACCTGGTCATAATCGTTGGCATCCAGATATTCCTGCTGTAGTTTCCGTTAAGCCGGGTGATATCTTTCGGATTGAATGTAAAGATTGGACTGATGGACAAATTAGCAATAATGATGACCCTAGCGACATTGAAAAAGTCGATTTAAATATTGTTCACGTCTTGAGTGGACCAATTCGCGTCGAAGGTGCCGAACCAGGGGACATTCTCGTCGTAGACTTATTAGATATTGGTGCATTACCAGGAGATGAATGGGGTTTCACGGGAATTTTCTCCCGTGATAATGGTGGTGGTTTTCTGACGGATCATTTTCCCCAGGCAGCTAAAGCCTGTTGGGATCTTCAGGGTATCTATACTAGTTCCCGACACATACCTGGGGTCAAGTTTGCAGGTATCACCCACCCTGGATTAATTGGCTGCGCCCCCTCAATGGAGTTATTGCAGACATGGAACAAGCGAGAAAGGGCATTGGTAGCCAAAGGTGGACCTCCTTGGAAACCGGCAATTCCCGACCTAGCGGCATTACCTAACCCTGACCAGGCAGTACTCGGAACTCTCTCTGGTTCAGACTTTGATCGCGTTGCTGCTGAAGCTGCCCGAACTGTTCCTCCGAGGGAACATGGTGGCAACTGCGATATTAAAAACTTGTCTAAGGGTTCACGGATCTATTTCCCTGTCTATGTGGATGGGGCAAATCTCTCAATGGGGGATATTCACTTTTCCCAAGGAGATGGAGAGATATCTTTCTGTGGCGCAATTGAGATGTCGGGCTATATCGATCTGCACGTTGATATTATCAAAGGCGGTGTTGAGAAATACAGCATGGTCAATCCGATTTTTAAACCTGGTCCTGTTGAACCGCAATACTCGGAATATTTAATCTTTGAAGGTATTTCAGTCGATGAGTTTAGTGGAGAACAGTATTATCTTGATGCTCATGTCTCCTATCGTCGCGCCTGTTTAAATGCCATCAACTATTTGAAAAATTTTGGTTTTACAGGGGAACAAGCTTATCTGCTATTAAGTTGCGCCCCTGTCGAAGGCAGAATCAGCGGGATTGTTGATATTCCTAACGCTTGCTGTACGTTGGCTTTACCCACAGCTATTTTTGATCAAGATATTGTACCGACATAAAATTGTAGTTAATATGTTTGCCCATCATATATTTTTAACCAGGTGGGCAATCGTTTATTTCTCGGCAAGTTACAAAGTTGATATATTTGCCCACCCTACACTCTGACAATTGTTTACTGTTTACTGTTCACTGAAAAAATGCCTTTATACGAATATCGTTGCAATCCCTGTGGAGAATTTGAAGCCTGGCGCAGTTTATCGGAATATAATGCACCGATGAACTGTCCTCAGTGCGACCAAGTTGCCCCCAAAATCTTTTCTGCGCCCAATATTAATCTTAATTCTGGTAGTTTATCGTCAATTTCTCGTAACTCTGAACCAAGATTAGTTAAAGCAGAACAACGTGAGCCAACTAAACCTAGATATCAAACTTCATCCAGCAGTAGACCCTGGATGTTTTCTCATTAATGTCATTAACAATTATTATTGACAGTTAATAATTTCTTTGAAAACAAGAGCCAATTAAACCAAGACATCATCACCATTTAGGGGTGTATTCGTGTACCTGACACCGAAAGAAATGGAGCGGTTAACGATCTTTACCGCTGCCGAAATTGCCCGTCGTCGCCATGCTAAAGGCATTAAATTAAACGTTCCCGAAGCGATCGCCTACATTACTGATACTGTGGTCGAAGGGGCTAGGGAAGACAAAACTGTCGCTCAATTAATGAGTGAAGGTGCCAGATTGCTGACCACGGATGATGTTCTGCCAGGGGTAGCCGAATTGATTCCTCTAATTCAAGTAGAAGCTCACTTTCTCGACGGCACAAAGTTGATTAGCATTCATAACCCGATTGGTTCACCCTGAATTGAGTAGCGAGGGACAAATGGCTGATAAATGTTCAATGCTAAATGTTAAATGAAATGATTCCAGGTCAGATATTTTATGCTGCAGACGAGATCGAACTTAATGCTGATCGAGAGCAGAAAACAATCTTAGTAGACAATACAGGCGATCGCCCAATCCAAGTTGGTTCTCATTTTCATTTTTTTGAAGTCAATAGAGCCTTAAGCTTTGATCGCATTGCTGCCTATGGTTTTCGTTTGGATGTACCTTCGGGGACGGCAGTTCGTTTTGAACCTGGAGATAGCAAAGAAATTACCATAGTGGCACTTGGGGGAAACAGACGAGTTATCGGACTCAATAATTTAACCAACGGTGTCTTAGATAATCCCGAAACCAAAGGTAGAGCGATCGCTAATGCCCAAGAATCTGGCTATATCTCCCAAAACTAAAACCTATTTTCCTAAACCCTTATTGCCTTGCACCCTTAAACTTTCTCTATTAACAACAAATAATTAATGACAAAGGATAAAGGATCAATAACCAACCCATGAGAATCAACCGCGAACGATATGGAGAACTATTTGGCGCAACTAAAGGCGATCGCATTCGTTTGGGGGATACTTCAATAATTATTGAGATTGAGGAGGATACGGGGGTTTATGGTGATGAATGTGTCTTTGGTGGTGGTAAAACTCTGCGGGATGGTTTGGGTTTGGTACCAGGGGTAACTGCCGCAGCAGGGGCATTGGATTTGGTATTAACTAATGTCATTATCATGGATGCAGTACTAGGAATTATCAAAACCGATCTGGGTATCAAGGATGGCAGGATTGTTGGCATCGGTAAAGCTGGTAATCCCGATCTTATGGATGGTGTAACACCCAATTTAATTATCAGTGCCAATACCGACGTGCGCTCGGCTGAAGGCTTGATTGCTACAGCAGGGGGAATTGACGGACACGTTCACTTTGATAGCGCAGGTTTGTGTGCAGAAGCTCTTTCTAGCGGCATTACGACCATGATTGGAGGCGGGTTAGGTCCCGTTACCGTAGGAATCTGTTCGGGTGGAGCACGAAATTTGGGATTAATGCTGCAAGCGACCGAAGCCTTTCCAATCAATTTTGGCTTTTTGGGTAAAGGTAGCTCTAGTTTACCCAACAGTTTAATCGAACAAATCGAAGGTGGCGCAATTGGGTTAAAGATTCACGAAGATTGGGGGGCTATGCCTGCGGCGATTGATACTTGTCTCTCGGTAGCGGATGAATACGACTTTCAGGTACAGCTACATACCGACACCCTCAACGAATCAGGCTATGTGGAAGATACGCTCCAGGCGATCGCGGGGCGAACAATTCATATGTATCATACGGAAGGAGCAGGGGGCGGTCACGCGCCAGATATTATCAAAGTGGCATCTTATCCTCATTGCTTGCCTTCTTCGACAAATCCCACTAATCCTTACACGGTCAATACTTTTGACGAACATTTAGACATGGTGATGGTTTGTCATCACCTCAACCCCAAAGTTCCCGAAGATATTGCGTTTGCTGACTCTCGTATTCGTGCCGAAACCATTGCTGCCGAGGATATCCTGCACGACATGGGGGCGATTTCGATGATAGGTTCCGATAGTCAGGGCATGGGACGCATCGCCGAAACTATTTGTCGGACATGGCAATTGGCTTCTAAAATGAAAGACCAACGGGGCATCTTACCAGAAGATAGTGACCGCAACGACAATCAAAGAGCTTTACGTTACCTGGCAAAATATACGATCAATCCCGCCCGCACCTATGGCATTGATCGTTATGTCGGTTCCCTTGAACCAGGCAAAATAGCTGATATTGTGCTGTGGCAACCTGGATTCTTTGGCATCAAACCAGAATTGATTATCAAGGGTGGCTTTATTGCTTGGTCACCGATGGGTGAATCCAATGCTTCCTTGATGACCTGCGAACCAATTATCTATCGCCCCCAATGGAGCAGTTTTGGCATTGCACCCCAGGCAACTTCTTTTTCCTTTATGGCTCAAGCGGCAATTGATAATGCTTTGCCTGACCGCTTGGGATTGCTCAAACCAGCTTTACCTGTAAGCGGCACTCGTTCTTTATCTAAAACAGACTTCGTTCATAATAATATTTGTCCTAATATCGAAGTCGATCCTGATACTTTTAGAGTTACAGTCGATGGCGAATTGGCAATGTGCGAACCAGTAGATCGTGTTCCATTGGGAAGGTTGTATATGTTTCGTTAATAGATTTCAGAAAGCTAATAAAGACTGGACTAAACAGCTTCTTTAAGTTGCACTTCGTTTTGTTGATTTAGGACTTCAATATCATTCAAAAGTTTTACTAATGACCTACCCACGGCATAACCAAGATTAACAGGTACAGCATTACCAATTTGCCTGTATTGAGAAGACAAAGAACCTTCAAAATGCCAGTCATCAGGAAAAGTCTGAATCCTAGCATACTCACGAACTGTAAGAGGTCTAGTTTCTTCTGGATGGCATCGTTCCGTCTGTTTTTGAGCTGGAGATGTAGTAAGAGTTAGACTGGGCTCATCCCAAGCTAAGCGTCTTGCCATGCCTGTTTTTCCACCGCTCAGGAAGTAGCTTTTCATCATGTATTCGCGTTGCAGTTCATCTGGTAAATCTCGCCAGTATCCACCTTCAGGAACTTGCGCCAAAATTTCAGCTTTACGCTTCGGATAAGTTTGACCTTTTGAAGGTGGTACATCTGAATCATAAAGTTTACCCCTTTTGAGGGCATCTCGCATAGTCATAATGCGTTTATAAGGTGAGGGCCATTTAAATTTTATGTCTGGGTTTTTAGCAATATCTTTACGAATACCCACTAAAAAAAGACGCTCCCGCTTTTGAGGTACTTGATAGAAAACAGCTCTTAACACTCTAGGTTGAACAAGTTCATAGCCTAGTTCATAAATAATATTTGAGATGGCTTCTAGGGTTCTACCCTCATCATGTTTTTCTAGACCCCTAACATTTTCAGCTACTAAAATTTTCGGATTGCTTTCTTTAATTGCTCTAGCAAATTCATAAAAGAGCGTGCCTCTAGTATCTTCAAAGCCAAGTTTTTTGCCTGCATAGGAGAAAGCCTGGCAAGGAAAGCCGCCTGAAAGGATATCTATTTGGTTTTTATAGGGCTTAAAGTCTACGCTAGCTATATCGCCTTTTACGACATTCCATTCTGGGCGATTGGCTTTTAAAGTATTACAAGCATCTTGATCTATTTCATTAAGCAATACAGATTTAAAACCTGCTTTTTCCATGCCTACAGCTAAACCTCCGCCACCTGCAAATAGTTCAATGAGCTTGTAAGGTTTTAATGGCTTTATTTTAAGTTCTTCATCCCAATTGCTATTAAAAAGAAGCTGCACTTGAGGGAAATGTTTAATTTGCTCTCTAGTATAAAAGCGATAATTGTTTTCAGGATTACGCTTCGAGACTAAGGTTCCGTTGTTATCCCAACGTCTCAAAGTTTCTTTTGAAACGCTTAATATGTCAGCGACTTGTGCAATTGAATACGTCTCAGGAATCACTTGAGGAATCACTAAACCTACACACTAACCTTGATCATGGGTACTAATTTATAATGCTGTTATTATTTTGTCAAACCTTAGTCAAGGTTACTAAGATCTTTAATGGTTTGAGTTGATGCTAGGTCTTTGATAACACTTTCTAATTCAGAGGTAAAATCGGCTTCTCTAGCTACAGATCCAATAGCTTCAATCATTTCTTCGTAAAAGTTTTCATCACCTGTTAAGTGTGTCCAGAATTCTGCACCTACGTAAACAGGGAAGTAATATTGATCTGTTATGCGTTTGTAGTGTGTGCTCAGATTGCTGGAATCGCCATAAATCACACCAACTATCATGTCTTGAAAGCTAATGTTCAAATTATTCGCTCGACCTAGATTAATGACACCTCGAAAATGTCCAGCTATCGTTTCAACATCATCTTTGTTGATCGTGTTTGGACCGGCTTTGAGCTGGCAGTATTTTTTTCGACCATCCAACTGATCTATAAATTCAATGTCGATGCCTGATGTAGTACTGCCAAAAGCATAGAGCACATCACCTGCAAATTTCTGAATATTTGTTCCGAACGAAGTTGTGATAGATGTTCCCAAAACCCTTGGATAAATCAGAGCTTTAGCAATACTCTCTTTGGAAGAATTACCAGTAAGGAAATTTGCCAAGTAGATAGCAGTAAAAGGGTTGATGTTGAATTCGTTTGGATTAGTTAGTTTCTTAGTGTTTTTAATATGATTGACAGCAATAATATTTCGAAACCAAGACTTAGCTTTTTGCAAGATTTCGTCTTTATTTTCAATCATGAAGCTTTCCCAGCCTAAATTTCAAAATTACTTGCAGTATCTGCCAATATAACAAAGCTATTTACATAGTAAAAAACTCTTCATATTACTAAAAATTTTACTTTATTTAGATTTCTAAGTTGTTTGTAAACCTTCGTGATACTTTTAGAGTTACAGTCGATGGAAAACTGGCAATGTGCGAACCAGTTGATCGCGTTCCTTTAGGAAGGTTGTATATGTTTCGTTAAACGTAATTACTGCTACTCCTCTAGCCAAAAGCCCATGATATTGTGCAATCTAAGCACTTCAAAACAATTCTCCAGAGCAGAATATTTTCTATGGAACGAATACTAGTTGGTACTCTCAAAAGCATTTGGCGTTATCCAGTCAAATCAATGCAGGGAGAAAAATTAGAACGATCGGATGTCGACCCAAAAGGACTGTTAGGCGATCGCGCATATGCTCTCTGGGACAAACACACAAACCGTATTGCCAGTGCTAAAAATCCCCGTAAATGGTCGTCTCTACTAAACTGTTATGCCACCTTAGAGCGATCGCCCCAAGTTGGTCAGCCCACTCCTCCCGTAACGATTAATCTCGATAACGGCTCTACACTCACTAGCAAACAATCTGATATTGACGCTCATCTGTCTGACTGGATTAACCGAGATGTAAAATTTCTCTCCGTCGTCCCCGACCAGCCTAGTTTAGACCAATACTGGCCAGATGTTGAAGGAACAGCCCATCAAGATACCTTGACGCAATTGTTTATGCCTCCAGGCACTTTTTTTGATTCATGCCCAATTCATGCAATCACTACAGCCACTCTCAATCGCTTACAAGAACTGTATCCCGATGGTGAATTTGCTCCTTGTCGCTTTCGTCCTAACTTACTAATCGATTCTCAATTATCTCAAAGTGACTTTGTTGAGAATAATTGGGTAGGACATACTTTGGCGATCGGGGATTATGTTAAGTTGAAAGTCGATACTGCTTGCCCTCGCTGTGTTGTCACCACTTTAGCTCAGGAAGAATTGCCCCGAGATTTGACTATTTTGCAAACTACTGCTCAATATAATGATGTTATTGCAGGGATACGATTATCAGTTATCGAAGGTGGTACGGTGAGTCAAGGTGATTCCGTGTGGCTAGAAAAAGATTGAAGTTTAATTTGGTAAAATTAAAACCTCACGGTAATATTCAACTCCAACATTTTTTCTGGGTTGGATTTTGCTACGGCATCAAATTATTGAAAATCAAACTAACCTCAAATAAAGCTTTTTTTATTTATTTGTTTTTAACTTAGAGTACAATAATAGAACATTTATAAAATAATAATGTATTCGGTAAACCTAATCCAGTATATACTGTAGACTTCACTGGTATGATTTTGTAAATTTTTTTTATGATGTAATCAGTTAAGCGAAATATAAA
The DNA here is from genome assembly GCA_039179675.1 of Cyanobacteria bacterium P01_G01_bin.67. Classification (GTDB taxonomy): domain Bacteria; phylum Cyanobacteriota; class Cyanobacteriia; order Cyanobacteriales; family Xenococcaceae; genus Waterburya. Next base: position 18,205 of record JBCDEP010000012.1, read on the forward strand.
CAAAAGTTTCGTAGAAATTTAAAACCTATTAATCATAAGGAGACACATATTATGGCTATTGTACGTTATAGTCCCTGGTAGGAGATGAATTCTTTACAGCCTCATTAATCATCCAAAAACTTTAAGCCTTTACTCGAAAACATCCTTTGATGCGCGTTCTTCAAGAGTATGGCAGGCTCATCAAAACTATTTACATTCTTTGTTGGTATGCCGATGAAGCTAATCGACGCAGACTTAAGAGGCAACTAAATAAAGGCGAAGCTTTGCACAGTCTTCGTTCTCATCTTTTTTATGCCAATCAAGGAGAAATCAAAACTCAACAAGATGACCAGTTATTGAATCAGGTAGGATGTCTGAATTTAGTAACCAATGCCATCGTTGTCTGGAACACAGTCTATATCAATAATGTTGTCCAACAGCTTCGGCTTGAAGGTTATCCTGTCGATGATGAAGATTTAAAGGATAAGCAGTGAGGCATTTAAAACGCATATTAGTAAAATAGAAGGCGGAACATAAAAATGTCAGCGAATGCCAGCGAAAAGATATCTCAAAGGAACAAAGCTCATCATCATTTTAGACAATGTAAGTTTTCACAACAAAGAAGACATTATCAATAAAATAGCGCCAGAAATGCCAAATTTAATTCTGGAATTTTTTCCACCCGCGAAGCCTTCGGCTTCTAGCCGCCTTGCGGTGATTGCGCCAACGGAGCTGCGTCCAGATTATAATATTGCGGAGCTAGTATGGCATTCAGGGAAGGAAGATCTAGCTCATCATCTTTTTAAATCTGTTGAACAACTCGAATCTCTGTTACACAAACTTCTGAACGAAGGAGAACTGATTATTAAATGGGGCAGAAAATTGAAAAATAAAGGCAACGCTGTTAATGCAATTTAAATGCACAACAGCTTATTTGGTCAACTCGCCACACACATATCAATGTTTATGGGCAGTATCATTTTGATAAAAAATGATTGAGGAAAAAACATTCTTTGAGAGCTTTACGAAATCCTAGTTCCTGGGCTTATCGACCCCAATTTCTCTGTTGCTATACAAAGGTCTATATAGAGTTATCTACCCAGCAGCATTCTGAACCATCCATGCATCGGAGGATTATTCATGTCAAACCTCTAAATGATTTTCAGGCAAGAAATTTTCTAGGATTGTAAATTGTTGTTCAAATGCTCTTGTTAGTCATTCATAGCCTCTAAAGGTTTTGGGTGTCATCCCCATTACTTTGCGAAATTGTTTGCTGAGGTTACTGTGACTATTAAATCCGCACTCCAGGGCAATATCGATGATGGCTTGATCGCTATGTTTCAGAAGATGTTTAGCACGTTCTACTCTCTGTTGAATTACGTATTGATGGGGCGAAATTCCCATGGACTGCTTGAACATGCGACCAAAATGGAACGGACTCATGTTTAGCAGGCTTGCTAGATCGGCCAACTTGATTCTCTCTGCTAATTCAGCATCAATGTAGTCGAGTACTTGATTGAGTTGATAAATCGGCAACCCACCTTCATAACTTGGCAACTGGGCCGAGTTCGTCCCATAATTGCGCAGCAGCTGCACCGCCAAAACATTTGCCAATGAATCTAGATATAGTGAACCGCTGGATTGACGTTGCTGCAATTCTGCCATTAATAGGGTCGCGATCGCTTCAAGCTGCTGATTTCGACTGTGAAAAGTTGGCACTAAAGTAAGACGATCGCCGTTCTTTCCCAAAGTTTCTTCGGCAACGCGCTTGAGAAATGCTTCTGGCAGCTGGATCTGTAGACAATTTTCATTTCCCTCCCATCGTACAAATAATGGTGTATTGGCAGGGGTAATCAACATATCGCCGTGACGATATAGCCCAGTATAAGTTTTCCCATCCTGAGTCTGTAGATAAGGCATGGGGCGCGACGTCTGATTCACAAATAACGTATGGGCTGCTTCAGAATGGAAATCCCCCTCACCTGGAGGAAATTGCAGATGTTCGATCTGAATTGTCTCTGTCTCTAAGACTAGAGCTGACTCGCTAGGATGGGAGCCGACCGTAGATGAATCGTTTGACTGGAATTGTTCGAGAGCCATAGGTTATATGTATGGTCGCGTTGCTGATAGCGATATTATCTCAGCACCCAATACTTATTTATGTACATCTGGGACGTTTTTTAATGGGATGAAATTGTGCTCAATCTCATCCCAATTCTGGAACAGAAATTCGATTACAAGACGGTCTTATGTCTTGAGGCTTTATCTATAGTCAACATTGAGAGAATTAAATTAGTACTAGGGGTTACACCTCAAGGGCTAACAAGTCACCGCAAGAAAGTGATAACTCCGCAAGAAATGACAAGCTCCACTAGGTCGCTCTTCGTAGACTAAGGATGTCTTCTTTATTGACGGTTCAAATTAGGGAATTTAAATCATGTCAACTGAATCCACTTTCCAAATTGTTCTAATCTTAGCAACCTTGCTGTGTTCCCTCGTAGCGGGCTTCTTATTTGCTTTTGCCACCGTCGTGATGCCTGGCATAAAAAAGTTGAACGACCGCGAATTTATTCGAGCGTTTCAGGTAATTGACGGTGTGATCCAGAATAATCAGCCGCTAATGGTTGCAGTCTGGATGGGGTCTATCTTAGCGGCGGTAGCAGTGACAGTAATGGGCTTCGGTCAACTCGATGGCACCCAGCGTTTGCTGTTAATTTCGGCTCCTATTGTTTACATCTTGGGTGTCCAATTGTCCACTTTCACTATTAATGTGCCACTGAACAATAGACTCCAAAGGCTGAACGTTGATGCCATGGATGAAGTGGCCCTAAAGGCAGCTCGAATGAATTTTGAACCTGGTTGGAATCGATGGAACTTAGTCAGAACACCTTTTGCTGGCTTGGCATCTGTTTTGTTTATGATTCTACTCTTCAGACTTTGAAGGGTACCTAGTTAGGCTGCTACATGCAGCAATCAGTCCATATCTTTAATTTCAAAATTTTTAGTTTCAAAAAGAGGTAATGAAAGATGATTTGTATCACTGGAGCGGGTGGAACTGTCGGCAGAGAAGTTGTCAAACAGCTGGAATTAGCAAATGTGCCTTATCGCGCTGCCTACTTCTCGAAAGAGAAAGTAGAAGCTGCACTGGCAAAAGGAATCGATGCCGTGACCATCGACTATAACCGTCCTGAGACCTTGCGTACGGTATTTAAGGGATGTGATAAGTTGTTTCTCTTGGGGCCAAACGCATTGAACCAGACACAGCTCGAACTCAACGCCGTTGAAGCGGCGAAAGCGGTTGGCGTGCAGTACATTGTGAAACAGTCCGTCATGGGAGCCGAAGGAGAAGATTTCAGTCTCGCCCTGATCCATCGGCCCGTTGAGAAGGCGATTGAATCGAGCGGCATGGCATGGACGTTTCTCCGCCCTAACAGCTTTATGCAGAATGTCGTAACGTTCATGAGCGAGACAATCAAAGCGGAATCCGCATTTTATAGTGCTAGCGGTGAGGCCAGGATCGCCCATGTGGATGTGCGCGATATTGCAGCGGTGGCAGTGAAAGCACTAACTGAGTCTACCCACGTGGGACAGGCCTATACATTGACTGGTACTGATGCTCTGACCTACGACGAACTTGCAAACGAGCTGTCCAAGGTACTTGGACGTTCCATCAGCCATATCAGCCTCTCCCCCTCGGACTTAAAGCACGGCATGCTCGCAGAAGGAATGCCCGAGGTGATCGCGGATCGAATGCTCGACCTCGAACGTTACTATCGTGAGGATCAAGCAAGCCGCATCACAAAAGACATAAAGCAGGTGACCGGACACGAGCCAAGCCGATTCGCGCAGTATACGCGCGACTATGCGCTGTTACTACAGTCAGCATCAGCGGTGTGACAGATCTGCATGACAAGTTGGACTCCATAGAGTATGGCAAACTTCTGACCGTAGAAGGTTATGACCGCTGTTGACTCAGATGCGAGTCAACAGCGGCTTCTCTGGGCTGGACTTTCTCAAGACAGTCACTAATGTCTTTGGCTCAGGTATCGTAGAGGAGAAATTTTGGTCTGATTAAATTTCCTTACCGACCAAAATTTCTCCGTTTCTATACATCCGTTGCTATACAAAGGCCAATTACAACTTTTTCTTGTGCCTAAGTCCTAATTAATCAAAAAATTCTCTTTCTAAATCCTGCTTTTGAATTATAAAAAGTAATACCATTATGGTGTTACTTTGATTTGTGGAAAACTAATCCCATGCGCGTTACAACAAAAGGGCAAGAGACAATTCCCATAAATATTAGGGAAAGCTTAGGCATAACACATGAGACAGAAGTTGAATTTATTGAAGAAAACGGGAGATTTTATCTAGCGAAGGTAAATAGCCGAAAAGCAACCAAAAAGTTTGCGAAGCTAAGAAGAATAGCGACAGTAAAGATGTCTACTGATGAGATCTATGATCTCACCAGAGAACGATAGTGAACGGCGTTTTAATTGACTCATACGTATTGTTAGATTTATTTACGGACGATCCGAATTGGGCGGAGTGGTCAGAAAGCGTTCTAGAAAAGTATAGTCTGACGAACACACTCTATATTAATTCGATTGTCTACACCGAACTTTCGATGGGTTTTGCCAAGATAGAAGAACTAGAGAGTGCCATTGATGCATTGAATTTAAAAGTGCGGGAAATGCCCCGTGAAGCACTATTTCTTACTAGCAAGGTATTTTTAAAATATAGGAAAAATAAAGACACGAAAACATCGCCTTGCCCGATTTTTTTATTGGTGCACATGCTTATGTTGCACAATTTGATCTAATCACGAGAGATATAAGCAAATATAAAACCTACTTTCCTCAAGTCAAACTTATTCATCCTGAGCTTGGTCACTAGCGATACTAAAATATAAAATCGAGGTAGAGCGAATCTTAATTTTAATGCTGGTAGTTTATCAGCGATCGCATCTAATTTTTTCCATTACGATATTTTTATATCTACTCAGGAAGATTTGCTTGAAGCTCACTAATTTTACCAGTACGAATGTCTGCAATGGATATCTTGTCCCGCTACAAATTTAAGTTTCCCATTTCGCTCTCATTAAAAATGGCTTGCTCTGGTAAATAAAAATAATAACGATAGTCAGCCTGAAATGGACAAAGCTCTTTACTATTAGTGCGTTGGTAAATAGCATCTCACATATATGTAATACTGATTTTTGAAGTGATTTTAATTTGCCTGTCTTAGGTAAGACAACGATCGCCTAAAGTCTAATTAGTCCCTGTCGCAAACCCAAGGTAACTGCTTCAGTGCGACTGGAAACATCGAGCTTAGAGAAAATAGAGCTAAGGTGAAATTTTACGGTATGTTTAGATATTTTTAGCGTTGAGGCGATCGCTTTATTATCTAAACCCACTCCTAATAGTTGCAATACTTCTATCTCTCTACCAGTGAGATAAACTTCTGTATTTACTTCTGGAGAAATCGCAGGCTTGCTGTCATCAAAAGATGCTAAATCTGGATGAATGACCATTAAACCAGCCACAACAGCATTAATTGTAGCGATCGCTTCTTCTGTAGTAGTTAGACGCGGCAAAAAGCCTTTGAATCCTAAATGAAGGTACTCGTCGATCTCTTCAGTAGTCAGAGAATCAATCAATAAAATTCCTGTCGGTTTAAAATCGACTGTTAATAGCCATTCCTCCAGCCACCACCACTCTGCTTCAGGCAATTGTTCAACAAGCAATAAATCAAAAGGGCGATCGCTGATAGTCGTGAGACTAGCTTGATCAACAAAACTACCAACTAGATGTAAATCTGGTAGTTGAGCTAAGATGCTAACCAACCCTGCGATCATAACTGAGTTGGAGTCATATACCGCAATCCGAATCATCGCTTAAGTATGTTAACGAAATGTTCTACCTGATAAGATGAGATTGCCAATGCCAACCTAGAAATAACTGCCGTATTAATCCCCATGACCTCACCACGGGCATTAGCTAATACACCTCCAGAATTACCAGGAGCAAGTCGAATATCCGTAGCGATCGCTCCAGAAGGGTAGGTAACTATAGATGTTTTTGTCCAATTGAGCTTGGATTTTGGCAATTCTTCAGCAGTAGTGTGAACAATACCCATAGTTAAAGTCCCACTAAATCCATAGGGATTACCCATCGCCAAAACTATTTCTCCTGGGCGCAAAAGTAAAGAATTGCCAATAATCGGAGTAGATAAACTACTGTTACGCTCCATGTTTAATTGAATAGCAGCCAAATCTTGTTGGACGTCCCTAGCAATTACTTTTCCTGCAATATATGTACCATTGCTTAGTTTAACCTGCGTTTTCAACCCCTTGACTACATGAGCATTAGTAATGACCAAGCCATCAGCAGACCAAATTACGCCCGAACCTCCGCTATGATGGTTAGCAATCTCTACGGTAATGCTTCTTAGCTTGTTAGCTATTGCCACCAATTCTGTTTCTATATCTTCAACCCTCATGGTTACTTCCTTTATCTCCAATAGTTAGAGAGACCTTTATTAATTCACCAGCTCGAATTAACTGTATTTGGATAGTTGTGCCGACATTTTGTGGTTCAAGATATGTCTGAATATCTCTCAGTCTATTGATAGTAATATCTTCGATAACGATTAAAATATCTCCGAGGATAATGCCAGCTTGTTCTGCTGGAGATTGGGGTTCAACGTTGACTACCATCAGTCCTTGTCTGGTATTTAAAGATAATCTCTCTGCTATGGAGTCGGGTAAACTAACAGGCTGCATTGCTAACCCCAGATAGCCACGACGAATATGACCTGTTACCAATAACTGCTCGATAACTCGTTCCACGGTAGCAGCAGGTATAGATAAGACGCTACGGCGAGGTCCAGTGGTGTTAAAACCCACTACTTTCCCTGCGGCATTAACCAAAGCACTACCGCCACTTCCAGGATAGAAATTAAGATCCAGACGAATAAAGCTATCTATATGACCTCCTAGGGTACTACGCCACGAACCCCCTACGGTGCTGACAATTCCCTGACTAGCGAATAATCCTCTATCTCGGTTGCGACCAATGGCGATCGCCAAATGACCGACTTTAAGTTCAAACTCGTGATCAATAGGGGCAATGGGTAATGATGCTTGCGATTTGAAGACAGCTACATCTGTACTGGGGTCACGTCCTAATAGGGTAACGGGGGAAGTTTCTCCATTGTGCAGAATTACTCTTATTCCTTCAGTACGTTTGATGTTCTCTTCCGAAGTGACAATTATGCCTTCACGCCAGTAAATGCCGCTACAAGGAAAACGCTGTCCATCGAAGGCTACCACCGAATTTCCAACATTGGCAACGATATCGGCTAGGGAATTGGAAAAAACTACTAAAGAATTTTCGTTAGGATTTGATACTGATGACATTTGATTAAATCTTAGACAAACACGATATTTTAATCTTGCTCGATTTAACCAAGAGATGACATCGGATATTTGGGTAGATATTTACCTAGAAATATGGCTAGGTATCAGTTTACTTCAGTAGCAAGTAGTTGTAATCTTATTCCAGAAGTAGGCAAAATAACCTGCTTAAATTATTGTTCAAAAACTAGCTTTGGCATGGGAATGAAAAATACATGTGTCTAAAATATTCAATATAATGCGAGCGCCCATCTGGAAAACATAAATCTGCCGAACCTGAAATTGGCATAAGTTTTATAGCTTATGGCTAGAAAATGAATCGCTCTGATTTTTAGTTCACACTAGAAGTAAACAATAATCGTATATATCTAAAGTTATTATTTTTTGCCTTCCTGCCTTCTAATTACTAATGACCAAGTATTCATAAATTTTAATTATTACTGTAGTCTTAGTTACAGGAACCTCCGACCCATATTGATAGTATCCCTAATAACAATTTAATTTTAGGCAATATCAAGTCTTGATTTTCAATCAATTCATAAGTAAAAGGCGATCGCACCTATTGTTTTAAGCCGATTGAAATCTTTGCTAACTATTTCAGGCGATCGCTAATGTTACATTAATTATCGTAGGTTTTCTTGACATAATTTTCTAAAAAATCAATTTGGGAGTAAAACTATGGCTTTTCATGGAGATATTTCTTCTAGCAATGATGCAGTTGGCGTAGCAGTAGTTAACTATAAAATGCCTCGTCTCCACACTAAAGCAGAGGTAATTGAAAACTGCTATAAAATCTCGGAAATGATTGACGGGATGAAGCTGGGTTTACCAGGGATGGACTTGGTAATTTTTCCTGAATATTCTACCCACGGCATTATGTATGATCGCCAGGAAATGATGGATACTGCGGCTACTATCCCAGGAGAAGAAACAGCGATATTTGCCACAGCCTGCAAGCGCAACAAGGTGTGGGGGGTTTTCTCTTTGACTGGGGAAAGCCACGAAGAACATCCCCAGAAAGTTCCCTACAATACCTTGATCTTGATCAATGACCAAGGAGAAATCGTTCAGAAGTATCGCAAGATCATGCCTTGGTGTCCCATTGAAGGATGGTATCCAGGCAACTCTACCTATGTTTCTGAAGGACCAAAAGGATTAAAAATCAGTCTTATTATCTGTGATGATGGCAACTATCCCGAAATCTGGCGCGACTGTGCCATGAAAGGTGCTGAATTGATTGTACGCTGTCAGGGTTATATGTATCCCGCCAAGGAACAGCAAATTATAGTTTCTAAAGCAATGGCATGGATGAATAATACTTATGTTGCAGTCGCCAATGCTTCTGGTTTTGATGGAGTATATAGCTACTTCGGTCACTCCGCAATTGTTGGCTTTGATGGACGAACCTTGGGAGAATGTGGGGAAGAAGAAAACGGCGTACAGTATGCAACTTTATCTAAGTTCGCCATCCGCGACTTCCGTGCTAACGCTCAATCTCAAAATCATCTCTTTAAGTTAATGCACCGTGGCTATACAGGTATGATCAACTCTGGAGAAGGGAAAGAAGGAGTTGCAGCTTGTCCTTTCGATTTCTATCATGATTGGGTAAATAACCCCGAAAAAGCTAAGGAAACCGCCGAAGCTATTACCCGTAAAACAGTTGGCACAGAAGAATGTCCCATTGAAGGACTGCCTAATCAGCAATCTCCCGCAGCACCTAAGACAACAGAAATTGACACAGCCGCAGAGTCTACGCCTGCTTTAGTGTAATTTTTTTGCGTTAAGCCATTGTGTAGAGATGTTGAAATAATGTCAATGTCTCTATTTTTTTGGGCGACTTTTGACGATCGCACATAGCAATATTTTTTGAGAAACTGCTAGAAAAAATGCGATCGCTTGATTGTTAAGCCGCGACTTGAGTTATGGCACTGAGTCTTTCTTCTAATACTGCTTGAGAAACCAGATTGGGAAAACGCTCTACTTCAACTCCATTTTGAAAGATGATAATAGTAGGAATTGCTTGAATGTTATATTGAGTTGCGATCGCTTCGTTCTCATCCACGTTGGCTTTGCCGACTTTAACTTTGCCGTCCCAAGTTTCAGCCAAGCCAGCAATAATGGGATTCATTACCTGACAAGGACCACACCAAGGTGCCCAAAAATCGACTAAAACGGGGCCATTACTATTAATTACTTCAGATTCAAAGTTTTCTGGGGTTATGGTTTGATATTTTGCAGAATTTGTCATGTTCTTACTCCTAGTTATTGAGTGCTTCAATGATTGCTTTGGGTTCTGGTCTTGCGGTATAGTCGGCATTGGCAAAGCGATAAATAACAGTACCATCAGCAGCGACGACATAGGTTGCAGGCAGGGGTAATTCAAAGCTGGTATCGCCATTGTAAGCTGGGATATCAATGCCAAAGTTGTTGTAGATCGGTCTTAATGTTTCGGGAAGAGTAAAGACTAGACCTAGTTGTTTGGCTAATACATTACCGCGATCGCTCAAGACTTCAAAGGATAATTCATTCTTTTCTTTAGTAGACAGGGAATTATCGGGAGTTTCGGGGGAGATCGCCACTAAAGTAGCACCGTGAGCTTCTATCTCTGGTAAGGCTTGTTGTAAGGCTCTTAACTCCAGATTGCAATAGGGACACCAACCGCCACGATAGAAAGAGATCACCAGCGCACCTTGATTTAGTAGAGATTCTAAGGTTACTTCTTCTCCTACAGCATTAGGTAAAGTAAAGTTGGGAATTTTATCCCCTACATCTAAACTATTTTCCGCTAGTTGAGTGTTAATCAAGTCTGTGGTTGCCTTTGCCATTACTGTTTTAATTTCTTCTGGCTGGCTAGTTTTGAATTTTGCCTTGAATTCGTTTAATTCTTGAGTTAAATTCACAATTTCCTCCTATTTTTTTGAATGAACGTTCCAATAAAGACTAAAAAAAATATAACAATGCTAAATGAAAACCGTATGAATAAACCTGAGAAAAAACTTAAGCCGAATCCAGGCACTGTTGCCTATGAGTCGTGAGACATTTACGGATCGGTTTTGACTGTTTAATGCTCAATTAGTAACTAATCCAATACGGACAGAATTACATCGACAATACCGTTAAGAGTTTGCCAGTCGCGGTTGACTTTTCCCATCACCCTTAAGCCTTGCAAGTTAGCAGTGAGATAATTTGCCAAGTTGTTTAAATCTCTTTGACTATCAATCTCCCCTTTTGCTTGAGCTAATTTAAGAGCGTGTTTGAAAGCACGAGCTATTTGATCAAAATGAGTCCTGATTTTGCTTTTAGCTTCAGCATCATGGGGACAAAGTTCAACGGCAGTATTAGTCATCAAACAGCCATAACACTTCTCTTCCTTAGCCATGCCTACCACTATTCCCCTAAACAGGTCAATAATAGTTTGCTTACCGGCATCGGAAGTCATTAAAGATGCCACAGTATTCTTGACTATAGTCTCTTCATAATGAGCGATCGCTGCTAAAAACAACGAGCGTTTATCCCCAAAGGTGTCATAAAGACTTCCTCTATTAATCCCCATAGTTGAAACCAAGGTTTGCATGGAGGTTGCTTCATAACCATGATGTAAAAAAGCATACATTGCTTTAGTCAACACTTCTTCTTTGTCAAACTCTTTTTTTCTTGCCATTGCCTCCTTTTTTCCTCTTGAAAACACTATAACATAATTTTAGAATGATTGTTCCAGAAAATAAAATTACCTATTATTAGAGATTTGAAACAAAGGTGGGGAAAGCAGTAGAGAGATTGTCAAACCTTTTATCCCAGGGAGTTGATAAATTACCTCAAGCTAAATGGCGATCACTCTTTTCGAGTTATTGGGAATCAGAGAACCCTAGGACCAGCCCTTTCAAGGTCTTGTAAATTGCCCCAAATTATAGTTAGTTGAAAAAATATAGTTAACAGAGGGGGAACAGCCAGAATGATTCTAAGTCAAGTATTTGAGCGGTTTGTAGAAGCAAGTCCTATTTCAGTGATGGTTCGTGGACTTCTGGAAACAATTTTATCTCCTCAGAAACTTGATGAGTTATTTGAAAAAAGCAGCAAAACTCAATATACCAAAGAACTATTGTTCTATACCGTAGTAGAAATGATGAATACAGTAGCTTGGGGAATTCGACCTTCAATTCATGCTGCATATCAGGCTAAAGCATCGAAAATGGATGTTTCGGTCACTTCGGTTTACAATAAACTCAATGCTATGGAATCTAATGTCAGTGCTGATTTGGTTAGAGAGACAGCAGCTTCTATGGAAGCGATTATTCGTCATTTAAAGGGAAACTTACCTGATTGGCTACCTAGTTATCGAGTCAAAATTTTAGACGTGAATGCCATAGCAGCTAGTGAGCATCGTTTGAAATCGCTCCGTGATTGTAATAGTGCGCCTTTACCAGGAAAATCCTTGGTGGTACTTGACCCTTGTTTGATGTTGGCGATTAACGTTTTTCCTTGCGAAGATGGTCATGCTCAAGAACGTTCTTTACTACCTAAAGTTTTAACTACCGTCGAAGCGGATGATGTATGGATTGCTGACCGTAATTTCTGTACCTTAAACTTTTTAGCTGGAATTGCAGCCAAGCAAGCCTATTTCATCATCCGAGAACACAAATGTTTGCCTTGGCATAGCACTGATAAGTTCCGCTCTCTAGGCTCAATTGAAGGAGGCCAAGTTTTTGAACAATCCGTTACTGTCAGTGATGATCGAGGACATCTTTCTCAGATACGTCGTATTAAAGTCGTTCTAGAAGAAACTACTCGCGATGGTGATTCGGAAATATTTATTTTGACGAATCTTTCTCCTACTGTAGCTACAGGGTTCGCTATTCCTCAAATCTACCGCTATCGCTGGACAATTGAGACTTTATTTCAGATATTAACTGATATCTTCAATTGTGAAACTAAGACTTTTGGTTATCCCAAAGCAGCTTTATTTGCTTTCTGTGTGGCACTAGTTTCCTATAATATCCTTTCGGTTGTATTTGCTGCTTTAAGAAGTGTTTTCGGCATCGTCAAAATTGAACAAGAGGTTTCTAGTTATTATCTTGCCGATGAAATTCGTGGTACGTATCGCGGCATGATGATTGCGATTCCTTCACAAGAATGGCAAATTTTTAACCAGATGAGTTTAATTGATTTGACTCAAGTTCTTCAAGATTTAGCCAAGAAGGTTAATTTAGCAGTCTTTTTATCTCACCCCCGTTCTACTAAGAAAACTAAAAAATGGGTTAAGAAAACTCGTCCTACTAAGACACCTCATGTTTCTACTGCTAAAATTCTATCCCAAAACAAGACTCAAAAACAGACACCTTGAAAGGGCTGGTTCTAAACCCTTTTGAATTGGGATATCTGAAAAAAATGAAAGGCTATAAAGATAAATATAAAATTTGAGTCGGAGATTAATAGAGTAGGTTTGACTATCGATAAGAAAAATCAAACCATAGTTTGTCAACGAGTCGCTCATCGGCGAGAAATCTATAAGATATTTCCTTAATAATTGTGCAGATGAGATCGCCCTACACTCAGATCTATCAAAATACTAAGCTTTCCTTTCCCACAAAAACTTCCTTTCTGATTCTTTAATCGGCACATCATTAATACTAGCTTCCCGCCGCTGCATTAAGCCATTTTCCGCAAATTCCCAATTCTCATTCCCGTATGCGCGATACCAAAAGCCGCCGTCATCGTGCCATTCGTATTCAAAACAGACGGAGATACGATTTTCGCGGAAACTCCAAAGTCTTTTTTTGAGACGATAGTCTAATTCTTTTGCCCATTTACGTTTTAAAAAAGTAATAATCTCTTCTCTCCCGTTAATAAACTCTGCTCGATTACGCCATTGAGAATCAACAGTATATGCGAGGGCTACTTTTTCGGGGTTACGAGTATTCCAGGCATCTTCGGCACCTTGCACTTTAGCAGTAGCAGTTTCTAGGGTAAAGGGTGGGAATGGTGGTTTACTTTCCATATTGATTATTGATTACTTAGAAGAAAAATTATTTATTAGGTTATAAGTTTTGAGCATAAATTCAAAATCAGCATAATTTCCGATGTCAATATCAATTAAAAAGCATGTGGCTTATAGCTCACATAATCTATGATGCTGATAATTGTTGTAATTGCGTTGGTAAGATCGGACGAGATTGATTCGTGGGAGGATAAAAATTTAGATCTGCTTCCATCAGATGATGTGGCTGATTGCAGAGGGAAATTTCATCAACTGAATTCCAATGGAGGCGTTGAAAAAAACGCACGTTGGGTAATTGTACCGTTGCTAAAAAGCGATCGCAGCCCCAAGCATTAGCGGTAGTTACTGCTTTATAGATTAATCCCTTGCCGATTTTCCACCCCCGTCGATAATCGGGATGAACTCCAAGTCTCCCCCCATACCAAAGTCCTGGTTGAGTTTCGTAGATCCTAACTACTCCGACAATCTTGTTATCGTTAGTAACGGCAACAATCGGGTAGGCAATTGAGTCATATTGATCGCGATCGCTATTTTGAAAAATTCCTTGTTCTTGACAAAATATTTGTTGTCTTAATAAGAAGTAAGCATCAATATGGCTTGGAGATAAAGCCAGTTTAAATTGATAGATTTGTTTCATTAGAGATTGAGTAGGGGCGAATAGCCATTCGCCCTTACGATAATTTAGTTTCAAAGGTTGATAGTGCCGAACATGCCCCACATTTAGCGCAACCTGCCTTGATATCTTGGGAGAACATTCCTGCCTGGTTTAACAAACCACCGACACGTTCGTAGATAGCGTGCATAAAATCGCTACTAGGAGGTTGATGATCGGCTAAAGGTGTTCCTGTAATAGGGACAAATGGAACCACAAACGGATATACGCCAAGTTGGATCAGGCGATCACAAGTACTAACAATCGTTTCCAGACTATCCCCCAAGCCTGCCAAAATATAGGTGCTAACTTGTCCCCAACCAAAGACTTCGACTGCTGCCGCAAATGCCTGAAAGTAATAGTCTAGAGAAACTTTAGCTTTCCCTGGCATGATGCGATCGCGTACTTGCAGTTCAATTACCTCTAGGTGCATTCCCAGGTTATCTATTCCCGCTGCTTTCATACGCTCAAACCAAATAAAATCATCAGGAGGTTCGCACTGTGCCTGAATGGGCAAATCAACTTTAGCTTTAACTGCCGTGGCACATGCGCTTAAATAAGCGGCACCTCGATCCGTGGTATTTGGGGTACCTGTAGTCATTACTAGCTGTTCGACACCATCAAGTCTGACTGCTGCTTCAGCGACTTCAGCTAACTGTGCAGGAGTTTTTTGGGCAATAGTTTTACCTGCGGCTAAGGATTGACCAATGGCGCAAAATTGACAAGATGTATTGCGGTTGCTGTAGCGAATGCAGGTTTGTAAAACGGTGGTTGCTAAAACTTTATGACTGTGAAGTAAAGCGATCTGGTTATAGGGAATCCCCTTGGCGGTTTTAAGGTTATAAAATTTTGGCTGTGGCGGAAATTGAATTGATGCAATACCCTCTCCTGCCTTTTCTAGTACATAAGATTTTTGGTAACTAACAGACTTGCGGTGAAAATCAGCCAGAGTATAATCAGACTCAACAGCAATATTCGTATGAACAGGTATCATTACCGTTGTTCCTTCTATCGTCACTGCTTTGTGATCGGTCGGACCTGCACCACCTTTTCTAGAAGCTGCACCTGGATTATGGTCGATCAGTTTTAAACCTTGAGATTGTAATTGAGTAATTAATTTTCGTTTTTCATCATTAGTCATTTCATTGAACGTTTAACATTTATCATTGAGCATTGTTTGATTTGTTGATTGCTCTTCCTCTTTGAGCAATTCAGAAATTGGAGATTGACCGTTTGCAGAACCAAGATTGTTGACAGTTGTTGAATTGGTTATGGATTGCGGTTGCCAAACAGTACGGGCATCCTTATTTACCTGAAGTTGCAATAAATCAGGGCGGGAATAGTGTCCCACAGAATCCATCATGCGCTTGCGTTTAGTAATTAGAGCAAAATCTAAATCGGCGATCGCCATTCCTTCGCCTTCGGTAATAGGTTCGCACAAAGGCACGCCTTCAGGAGAAATAATTGCGGTGTAGCAACCACCAGTTAATACTCGTTGTAAGCCTTCATCAGGACATATTTCTGCTATTTGTTCTGGAGTCAACCAACCTGTGGAGTTAACGACAAAACAACCTGCCTCCAATGCATGATGCTTAATTGTCACTTCTGTCTGATCGGCAAAGATTTGTCCGACCATCGAACCTGGAAACTGGGCGCAATGGATCTGTTCTTGCTGTGTCATCAGGCTATATCTTGCCAGGGGATTATAGTGTTCCCAACAGGCTAAAGCACCTACTTTCCCGACAGCAGTATCTAATACTTGCAACCCCGAACCATCTCCCTGCCCCCAAACCATCCGTTCGTGATAGGTTGGGGTAATCTTACGACGTTTTAATAGTAAACTGCCATCGGCATCAAAGATTAGCTGGGTGTTGTACAGCGACCCCCCATCTCGTTCGTTCACTCCTAACACCACCACCATTGAATTAGCTTTTGCTGCCTTACTAACGGCATCCGTAACAGGACTGGGAACTGTTACCGACTCCTCGTATAGCCTCATGTGTTCCTTACCCATCAACACGGGTGGTTGAATAAAGGAAAAATAAGGATAGTAGGGAATAAAAGTTTCAGGGAAAACAATTAACTGTACTCCTTCCTTTGCCGCATCAGCGATCGCCTTTAACACTTTTTCCGTCGTTCCTTCACGGCTATACAGTACGGGAGAAATCTGCACCGCAGCAACTTTAACAATACGCGAATAATCCATCTTCTGCTGACTTTACAAACAAGGCATGCCTTGTCTCTAACTGTTGAGTGTTGAGTGTTGACTGATTTAAGTTGTCCAAGTGTCTAAAATAAATGCGCCATCTTTGCGATGCATTAGGACTATATCTAAAACATCTAAGGGATTGATTGGAGTAATGCCAGGAATCAGAGAAGGTTCTCCATGTCCGTATAAAGCTTGTAAGGCAAAGCGACAGGCGTAAACTTTACCTCCTTCTTCCATAATCTTGATTAGTTGATTATTCATCGCCTGGTGTCCTGGGAAAGATTCATCGCCAATTTTAGGAAAGCCTCGCTGGATGCCCAAAGTTACTCCAGGACCATAAAGTAAGATTGAAGTTTCAAAACCTTTGCGAATCAAACGGGTAGCTTGTAATAAATTAACTAAACCGATGGAACCTTCAAAAGCCACAGTATGAAAAGTAACTAAGGCTTTCTCTCCTGGTTCAGCTTGAACATCGGGAAATACTTTCTCTTCATAATCGACAAAGAAATCACCAGCTTTATGGGCGGGGGTAGTAACTTCAGGCATAATTTTTATCTGTTAATTGTTGATTGTTGATTGTTAATGGTGGTGGGCAACATCAAGTTATTTTCGACTACAAAATTAGTCTGCATTGCCCACCCTACAATTGTTGCGGTTGGGGCAAACAGCTGTTCGCCCTTACGTTCAATGTCAAGATCCAATTGCTGCTTCGTTCACAGCTAACAAAGTTCCTGGATAGGCATATTTCATCTTATTGGCAATGTAGTCAGACAAATATGTGGCATCTCTAGCTATACCTGAGAATCTGCCCGAACCCCAGGTGTATAACCAGGGAAGTCCTAGAAAATATAAACCACTAACGCTTGTCACTCCGCGATCATGGCTAGGATAACCTTTACCATCGAATACAGGAACCTCAATCCAGCTAAAGTTGGTTTGATAGCCAATACACCAAATGACAGTAGTAATATTTCCCTGTTGGTAATCAAGTTCTAAAACTTCAGTTTCAGGCTGCCACACTGGTTTGTAAGGTGCATCTAGCGGTGCATCAATATTATTTCTAGCGATATATTGGTCGATGGTTCTTTTGATACTTTCTGCCACATCATCAGCGCGATCAAGATTGTGCTTCAGATTGGGCTTGAACTGCAGCTCATTTTCTTGAACATCTTGTAAAGAACCGTATAGTTGCATTCCCTCCAGGGCAAAAGTCCTCAGATCGATTTCGTGACCGCCTCCACGACCAGTTACATAGTGGTTAGTCTTATGTCTGACGTTTTCCTTGTCAGGATGATTATCAACGGTCAGATCGTAGTAACCCAGCTGATTTAACCAATCTACTACATCTTTCCCTCGATATTGACGAGGCGATCGCGGTGCCCCACCAACGCAGAGATGAACTTTTCTGCCTGCTAGATGAAGGTCTTCTGCAATCTGACAACCCGATTGTCCACTGCCAACTACTAAGACATCACCTTCAGGTAAGGATTCTGGGTTTTTATAATCAGAAGAATGTAGCTGGATAATTTCACTGGCAAGTTTTTCCGCAATTCTCGGTACTTTTGCTTGATGATAGCTACCAGTGGCAATAACAACCTGATCCGCTGTCTGATAACCAATTGAAGTTTCTAACTCAAACAGCCCCTTTGAGGAATTCTTCTTAACTGAAAAAACCTCTACTCCCTCCTTAATTGGGGGAGAAAACGACCGAGCATAATCTTTAACGTATTCGACAATTTCATCTCGTTCCATAAAACCGTCAGGATCACTGCCTGGATAGTGATAACCAGGAAGAGTACACTGCCAATTAGGGGTCACCAGACAAAAAGTATCCCAGCGTTTCTGTTGCCAAGAATAACCAATGTGATTCTTTTCTAAGACAATGTGATCGATGCCTTTACTTTTCAAACAATAACTGATTGAAAGCCCAGCTTGACCACCACCCACCACAATTACGGAGTAGTGCTGTTTCATTAATTCACTCAAGAACTGCAACTCTCGCTTACTTCACGATTGAGTTACTAACAGACTAGAATTTTAACTCCAGGAAAACCTGTGTATTTTGTTACAAAATGATTAACTCTGTTGATAATTACAGGAGTTTAGCATCATTGTCGTCCCATAAAATAATTTCACCTGTCTTTTTGGACAGGCTATTAAAGCCATATACTTTTAACTATTGCTCTTAAGAGTAAATTGAACAAACTATTCCTGATTCCCCATTCCCTTCTTACAAGACGATCGCTCTAATTACGCCCTAGATACATTTACTTACTAACCAAGAGTTTGCCAATAATCAAACTTAGTAGTATCGAGATGTTCCACCATGCCGCCTAGTTGACGTACCTGGTTGACCATATCACCTGTGCCACCACGCCCATCACCCCCTTTGCCATCCCATAACACAACTAGCCTGACCCGATCTATGCCATAGACTAGGCTTGAATCAAGAGCCCAGCGATTATTTCGTTCAAAAGGATCATCACCTGAAGGGACAGCACCAATACATTCCAACTGCTGATAAATTTGGACTAAAGGATGATTTTTAATCCGCTCAAAACGCTCGACCCAATTACCCTGGGCAAAGCTAACAGACTGTTCAATAAATTTAGCTGGCTCAAAGGGCAGATAAACCTCAACTGTCACTTTACGTTCTAAACAGGCTTCTAAAAATAAGATATCCCCTCCACAGGCAATGCCAGGAGCGATCGCCAGACTATGAGCATTAATCTGTAATTTATCAAGTACCTGATTAATTTTTTGTTGAGCTTCGGTTTCCATGCCAGGAGGAAATCGGGGCTGGGGACGATGGGGACTATCGATCATGTGACCTGAGAAAAGGAGTACTTGTTGCGGTTGCTCGGTGTTAGCATTCACCCTTTCTGATGCGGAGATAGTATTGTTTTGTTTAAGCATCTCAGGACTGGTTACTGATTACTGGTTACTGATTACTGGTTACTGATTACGCCATCACAAAGTTGGCGATCGCTGTCTACCACTGTCCGATTGTATCTCAGATAATTCTCGACCCAATTACAGCCATGTATAATTAAATCTTCTGGTTCGAGAATACTGTGCTTAGTCCATAAAATTACCGTCCTATCATTACTGCCTGAAGCCAAAGTTTGACCATCGGGGCTAAAATCAAGACTTTGCACCGACGCACTATGACCCACTAAAGTTCTTTCTAACTTAGCCTGGTTACTATCCCATCGCCAGAGCTTAATCGTTTTATCGACGCTGGCAGAGGCAATGGTCGATGAATTAGGGAGAAACTTAACTCCCAAGACTGAATCCAAATGCCCTGACAAGTTTGCCAGCAAACGACCTTGAAGATTCCAGAGTTTGATGGTGTTATCGCCGCTACCCGAAACAATTAACTTGCCATCGCTGCTAATATCCACATCAAAAACAGTACTTTTATGCCCGATAAAAGTTTTAAGAAAAGTGCCATCTTGTTGCCAAAGTTTGAGGGTATTATCGCCGCTACCCGAGACAATCAACTTACCATCAGGACTGAAGACTACAGCGTTGACCTCTTCCCGATGACCTTCAAGAGTTTTCAATAATTTGCCGTTGCGCTGCCAAAGTTTAATCGTTTGATCGGCACTAGCAGAAGCAATTAACTGTCCATTAGGGCTAAACGCCACTCCCAAAACCCGATTGCGGTGTCCTTCAAGAGTTTTCAATAAAGTGCCATCTCGTTGCCAGAGTTTAACCGTGCGGTCGGCACTAGCAGAAGCAATTAACTGTCCATCGGGGCTAAATGCTACTCCATAAACGCGATCACGATGCTCTTTGAGAGTTTTGATTAAACTACCGTTTTTACGCCAGAGTTTGATCTTACTATCTTCACTACCTGAAACAATGAGCTGACCATCAGGACTAACATCAACGCTCTTGACCGTATTGCGATGTCCAAACATAGTTTCCAATAAAGTATTGTCTGGCTCCCAAAGTCTGACACTATTATCTCGACTACCAGAAAGCACAAATTTACCATCAGCACTAAAATCAACTGCGGTCACCTTATCTCGATGACCACGGAGAGTAAACAGCAAAGTACCATTGGGTTGCCAGAGCTTGAGAGTTTGATCCTGACTGGCTGAAGCCAGACGCCGACCATTAGGATCGAACGCCACGTCCCGCACCGCACCGCTATGTCCCCACAGAGTAGCAACCAAAGTACCATCAGTCCGCCAAATCTTAACTGTAGTATCCTCACTGGCTGAGGCAATAAGCTGACTATCGGGGCTAAATGCCACCCCCCAAACCTGATTTTGATGACCCCTGAGAGTCGTTAACAAGGTACCATCAGTCCGCCAGACTTTAACCGTACTATCTGCACTCCCCGCCGCAATGAGACGATTATCAGGACTAAAAGCAACGGAGTTAAAGGCTCCTCCCTTAGGATTATCACCCTTCAAGGTCGCTTTTAAAGTAGCTTGGTTACCTTCCCAATGCCAGAGTTTAACGGTTTGATCTTGACTCGCCAAAGCCAACGTCTTGCCATCGGCACTAAAAGCTACCCGATTAAAATCTTCCTGTCCGTCAAAAGTACGAAGTAAAGTACCATCTCGCTGCCATAACTTAATGGTATTATCCACGCTAGCGGATGCCAGCAACTGACTATCAGGACTAAAGGTCACGGCAGTTACCGAACCAGAATGACCTTTGAGAGTCTTGAGCAAAGTACCGTCTTGTTTCCAGAGAATGATGGTGTTATCGGCACTACCAGAAGCAATCAATTCTTGGTCTGGGCTGACGGCAACATCCAATACTGCACCATAATGTCCTGACAAGCGATTATATTCTTTGATGGTATAGACTACTTTTTGCAAACTCCCTTGGACTCGCGATCGCAGTTCGGGAACTGTTACTAGCTCTAATTTCTGGAGCTGTCGCTTCGCCTTAATGACTTCCATCAGAGCCTCCAACTTTTTATTGGAGGCAAAGAGAGCTTCACTAGATAAACTAAGGGCATTAATTTCACTAATCTTGGAATTGCGATACTCAAATAAGGCTGCTAAGCCGAGAGCAGTGGTAATGGCAAATCCTACTGTGGCAATACCAGAAAACAACTTTTGTCGTTGGGCATATTTTTTCTCTTCTGCTAATCTAACTTCTGCTTCCCGCGCCCGTTCTTGTTGTAGATGTAGGATCTGTGTTTGTCGGTATTGTTCAGCTCTAGCAGCAGCATCGATTGCGTTTTGACTGGTAGCAATAAACTCTTGCTGTAACTCTGTGGGAGGGGGTTGCTTATTTTCTTGCTGAGTTTCGGTGAGCCACTGTTGTGCCAGTACAAATTCACTGCCCCGCAACAGCAAATCATCACTTTTACCTCTCAAAGACCATTCTCTAGCCCGTTGTCCCCATTTGGTATGGCTGTGGACATGCTCGCGATCTGTATGAATAGTTCGGACTAGTTGCGGAAAATTGGCATAAAAGTCCCCCTCATGGAGATTAAAGTCAATCCACTGAATCTGAGCCAGCACTGGATGTAATTCTGAAGCAGGTACATGTTGATAAACGACTGTGATAATCCGCTTATTCAGTTTGTGTGCATATTCTACTTCATCCGCACAATAGGGAGAATTGACTGATTGGGGAGAAATAATAAACACAAAGTTATCGCAACTCTCGATACCCCGATAGATTTCCTCTTGAAAATTAGCACCAGAGGCAATATTTTCTTGATCAAACCAAGTCAGTTTTCCTACTTCCGTTAAGGAATCATTCAGCCTGCAGGCAAAATCAGAATTGGCGCGGGAATAAGAGATAAAAACTTCTAGGGAAGAAGGTTTGGGTTGCTGTACGCTCTTAGTGACAAATTCCGTCTGGAGAGGTAAAGGAGGATAGTCATTACGTTGTCGCGCTATTTCTAGCCAGGCGGCAAAGTGGTGGAGATTATAACTCCGCAGTAAGATACTGGGATTGCGGTTTTGATGCTGCCACTTAAGAGCCTTGACCAAGAGCAGCTTGTGATTCTCATGATAGTGGGCATCGCTTTTGAGTGCTTTTAAGAGTTTACTAATCCCACGGCGATCAAGTATTTCAGCTTCTGTTGGAGTTAGATCGATAAACTGTAGTGCCTGAAGCTGATGTGGAATCAACTCTAGAGCAGTTTCCTTAATCAACAAGGGAACAATCCGCTTGTTATGTGCCGTAACAAAAGCCAATTCCTGCTGGCAGTATTGCGATCGCAATGTCTCGGGGGAGATTAAATAAATAAAGTTATCTGCCCTGAGAATTCCCCGCTCAATTTCCTCTTGAAAGGCAATGCCCGTTTTAATATCTGTTTGATTTGTCCAAATGGTCAAACCCTCCCGCATCAAGACTTGAGCAATTTTTTTCTTGACTTCATTGTCTGATTCCGCCGCCGACAAGAATACCTGAGTCATCAGGTTATTGGCATTTTTAATACTTTCGCTAATAAATTCACAGTGCAAATCTGTCGGCACACAGGGCGGTTGCTCATCCTCAAATTTCTGCTTTAACCATTGTTGTGCCTCAGTTCTCGTCAAACCAGTTAAGAGATAGAGGTTTTGCTTTTGATTCCGCTCCCAGTCCAGAGCTTGCAACAGTAGTTCAGTATGTTGGGTCACATAATCTTGATGTTGCGCGATCGCATCAATTAAACCTGTTACAGCTTGATCAAAATCATCAATCTGTTCTCGACTGTAGAGCCAATTAATCTTTTGAATCACAGGATGGAGATTAGTAAAGCTTGAATCTAAACCCTGGGCTTGATAAGCTTGCCACTGCGCCTCGGTCTGCTGGGGATTTCTGGACTGCCAAGTTGCGCGATCGATCTGTTCTCGATGCAGAATTGGAATGATGCGTTTATGATACTGAACTGCTAGATTAATCTCCTGAAGACAATACTGGGAGTTAACCGCATGAGGCGCAATAATAAAGATAAAATTGTGCGCCTGTTCAATACCACTCTTGATCTGCTCTTGAAAATCTACTGCCAGGGGAATATCATCTTGATCGAACCAAATATTTAAACCCTGCGCCACCAGTTCTTGATTTAATTTGGTGGCGAAAGCTTTACTATCAGCGCGTCCGTAGGAAATGAATGCATCAAAGAACGTTTTCATGATGGTCTAAACTAGAACTTCTCTCACACCAACTGCTGTAACCTGTAGCCCATAACTAGTTACTTATAGTTATCCCCTTGTTTGGAATGCGTCAACGCAAGTTTCTTTCGAGTAATCTGTAAAAACACGGATTTAGCATTATGTTTGCTATGCTTTTTTTCGGAAATAGTTGTTATTTCTTTAATAAAAAAATCGGATTGCACAATCAATACGAGCCGATTTTAACTCAGGAATATGGAAAATGGAGTTATGGGAGTGTAATCTGAAATGTGATTATATTTGCTACTAATGAAATCATCTAAGAGAGCAAATACTCAAAATCGTTATTTCTTATTCCTGGGGCTAAAGGCATGAATGTGAGCGACGCAGCAGCCAGAGGTACAGTCGATATATTACGTCCGATTCTGACTACTAGTATTACAACAATTGCTGGTTTAATTCCTTTAGCTAATGCGATTAGTTTTGGTTTGGTTGCTTCTACTTTGATTGCTTTGTTAATAATTCCTTGTCTGTATTTACTTTTAACTCCTAATAAGTCTGTAGCTAACTCTAATTAAAAGATTATTAAATGATACTTTCTTGTCCTATTTTATGCTACAAATACAGGTAAAATTTGTGTTAATTCACTTTGGCTTATTTTATATTTTTTAAAGTTGATTATTTTCTGATTTTCAATCTCTTTCGATAATTTTGGTTAATTTTTGCTTTATCACACTTCTTATTCTTGTTTTATAAACTTAAACTTTTAACATTGATTTCTATTTCTGAATCAGTATTTTCTTGACTAGTTTTGCAAAAAAAAGCCTAATTAAAATAATATACTTTAGCTTATCTTTAAGTAAATCTTGAGTAGTATCTAAAGATAATTTAACATTTACTATATCTACAAAATCGAGATAATAAGAACTAAGATTGTTTATTCTAGAAAATAGAAAATCAATTCTATCTGAAACAAATTCAGATTTTCCAATAACTTTATAATTAGCAAATTCTAAATCTAAAACAGAGTTAATGTCTAATTTTTCTGGAATACTTTCGTATAAAGTAGTTTCAGATTGCCATTCATCACTTGTGTATTTGCTTTTAAATTATCTTCTCTGGTGTTTTGATTTTCTCTCAAATAAAGGACTATTCCAAAAGAACGTAAAGCATTTCACTATAAGGAAGAGAGTCAGACAATCAGAAAGCGATCATATTTCAACTACCAGTATCACTAATATTTTCTTTAGTTAGGGACAGTTAGATACCTGCCCCTAAAGTAGTTAGTTGTCTCCCACACTTCTCATCTACAGCATTCTGGTTTAGATTTCGGATCGGATTAGTCAACAGTCAAGAAATATCAAAAAATCAATTTAGAATCCCGATCAAAGTTGCTTCATTTAGCAAAATTACTCGCAGCCAACCGCTCCATACTTGGAGATATCGCCATTATATTTTTTATAGTCAGGCATTCTGGCTCCAGATAGGCTGGCTCCACATAGATTAGTCTTAGTTAAAACGGCACCAATTAAGTTGGCTTCTTTGAGGTCGGAATTGGCTAGATTTGCCCCCGATAAATCAACGCTAAAAAGAGTCGCGTCGTAAAAGTTGGCATTTTCAGCCGAATCATCAACCAGCTTGGCATTTTCTAGCTCAGCAGCGTTGAAGTCAGCTTGGGTAAGTTTAGCGTTTAACAATTTGGCTTCATTGAGAAAAGTATTACTCATATCTGCCTGAGATAAATCAGCCTGAGATAAATCAGCACCAGAAAACTCGGCTCCCCTGGCTTTAACTTGGGAAAGATTAGTTTTGATTAGCTTGGCTCCCGTTAAATTGGCTAGTTGCATCAGCATCCCAGATAGGTTGGCACCTGATAAATCTGCCTCAATCAGGGAACTACCGTATAAGTCAAAATCAACAGTGGTGAAATCGAAGTTGGAGAGATCGCAACCGTTGCATTCATGGGTCAACTTTAAATGCTCGATATTAGTTTGAGTGTTACTTACAAAAGCGGCAGCAGGCGCATTGCTAATAGTTAGGCTCAAGATTATTGCCAAAGCAATCATGGATAATCTACGAGTCCAAAGTTTAATATTCATATATCTTGATGTTGAATCAATTAATTTCTATCTGAGAAGAAAACTGCTGGCAATTCAGCTTAAAGAAACTGAAGGAGGTTCGCTCCAAGTACCAAAACCTGGAGCCTTTGCCCCAGGGGGATTAACCCCGATCGCTGACCAAACCAAACCTTCGGGATAAGCCTGAGGAGCAACGATATAAGGATGTTGTTGGCTATTCTCAGTACCAAAAGCAGCTTGCCATGATGCAGGCAGTGGATACCAAGTAGCTACGTACCAGAGTTTAATAATATTACGGGCGATCGCTCCCAATTTTTCTGAACCCAGAATTTCTGAGCGTAACCCTGTGGTTAAAACTGAATCGTCATGGGCACTTTTAGCCTTAAGTTTGAGAGTCTGAAAAGTTTTCAGTAATTCGACCAATAGATCGCTGCTAATATTCTGTTCCACAGTTGCATAATATTGTTCAGCTTGACCTGTACCCTGCAAGTGAAATTCCGAAAATCCAGTGAGAGCGACCGAAAGCTCCAAAAAAGAAGCCATCAACTCAGATTGACTACTCATTATTAAGTTCGTTGTTAGTTATTAATTATTAGTTGTTAGTCGTTAGTTTTTGCGCTGGCGCGATCGCCAAGAGCGGAAGGTAATAACCATACCTATAACCTATGACTCAATTACCCAAGCTGTTATGTGTTATGGATTATTTCTGTTACCACGCCAACTATCCGATCAAGCAGACCTGAAGTTAATTAATCTAATCTAAAGACTGGTGCCGCATTAACCCCATCCAGACCCGCAATCGGATTTTTAATCAGTCGCTCTGCCTGATACTTGAGCTTAAACATACCGCCTACTGCTGGTAGTAAAGCCTCGGGATGACCGTCAAAGGAGTTTTCAATCTCTGCCAAGAAATTACTGTATGCTGACTGAAAATCTTGCGCTGCCTGATGTAATTCAGGTTGTCCAGAGTAGTCACTGAGCTTAGCATTTTCCTTGAGGGGATAGACTGCACCCCAGTCAACGGTAAAGGTGCCACCTGTGGGATGCTCTGGCTTATCTGACTGACTAGGACGTTCTTGATCCACTACATAATACTGACCATTAGTTACGTCCTGACCATTTTCCTGATTAAACATAAGCTGCTCAAAGCGATAGTAGTGAGACAGCAGCTTTTCAGCATCATAAATTTTACCAATCCTCGAACCTTCACCCTGTTCTTGAATTATAGTTAAGGCACGGATAGCACTATCTAAATCGTTGACCTTAATAATGTCACCTGCGCCATCGTAATAATATTCAGGGGTAATCTGCCGTCCAGGATCGCCACAAAATAGAGCATCTCCCATTTCTTTGTGTAAGGCATACATACCGCGAATTATCTCAGCATAAAATAGCCCAATGCTATAAAAACTATACTCTGGATCGCGATCGCGAATAGAGATGACGTAGTTCTGATGTGGTCTTGATCCTACTATCGGTTTACCTTCATCTACTTCCTTGGCTCGTTCAATTTTGAGAAAAGTCGCGATCGTTTCTGGGGAAAACTTGGCTAACCCAACTTCAAAATCTGTTTCTCCTGTAGGCAATCGGGTCGGATATTGGGGAATAAAGTCATTTCCCGTCAAGGTTGATTTAATATCGCCCCCCACCGCATTAAACACATTAGCGGCTAAGGTTAAGTGCAGCATTTCTTCCACCGCGACCGAACGGATAATTTCCAATGCTTCAACATTACTTCCTGGCTTGATCGAATAGAGTGCCGTAATGTAAGGAGGAATAGTGGCATGCTCGATCTTCATTGCCTGAATCAGATAAAAATGTAAATCATCAACCGTTTGAATTAAATCATTTTCCTGGCTGCTCATCGTACTTCTCCTGAAAGCTTGTTCTCAATCTAAAAATTAATATTCTCAAGTCGTTAATATCTGCCATCCCTCTACTACCAACTTCTAATCATCAGCTAGCAGTACCGAAGATTGTTATGAATCTAAGTCTTTTAACATTTGCTCTGAACTCATAAAACTAAGGGCAGCAAGGGTTAAAGTTGTGTTGGAACTGCCAATGCTGGGCATACTTCCCGCACCGACTAAATAAAGATTCTCATGATCCCAAGAACGCTGATTGCGATCTACCACTGAGTCATTTTTATTGCTGCCCATGATGTGGGTTCCCGAAAAGTGATTGCCTCCCCGAAACCAGAAACCTGAACCCTTATACTCAAAATAGGCAGGATCTTCGTCGCTGTAATGGGTATAGTCTTCTGCTCCTAAACGGGCAAAGATCGTCCGCGAGAGTTTTCGAGCATAAACCATGGTTTCTTTACAGTAGTCAGCAACATTAAAGTGAATTACAGGACGGTAATTTCCTAACTGATCCTTGTACTGGGGATCGATGGTAATGCGGTTGCTGGGATCGGCAGGTAACTCACACATAAAAGCCAACAATAGCTGCCGAGAAATTCGACTAATTAGTTCCTGGCGCAGCTCGGCTCCATACTTATTTTTAAAATCCACCGCATCTTGCACCACATCAGTAGCACCTGTGCCTGACCAGCCCCAACCGTCGTTATGAATATCAATAGCGAATGCCGCCTGTTGGCGACGAAAATTACCCTTACGAAATGCACCAATTCCTGAGGTGACCAGCGGTCCACGCATGCTTCCAGTTACTTCAGGCATCAAAGCCCAAGCTAAGAGGAAAGGATGATCCATCAGATTACAGCCTATAAGTCCGCTAGTGCTAGGTAACCCAGAAGCCAGCATAATCTTGGCATTTTCTACCGCATTAGCAGCTAACACATATAATTTCCCCTTGGCAATTTCCACAGTATGTTGGGAAGAATTAGGCTCCTGATAGTGCTTATAGTGAATTGCCGCAATTCTGCCATTGGTAGGATCTACTTCCACCTTATAGGCTACTGCCTGGGGCAGCAGATGTACTTGTTTGCCAGGGACAGAAGCGATCGAGTTGAGGGTTTTTCTGGCATCATATTTAGCTTGAACGGGACAAATCGGTACACAGTTGGCGTTCCCCTGACAGCGTTCCCCATACTCTACTGGATTAACGCTAGCAATACCTTTACGTGTAAAATGCTCTCCGTAGTTTTCAACATCTTCATATTGATCGTGATCAGGATTAATTATACTGTTGCGACCTTGAGGATAGGTAGTGAAGTTCAGTTTAATCTTCTCTCCCGCCAGTTCGACGCTAGTTCCCTGAATTTTCTCTTTAACCTTCTGATCTAAGTAAGAAGGAGCTAGCTCTAACATTGGCAGCACATAGTTGCCATCGAAGACTGCGCCTAAACTTTTTTGCTCTTCTGTATTTCCTGAAACTCCAATTTCTCGCTCAGCTTTGCGATAGTAGCGCATTAATTCTTGGTATTTGATGGGCCAATCAAGACCATGTCCATACCTAGTTTTGGTCTCGAAATCCTCAGGTAGCATCCGAATCGTCTTACCTTCCCAATGCATGGTGGTGCCGCCAGGAACTCTAGTATAGGAACCACTTAGTGGTAGAAGTCCTTGCTCCTCGAAATAACCATTCGCACCGTCAGTCGGACTTAGAACATTAGGATTCAAAGGATAGGGAGCATTGGCATTCTTCTCTACCGCCCCATAAAACGTTTCAACGTAGCTTTGAAACCCCTCTAGAGTTAAATCTTTACGCGCTCCCGCTTCGAGGATTAAAACCCGATGTCCTTGTTCGCTCAATTGTTTGGCGATTATCGATCCTGCTACTCCCGAACCAACGATTACTGCATCATAAACGGTTTGGGCAGCAGTTTGGCAGTCAACTATTTTAACTTTGGTTTGATTTTGGCTCATTTTGTACTTCTCTAAGGCTGTCAGTATGATATCCAGTCGATTTTGGAAAATTTATCAGAATTGGCGTTTTGAGAGTTGAAGTCTGGAAAAACTCGCCATGAATTTAACCAATCTTTTGGTCGGTTAAATAAGCCTATGTTTTGCAGAGTTTTAAATCTATATTTTAATTAGAGCGATACAGTTGATAAAGCAGTCAACATTAATTAAAACTAATACTCAATTGACTAACCACGAGTTAGCTACTTAGCTCATAAGCAATTTACCACAAATAAATTACATTATGACAGTTTAGCTTATCTATTAACAAATGAACCCCTTAAGAGTTAAGTTTAAGTAAAAATATCCAAATCATATGTGAATTTTTATATCAACAAAAATGTCGTTCAAAAAACTGAAATATAATTAAGCTGTTTTTGAGCATTACATTTGCTTAATTGCTAATCATTATCCTGAACTTTGCAATATTTTACGTATATTTTCGTAGATATTGAATCTTCTTTAGTCTATTTTTAAGTAGGCTTATACTGGCAGCAAAATACCACAAAGTAATCTAAATTACACTTTAAAATACAGCAATGTTAAAAAACAATAAAATTGTCTCTTTACTGGTTTCTACTACGATATTGTTTTTTTTAGTGGGCTTCACCGTGATATCACCTAGTATAGCTGGTGTAATTAAAGACCAGAGTATTCTGGTTTCTTTAGTATCTAACTCCAGCACAATGCCATTATTTGATGCTCAAAAAGTCCGTTTGGGAATTACGCCTACGGGTTGGAGTAATAGTGACGATCCTAGTATTGATTTAGTACCACCTATTCCTTACCAACAAATTCTGAGCGAGATGGCATTATCTGGCTATAAAGGGTCACAAATGTCGGGTAAATATCCGCAAGATCTGGCAACTTTGAAGCAAGAGTTGGCACTGCGTGACTTTACTATTTCCGAACCCTGGGTCGGAACTTATTTTACGATTAACGATCGCCGGGATAGTAAAAAAATCTTTGAGGAACAGCTCAAATTTATGCAAGAAATTGGTGGCAATACGATTGTTGTTGCCGAACTCGGTGGAGCGGTTCACCAGCAACCTGTGGCACCTTTACCCAATCGACCAATTTTTAATGATCAGCAATGGGATCAGTTAACTCAAGGATTAAATGAGATTGGCAAAAAAGCCCATGATGCGGGAATGCAACTATGCTATCACCCCCATGTGGGAACGGGAGTGGAAACCTTAGCGGATATTGATCGCTTAATGGCGGGGACTAATCCTGACTATTTAAAATTGCTGCTGGATACGGGTCATCTTTATTATGCAGGAGTCGATCCTCTAGCAGTAGCACAAAAATATGGCGATCGCATTAAGCACGTTCATCTTAAAAATATTCGTGAAAAAGAGCTAAAACAATCTATTGCTGATGGGGATAGTTTTCTTCAATCCATTCGTGAAGGGGCATTTACTGTTCCTGGTGACAAGGCAGGAATAATTGACTTTAAGCCGATTTTAACCGCCTTGGCAAAAGCAGATTATGAAGGATGGTTAGTAGTAGAAGCAGAACAAGATCCGAATAAAGCTAATCCCTTACAGTACGCCCTAATGGCACGGAATTATCTCCGTAAAACTACTGGATTGTAATTTTCTGATTGTAGTTAGTGGTTACTAGTCAAACTGCTGAATTTCCAAAGATATAAAATTAGACCTTAATCCAGCAACGCCTAATTTTATTGCTGTAGTCTACTCAATCCAAAAGCGCAGTAATTATTTTTCGAGTAAGTATCTATCAGGAAAATGTAAGCATATGTCAATTTCAGATCGCGACGCAATTAGAAGAGTATTTGAAGAAGTTTACGCTGACAACGTCAGAAGCAAAAATCTCATGGGATACGGCGAGATGTATACCGAAGATGCACTCTGGATGGCACCCAATGTCCCAGATCGCTGCGGTAGAGAAGATATTGTTGCAGGATTTGCTGAATCCGTTGCTCACCAAGATATTGACCCCACGTTTACCGCTGATGAAATTCAAGTAATGGGTGATTTTGGCTATGTAATTGGAATTTCCATTGCAACTATCTATCCTCATGACGGGAGTGCATCCAAAGAAGCTAAGTTTCGGGCTTTGTGGTTGATGAAAAAAGTGCAAGCAAGCTGGAAAATTGACCGTCAAATATGGAATAACAAGCCTCTATAAGTTGTTAGGCTCGGTCGCAAGCTTGTTAGAAAAGAGTTCTGGAGAGAAACTTATTGATCATTTGCAGTTGAGCCTTTCGACCAACCATAATTCATCGATATGTTAATTTTCTCTAGCTCCTATTCCTAGTCACAACAGACAAGTTTTTTTGAACAAACAGTATTAAAGCCCCTGTAATTTTGGATTTAGTAAATTCTGGAGATTTGAAAAATGGATAAAGAACAATACCGCAATATCTTGGAAACTTATTTTAAGGCTTTCAAAACTGGCGATTTTAGTCAGGTAAAATTTTCTTCTGAGATTCAATTTCTTAGCCCCATTAGTCAATCTACCTTTGATGGCGTGGAAGCAGTGGTAAATTTTGTCAGTGATGTCTCGACTCGGGTTGCTGAAGTAAACATTCTCTCAACTACGGTTGACTATCCAACCGCCAGCGGAGTCTGGCAAATGAAGACCACCAAAGGAACACTTTACACCCTAAATAACTTTTTTCGTTTAGACGAACAGGGCATTCTCTATGTTTGGCCCATGTTCGACCCCAAGACAATTGTAGACGATCCAGAAAGCTTAATTCCCTGGCTCACAGGCAAAAATTACTAACACAAGGACTCATACTTTCAATCCTTTTTCAGCTGAATCATCCTAGCTTTGATGGTTGACAGTAAATTCGAGCATCGGTGTCGCTGAATGTAAGATATGATTCCGCCCCCCACCCCCAAGTTTGGGGGAGCAAGATAACTCAAGAGCAATTTTTTCAGAAGTATCATGCCCTCATTTTATGAAGATCTATGGAATGTGGGCTTTATCCCTAATATAAAAATGAGTAATCAGTCTTCTTTGCCCGATATCTATCTCAGCTTTTTCATGTTCACTACGGATATGAAACCCGACGATTTAAAGTATCGGCAGTTGGTGCTAAACCACATTAAACAGCTAACCAGTTATGGTTATAGTGGGTTTGAATTTCCCATTGCGCCTACTTTTAGCCAAGATTACAGTCAAGATATTCAAAAATATCGAGACTTAAGAAATTACCTCGATGATCAAGGTTTAGACTCAATCAAAATTGCTACTAACGTGGGGGCAACCAGAACCTTTGATCCCAGTTCACCCTTTCCCCAACAACAGAAGGAAGCTCTTAAATATCTTCAATCCAGAGTTGATATCACAGCTGCCTTGCGGGGAGAAATTATGATGGGACCCATTATCATTCCCTACGGTGTGTTTCCCACGACTGATTTTAATGAGCCGCTCTGGAGCGATCGCCTTCAAGATCAATTAGCAATCCGTTATCAACGGGCACAGCCAATTCTGGATCAACTAGGTAAATATGCCGCAGAACAAAAGGTCAAGTTAGCAATTGAACCAATTACCCACTGGGAAACTCCAGGACCGAATAAGCTAGCGCAATTAATTGAGTTTCTTCAAGGGGTAGAAAGTAAGCAAGTAGGGGTCGTAATTGATAGTGCCCACGAAACCCTGGACGGGGATGGACCAGAAATCTTTAAAGCGCAGGTAAAAGAACTGGCTCAACAAGAACGGCTGCATTACGTTCAAGTGTCTCCCCCCGATCGCGGTGCGCTGCATACTAGTTGGCTACCCTGGCAAGCTTTTCTGAAGCCAATTCTAGAGGTATATCGCGGTCCGATAGCGGTAGAAATTTTTAATGCAATTCCTCTGTTTGCTAGTTCGCTGCGTCTGTCACGCCGTAAGTTTTGGATACCAGGAGAAGATGAAGCCAATACTTATCCTAGTGCTTATGATACTGCTGAGGCAGCAATTCAAGCGACTAATAAAGAGCTGAAGCAGATTATCGACTCTGCTAAATGCTAATTCACCTGAGTTTAGGTCAACAAGATTAATGTTTTAAGGTAGCTAATCACTCTTATTGTTTATTCCTGATCCCTCATAACCGTCAAAAGTTAGGTTGAGCTTTCGCTAGTAATCAGTAATTAGTAATCAAAAATGTCTATGATAACTCCGCCAATTAATCACCGATCACGCTTCGTTTCGATGTTGCTGGTCTTAAGCTTTATTTTCAGCGTGGTGTTTTTTAGAACAGATATGGCGATCGCTGTGAGCAGTTCCGAAACTGATAATCCAGCAATAATGGGAGCCTGGTCAACTATTGCCATGCCACCACCAGAGGAACGGATTCAGTCAGTGCATACTACCTTACTGCCGAATGGCAAGATTTTGATGGTTAACGGCAGTAGTTTTCGTAGCACCCTCGTTAAAGGAGATCAAGATTATGAATTTATTGAAGGTGTTGATCCCAAAAATTATGATGTTATCGATAATAGTGGACTATACGACCCTGTAACAGGTAAATTTGAGCGTATTCCTTCTCCTCCCGCTCTAGTCTACGACAAAGAACTCAAGCGCAAAACGACCAACGATCTCTTTTGTAGCGGTCATGTACAGTTGGCTAACGGCAATGTCCTGTTTGTGGGAGGAACAGGACGTTACTATCCTGGTGGAGCTTTTACTGGTACCAAATGGTTAAATCTTTATAACTGGCGGACAGGAAAATGGTCGAACTTAGGACAGATGAAGGATGGACGCTGGTATCCGACGCTGGTAACTCTGGATAACGGTAAGGTAGCGATTTTTTCGGGTTTGAGATTTGGCGAACCCAACCAAATTAACCCCAGTTTAGAAATCTTCGATCCTGAGACCAATAAGCTACAGTATATCGACCTACGAGATATACCTAATAGTCCCTTCAATACGAAAGTCGAAAATGAAGATGTCTACGATAATATCGATCTTTACCCAAGGATCTTTCCCCTAGCTGATGGGCGACTCTTAGTCACTGGTGATGATGCAGGTATTGCGGGAGTTTTAGTCCCAAAATTCAGCAAGAAAAGCTACGTTATGTCCCTAGAGACAACAAATTCAGGAGAAGTAGCAGTCAGTTTTGAAGTAGCTAGCGATCGCCCAGAAACTTCTAAGGCTTACGGTACGGCATTGCAAATTCCTAATTCAGAAGACGTGCTGCTTTTTGGGGGGATTATCGGCACTAACAGTATTAGTTTTGGTCGCGGGGGCAATACCGAAGGCTTCCCTCCTGAAGCAAGAGTAGCAACTAGCCTACAACACTGGATTTCTCCTGAACATAGCGGCACTAAGAATGGTAAGTGGGAAATTGTCCCTGATTTTTTACCCCAACCAAGAGCGAATTTACAGGCAGTAATTTTACCCGATCAAGAAATTTTGGTCACTAACGGCGGTGAATATCCCGAATATAAACCGATCTATCAGCCATTACTACTAACACCCAACAGCAAAGCCAAAGGCGGTTATCAAACCAAGTCCCTTAGTCCTGCAAAACTGCCCCGACTTTATCATAACGGTGCAATTCTCCTGCCCGATGCCCGAGTGTTAATCATTGGGGGAAATGCTAATCGAGCTGCGATCGAGAAAGATGGCACAGTTCATGTCGATGTACTGGGAGATCCGAAGACTTTTTTCCGTCTGGCAGATTTAAGAAATAAAGCAGGTAAAACAGAACCCTTCGATCTCAAAACTTTCTACCAAGATCCCCAACATTACTATGCCCAAGGCGATCCAGAGCCTTTTGTTCCCGCCGAAATTTGGCAAGGAGAAGTCTTTAGTCCCCCTTACTTAGCTCTACCAGGCGATCGCCCTGAAATTATTAATGCCCCCGAGACTCTGCAATACGGTCAAACTGGCGTGATTACCGTTAACAATGCCACAGAGAATGGTTCTCTTGTACTTAACAAGCTTGGCTCTGTGACCCATTCCTTTGATTATGGTCAGCGGTTAGTGGAGTTAGCCAGCACAGTGGCATCAACTACAGAGGGTGAATCTTCTTTGGAATTTACTGCTCCAACTAATGCTCATCTATATCCCCCAGGATATTACATGATGTTTTATCTCAACGACACGAGGAAACCTTCAGTGGCAAAGATGGTCAAATTGAAGGGATAGGGGAATAGGGAGATAAGGGAACAAGGGAATAAGGGAGCAATCTTCAAGACGTAGGATGGGCAAAAAAAATTAACTTTATTCTTAACAGAAGAATCTACTATTGTTGCCCACCAAAGATAATCAATCCAAGACCGAATGAAGCAAATCCACATCAAACATCATGGCATTAACTGAAGCGGACTTAAAAGAAATTCCTGAAGCGGGAATCGATCCTAATAACGCAGGGAAGTATCAAGTTTTACTAGCAGATCTCCAGGGAAATATCCTCAAGGGACATGGTAGAGAACATAGCGTACATTTATTTGTGCAGTGGAAACCAGAACAGGTAGAGCAAGCAAAACAATGGATTGCCAATTTTACCCAAACCTATGTAACCTCAGCGCAACAGCAGGCGGATGAAGCGATCGCCTATAAGCAGGAGGGGATCTGTGGTGATATGTTTGCCAATTTTTTCTTAACCCGATTTGGTTATGAGGCTTTAGGATTTGAACCTTTTCAAGTGCCTAAAGATCAGCCGTTTACCATGGGTATGAAAAACGACCAAATTAGGGGGTTTCTGGGAGATCCTCCTGTAGATCAATGGGAGTCAGGTTTCCAAGATGAAATTCACGCCTTGATTTTAATCGCTGACGATAATGTCAATGAGCTATTGCAAACCATTAATCGCTTGTCGGCTCAATTACGACAGATAGCCTTAATTCTGCATCGTGAAGATGGGTTTGTTCTCAGAAATGACAATGGAGAAGCGATCGAGCATTTTGGCTTTGTGGATGGAGTCAGCCAGCCTTTATATCTCAAACGGGATATTGAACGAGCGAAAAGTAACAGTGATGATTTTAGTAAATGGGACCCTAGAGACTCTTTGGCGAATATTTTAGTCAAGGATCGTAATGGCAAAACGGAAGACAGCTACGGCAGCTTCCTAGTCTACCGCAAACTAGAGCAAAACGTGAAGCTGTTTCGCGACGATCAACGGCAACTTGCACAAAAGTTGCAAATCGATGAAGAGCTAGCAGGAGCGATGGTCATGGGTCGTTTCCCTGATGGAACTCCCGTAACTGAGTCTGATGTTGCTACTCATCCTGCCACCCCACCGAATAACTTTAACTTTGATGCGGACGTTGCCGCTACTAAGTGTCCCTTCCATGCCCATATCCGCAAAACTAATCCCCGTGGTGATACGGGAAGAGTCGAGTCTTCTCCTGGTTTTGAAGAAGCCTTGGAAGTAGAAAGAACCCATCGGATTGCACGTCGGGCGATTAGCTATGGTGACAACGATATTACCCAAGAGTCTGAAACAGGATCAGGACTACTATTCTTGTGCTTTCAAGCCAATATTGAGAACCAGTTTAATTTTATGCAGGCAAGATGGGCTAATGCCAATCGCTTTGTCAAGGTTGGAGTAGGACCCGATCCTGTCATTGGTCAACCAGAAGGAGTGCAGCAATGGCAAAAAAAATGGGGAGAGCCTGAAACTGAAGAATATATGTTTAAGCTCTGGGCATTTATGAAAGGTGGTGAATATTTCTTTGCTCCCAGCATCAGTTTTTTAACCAACTTGGATGCACAAAATTAGATAAGGACAAAGGATAGGGGATTAAAATCTTACAACCTCTTACTACATACCTCCAAAATACCTGATTAATATTGTTTTAAATTTGAAAAAATTATGGCAGCTCTCAATGAAACTCAAGAAAGAATTAGACTGATCGCCAACCGCAATCGAGAACAGTATTGGAAAAGATGGGGACCCTATTTAAGCGATCGCCAATGGGGCACGGTAAGAGAAGATTATAGTGAGTTTGGTAATGCCTGGGAATATTTCTCCCACGATCAAGCTCGCTCTCGGGCATACCGCTGGGGGGAAGATGGTTTGATGGGTATTTCCGATAATCATCAGCGGCTTTGTTTTGCGATCGCTTTATGGAATGGGACAGATCCGATCCTCAAAGAACGTTTGTATGGTTTGACTAACAGTCAGGGGAATCATGGAGAGGATGTCAAAGAGTATTATTTTTATCTAGATAACACTCCCAGTCATTCTTATATGAAGGGACTGTATAAATATCCCCAGGTAGCATTTCCTTATCAGCAGTTGATTGATGAAAATGCCCGTCGCAAAAGCGAAGATTCTAGAGCCTTGGAATTTGAGCTAATGGACACTGGAGTATTTGACGAGGATAAATATTTTGATGTCTTCGTGGAGTACGCTAAAAATTCTCCTGAAGATATTCTGATTCAAATTACCGTTGCTAATCGAGGTGTAGAAGCGGCAGAATTGCATCTGGCACCGACACTCTGGTTTCGTAATACCTGGTCTTGGGGTAATGAATCATCAACCAAGCCATCTCTCAAAAATCTTTCTGCTACTGGGGACTTTAGCATCATCGAAGCTGATTTTTCCCAGGAAGAATTATCCCAGCGAGGTCTGGGAAAAAAGTGGTTATATTGCCAACAACCCGATGAGATACTCTATACGGAAAATGAAAGCAATCGTGCGGCACTTCGCTGGGGCGAGAAGTCTGGTTATGCCAAAGATGCCTTTAATGACTATATTGTTCACCAACAAACCGATGCAGTAAATCCACAACAGATTGGCACCAAGGCAGCACCATACTATAAGCTCAATCTAGCTGGGGGAGAGGAGCGAGTAATCCGCCTGCGACTGGCTGATGTTGACGATCTCGTTTTTCCTTTGGCGCAGGAATTCGACTCCATTTTTACTACTCGTAAGGCTGAGGCGGATGAATTTTATCAAGCAGTAACTCCCTATGCCGAGCTACCGACTGAAATGCGTAACGTGCAAAGACAGGCATTTGCAGGCATGTTATGGAGTAAGCAATTTTTCTATTATGTCGTCCAGGATTGGCTTGATGGCGATCCTAATAATCCTCCACCTCCAGCAAGTCGTAAAAACGGCAGAAATCGTGAGTGGACTCATTTATTTAATGAAGATATTATTTCGATGCCCGATAAGTGGGAGTACCCTTGGTTTGCGGCATGGGATCTCGCGTTTCATACCATTCCTCTAGCCTTAATCGATCCTGATTTTGCCAAACAACAACTCTATCTGTTTACCCGAGAATGGTATCTACATCCCAATGGACAAATGCCAGCATACGAATGGAACTTCGGTGATGTTAACCCCCCTGTTCATGCTTGGGCAGCCTGGCGAGTTTATAAGATCGAACAGTCGATGTATGGCAAGGGCGATCGCACTTTTTTAGAGCAGATTTTTCAAAAGTTATCCCTTTACTTCACTTGGTGGGTTAATCGCAAAGATGAAGAGGGCAACAATCTATTTGGCGGTGGTTTCCTAGGACTAGATAATATCGGCGTTTTTGACCGTAGTAATCTCCGCATCGCTGGCGCCAGTATCGAACAGTCGGATGGTACTAGTTGGATGGGCATGTTCTGTCTCAATCTTTTGAAAATGGCAACGGAATTAGCTCAAGGAAATTCAGATGCCAGGGTCTATGGTGATATGGCATCGAAGTTTTTCCAGCATTTCCTCTTGATTGCCGAAGCCCTCAATAAAATTGGGGGAGATGATGTCAATATCTGGGATGAAGAGGACAATTTTTACTACGATATCTTGAGAGTTCCTGGTAATGCTTTGCCTGATGGCAATGACCCTTTTGTGTTTCGTATGAAACTACGCTCGATGGTGGGATTAATTCCTTTATTTGCCGTAGAAGCGATCGACCAGGAGACACTGGATAAATATTTGAAACTTGATTTTAACGATCGCTTTAGGTGGTTTATCAACAACCGTCAAGATTTAACGAAACATGAAAACATTTTTATTGAGA
This sequence comes from Cyanobacteria bacterium P01_G01_bin.67, assembly GCA_039179675.1. Classification (GTDB taxonomy): domain Bacteria; phylum Cyanobacteriota; class Cyanobacteriia; order Cyanobacteriales; family Xenococcaceae; genus Waterburya. The sequence goes on from JBCDEP010000012.1 coordinate 57,397, forward strand.
ATACCGAAAGTAACCTGATGGCAGGAGGGATATCCCTATCCCTGGTCAACCCTGATAAACTAAAGCTCATTCTCCAGAAGATGTTGGATGAATCAGAATTTTTTAGTCCTTATGGGATTAGGGCAATGTCCAAGGTTCATGACCCAGATCGTCAACCCTATCAATTACCATTTGCCATCAGAAACGAAGATGGAAATTTCATTAGTCCTCGGGTTGAATATGAACCTGCTGAATCGCGCTTTGGCTTGTTTGGCGGCAATTCTAATTGGCGTGGTCCTGTGTGGATGCCCGTTAACTTTTTGCTAATTGAGTCCCTCCAAAAGTTCCATCGCTATCTGGGAGATGATTTTCAGGTTGAATGCCCTACTGGATCAGGCAAGATGATGACTCTTTGGGAAGTAGCTGAGGAAATTTCCCAACGGTTGATTAGTATTTTTGTGACCCAAGCTGATGGTCCTAATAAAGGCGATCGCCCTGTTTACGGTGGTATGACCAAGTTCCAAAACGATCCTCACTGGAATCAATACATCCTATTCTATGAATATTTTCATGGGGATATTGGAGCAGGAGTGGGTGCAGCACACCAAACAGGCTGGACAGGAGTTGTCGCTAAGTTAATCCAGCAGTATGGCAAATATACGGCTCAAAATAAATCTCCTCAGTAGTAGCTTGAGCTAATGTAAACAATCTGCATAATCTATTTAGTCAGTAGCTAATAATAAATACTGGCTAAATTTTTTCTCTAATAATCATTTTTATTTTTATATAGTCTTCCTCTATTAGCGAAGTACATTCAATCAACCATTAATCATTAATCATTAATCATTAATCATTAACCATTAACCATTAACAAACATCAATTTATTAGTAACCCAGATAAAATTATGAGCTTATCGATTATCATTTCCATCGCCATTACTCTAACTTTTGTTTATTTATTACTGAGCATAGCTACCTCAGAAATTTTAGAAATAATAGCTACAGTTTTAAATTTAAGAGGTAAGAATCTTAAACAATCAATTATTAACTTGTTAGGAGAACAGCAGGGCAATCGTAATTTATTTATCACCTTATTTAATGATGTTATTGGCAACAATAAAGACGAGGATAATGAATCAAAATATCCGATTACTAACCGACTTTATCAAAAATATTTAACTCCAGCCTTAAGCATCAAAGAAGGACAAACTTCCAAGCCTAAAGCAATTGGTAATATCCAATCTAAACAGTTTGCTAGTGGTTTGATTGCAACCGTCAGAGAAGTAATATCAGAAAATGATCAAAAACAGCTCACTCTCGATCCTAATCATTCACGAGAAGAGCAATTAGAAATTGTGTTTAAGAAAGTTGAGAATTCTCGACTACCTGAGAAATTAAAAACAGATTTGTTTTATATCTTACAAAGATCCAAATCTCGATTAACTACAACTGAAGCAGAAATCAATCAGCTCGAACAAGAAGTTCAAGATTGGTTTGACTATTCCATGCAATATGCTTCGGAGATTTATCAAAGAAAAATTAAAGTTATTTCTTTTATTTTGGGCATAATCCTAGTATTGGCATTTAATGTAGATACGGTGAATATTGTTGACCAGCTATCCAAAAGCGAAGTTTTAGCTTCGGAATTTAATAGTCTAGCAATGCAAGTTATCGAATCAAATCCAGATGTAAGCTCTTGCTCACAAGCTGATAATAAAAGTGATGTTAAAACTTGTATTAATAATATTCAAGAGCAACTAAATATTGCCTTGGATAATATCGATAACTTACCAATTGGCTGGAATTTTGCCGCTCCATTTAAAAAACAATTTACTCCCTTAAATTTTGCTCACGTATTTAGTGCCATTCTCGGTTGGCTACTTAGCGCGATCGCCGTTTCGATGGGAGCGCCATTTTGGTTTAACGTCCTAAAAAAACTGG
>JBCDEP010000268.1:0-3847 GCA_039179675.1 Cyanobacteria bacterium P01_G01_bin.67
ATAATGAAAAATTATGATTATATTTTTGAAGAAACAATAGAAATTCGCTCCACGAGTAATTTTAGTTTATTAATAAACTAAAATTACTCGTGGAGCGAATTTCTATTGTTTCTTCAAAAATATAATCATAATTTTTCATTATATTCAAATATAATTGCTCAAATTCAAACTAATTATAGTTATTAATAACTACTTATTGCTTGTCATCTATTCCAGCTTCCATCCCAGTATTTTTGCTATTTGACTAGCGAGAGTCATCGAATTAAAGGGTTTGGTAATTACGTCGACCACGCCCAAACTTTGAAACTGATTTTTTTCTTCTGCTTGTGCTTTAGCTGTGAGAAAAATTACGGGAATCGCGCTAGTTTTATCATTAGTCTTTAATTGCGATAGAGTAGCAATGCCATCCATTTCAGGCATCATTACGTCAAGCAGAATCACGTCTGGCTGTTCATTTTGGGCTAGATTTATGCCCTCTAAACCAGAAGAAGCGATCGCAACTTGCCAGCCAGCTTCGATATTAATGCCCACTTGGACAACTTCCTGAATCGTTTCCTCATCGTCGATAAGTAAGATATTTTTGTTAGTCATGGCGATCGCTCTCTATTTGAATCAGTTCGGGTAAGGTGAAATAAAAAGTACTACCTTTGGCTAGGCAACTTTCTGCCCAAATTTGACCGCCATGTCCTTCAACGATCTGACGGCAGATCGCCAAGCCTAAACCAGTACCTCCTTTTTTACGGGAGTCAGAAGAATCTACCTGTTGAAACCGCTCAAAAATTGTTTCCAAGCGATCTTGAGGAATACCCTGTCCCTGATCTTTAACCGCAAATATAATGTAGGAACTTGAAGCTTGCTTCCTCTGACTTTTGGACTGGGGTTTGATCGCGGATAAGATTACGGTACTGTTGGATGGAGAAAACTTAATGGCATTACTCACCAGATTAGTTAGGGTTTGCACGATGTAATCTCGATCTGCCCAAACTACAAAATTATTGGGTTGAAAAAATAGCTTAATTCCTTGTTCTTGGGCTAGGGTTGTCATAGCTTGGACAGCTTCTCTCATCAATTCATTTGCCTGACAAGCTTGTTTGTTCATGGTTATCTTGCCTGACTGAATTCTCTGAAGATCCAGCACGTTATTAACCAAGTGAACTAATCGCTCTGTTTGTTGATCGGCAATGGTCAGCATCCGCTCTCCCTGGGAAGAAAGGCTACCTAATCTGCCCGTGGCTAAAATTTTGAGAGAACTATGAATCGAGGTCAGAGGAGTACGTAACTCATGGCTAACAACGGAAATAAATTCATCTTTCATTCGTTCGATCGCCTTGCGATCGCTGATATCACTAGCCAGGGCAAAAAATCCTTGAATCTTTGACTGCGATTGAATGTGGGGAATGTAGGTAACGCTAAGGGAATGAACGCATCCATCCTGTAAAACTAAATCATGCTCATAACCAACAGTTTCTCCCCTGAGTGCTTGCTCAACATAGATTTGAATTTGCTGATATTCTGCCTCACCATGAACCTCTAACAGATGACAGTTATCAATGTCTTGGGGCAACAGTCCTAACCAGGTTTGATAAGCTTGGTTATTGAAGCGATAATGCTGCTGGAAGTCAACATAAGCAATCAGAACTGGCAAGCCATCTGCAATTAAACGCAATTGTTCTTCGCTATGGCGTAATGCGGTTTCAGCTTTGGTACGCTCAGCAATTTCTTGTCTGAGGTTTGCGGTTCGTTCGGCAACAATTCCTTCAAGATTTTCTAACAATTCTGCTTGGGATAAAGCAATCCCAATTTGATCGGCTAGCTGCTGCATCAATTCTTGTTCAAAGTCCGTCCAGTCTCGCGGGGCTTGACATTGATGGGCAATCAATAAACCCCACAGATGCTCTCCCTGAGTCTCGTTTGGGGACTTAAAATTTTGCAGGATTGGTACTACCAACTTGGCTTTGACCATCCATTCATCCATAAAGTCAATCAGACATTCAGCTAAACCCGCATCTTGGGCGTGAACATCAGCGATCGCTCTTACTCTGCCTTTGCTATATAGTTGACGATAATCTTCGGGAAATACTTCCTCGGGAAATTCCACCCCTAAAATGGGCTTAATATTGGGCAGGACTGCTTCTCGAATCGGCATGCCAGTTCCATTCTCAAAAACTTGATAAATTAGCACCCGATCAGCTTGTAAGATTCTTTGGACTTCGGTGACCGCCGTTTGCAAAATTTCCGCTAGCTGTAACGATTGACGAATTTTAAGGGTCACTTCAGCAAATAGCTCTACTCGTTGATGATGTAGATCCAGTTCAGCGATCGCCCTCTGCTGCTCATCAGTGATGGCTCGAAAAAGCAACAAGCTATAGTCTGGAGAGAAATCTGGAACTTGTCGGTATTCAACGGTTTTAATTGCCCCACGGGTTTGCTTCAGTTGAATTTTCCCCTGTTCTGGAACTTTTTGTTTAACTAGAGAAGAACCGAAATAGTTGTTGATAGATTTACCAATAAGTTTCTTTTTGGTTGCTTTAAATAATTTACAAGCAGCAGGATTAACTTCCACGATAGAACCTTGAGGATCAAGAATCGCGATCGCTTCTGGAGAATGTTTAAATACGGCTTCAAACAACGACTTTGGGGGTAGAGATTTTTTTACTCCCGCCATGATTAAGTTAATAAATACTTTTGTAAATTAAGTTTAACTGAATTAAAGTTTATAAAAGTAAAGTGACATTAAAATTAACCAACTATGCTAGATATGTCTGCCGTGAACTCAACGTTTTTTGATGCGTTGTGATTAATAGCTATTTCATTCTCAAAAGAGACAAAATATAGTTCATGCCAAATTGCGACTTTACTTTTGGCTTGAGTCATGTTGTGAACAGTACCCTGCCATACAAAGGCGATTTGGTTTGCCGCATGTACGACAGGGCTTGCGTTCACTTCGTCAAAATCAGCATCTCGATGATAGATTTAAATGCTAAATAATAGTTGTCTTTGGGCGTCATAAATTAAATGTTGAATCGTTAATTTAGGAGTATCAACTTACCGAACCTAGTTATTCTATTGCCTCAAAGATTGCTACTTCAGAAATCGAAGTTTTTCCTAATTTAGTTGTAATTATGTTTGGGTTCATAAAACAAGGTTTCTATTGGATGAGAATAAGCCAACGCTTTAGTTCGAGTCTTGGGCTGTTCGTACAGTTGCGTCGAGTTATTGTTACCGTATCCAAACATTTCCTGAGCCTTTAAGGGCTTAGAAGCTTGATATAAACTGTATTTTTGGGTTTGATAAGTAGTTTGATACAGTGTATTTTCAACACCATTAATCCTTGTCAAATTAGGTTGCTCAATTCCCTGAGACGGACGATAAAAGTAATCTCCCAAGGGTTGCTTTTGTTTGAGATAGGGTTGAGACTCAGCTTGAGGTATTCCATATTGTAGCCAGGGAAAAGGTTGAGGCTGTGACTTAATTGGCTGCTGGTAAGGTAACGGCGGATTGTCACTTAATAACATCAGATTCCGCTGCCAGCTTTCGAACATTTTGCCGATAAAGGTGTTAGATAAGCCAATAAATCGGGCAATTCCTTCCCACCAGGGAGATTGCTCTTGGGTTTTATTAGAAGCGTCCATAGTAATAGTTTGACTTGAGCAGTAATTTTTTTAAGTAGGCCCACCCTTAACTGAGGGTAGGCTTTAAAAGTAGGTTTTCAAGACCTATTTCAGACCATTAATTATGTGATCGAGATAGAAATCCATTTCTTGACCTGCTTCAGTCCCTACTCGTTGAGTTACCACTTCTTTCATAGCCTGGACAGCCTGAATTGTCGGCTCAATAGGAACTCCAA
>JBCDEP010000266.1:0-4078 GCA_039179675.1 Cyanobacteria bacterium P01_G01_bin.67
AATCCTCTGGATTATTTAACACAAGCTTGCCTAACAAAACGGTTAGGACTAGCTGCTCCATCTCTTTTACCTTAGTCTCTAAAGACTCTAGTAGATGTCTCAAACAACCATCGCTTTATAACCCTCTGGGACGGTTACGAATGATCAATGTTAATTGTTTAATGATTAATACTCATTGATAATGTTGCTTCATATTCTGCAAAAATCGCTGTCCAATCATAATTTTCCTCAACTAGCTGCCGACTCTTAGCCTGTAACTGCTGCCATAATTCTTGATCGCCGATTAACTCCAGCACCCCTTGAGCAAAGTCACGGGGCGTATCTTTAACTAATAAGTGAGTGCGATCGCAAATCTCCAAGCCTTCACAGCCGATGCTGGTGGAGACAACAGGCAACCCCATTGCCATTGAGTGCAGAATTTTGATGCGGGTACCGCTACCTGAACGCAGGGGAACTATGCTCAAGCTACATTCTGCTGCTACTAGACTCATATCTATCGGATCGGCGATAACTTCAATTTGAGCATGAGATTGAGCATAGTCACGAATAATTTGGGGCGGCTGACGACCAGCAATACACAGGGTAATTTGAGGATTTTGTTGTTGAATTAGGGGGAATATGGATTTTACAAAGTACAACACCCCATCAATATTGGGGTAGTAACTCATCGTGCCCATAAAGAGTATTTTTTGGCTGTTGATATTACCCACAGAAGAAATATTATGGACGTCAATGCCGTTTTTCACCACGATGGTTTTGCCCTGATGGCAGCGAGACTCTAATTCTTGGCGATCCTTCTGGCTGACTACTGTTCTCAAGGGAAACTTATGCCAGGTTCGGTTTTCATATTCCGCTAATAATGCTGATTCTGATTCCGCATCGAGAAAGGCTTTTGCCGCATCTAGTTCTTGTGCCAGGGTAGGAATTAAGTTATCCCCATCGGCTGAAGCACAGAGTCTGAGTAATTTGGATTCAATATTATGCTCGTTGAGTACGGTAAATTGAGTGCTAAACAAGTCTTGATAAATTGATGCCACAATAAAATCAAAGGAAACTAGATCAAAATCTACTTGACTTAGCTGTTGCAGCGTCTTGTACATGTTCCAGGTTTTAAAGTTATACAGCTGACGCTGTTGTTTCCCCTGATAAGGTTCCATCGGGGTTCCTAGTTGAAGCATAAATGCGCGATCGCAATACATATTTAGTTCAGCGGCAATTTTCTGATCAGCATCGTCAAAGATAAAGGACACTACCGTCAACTCATGACGATTGCCGAAATACTTAATCTGCTCAAACATGCGAATTGCCGCCCCTCCTTTTTGTGGTGGATAGGGGGGATAGGGAAAAATCATCAGCATCCGCCAGCGATCTGACGATGGTGGTTCAGATAATAACTGCTGACAGTAAGTGACCAACTCTTGCCATTGCCGTTGTAAAGTCAAAGCAGAGTCTAATTGAGCTTGAAAAGGCTTATAGTCTGGCTTGAGGCGGAGTGCCTGACGATAACTTACTATAGCTGTGGCTAAATCGTAATGCTTTAGTAAAGCATTACCCAATGTCTGATGATACCAACAGTTCCTCGGTTCAATGGCGATCGCCTTTCGCAACCAAAAGATAGCTTGTTCGAGGTCGTTTTCTAACAGTAGCTTTTTGCCTAGTTCAAAATATGCTTTGCCATAGAGACTGGTTTGCTCATCTTTAGGCTGGTGGTTAGACAATTTTTGGTACGCTGTCGCTTGAGCAGAATAGGTATCAAATACTTTTGAGATCCGCAGGCTCAAAATTAACTCTTGCCATTCAGGTAAATTACTCAAAACATAGGCATCAAAAGGCATCGCGTTCAACTTTGCACTATTTTCCAAGCTATTAAGCCACTGGGCAATTGTCTCAGGCCAACTATAGGGGGTGTATTGCAGAGATTTTTTGAGGTAATTAATCATCTCAGGAATGCAATTAGCTTGGTACAGCACACAGGCAATCCACACTAAAAAGTCATACTTGGATTGACGTTCCAAACGACGCATCGATTCAGGCAAATCGTTACGGGCAAAAAAGCATTCATGCATTAATTCCGCATTGATCATTTGTCGGATCGGATTGCGCCAGCTAGCACTACTTTGATGTTGGCGGTAATAAACTGTAATCTCCCGTAGCCAGGTACTGGGACATCCCTGAGCAACCATGCGTAATACTAAATCGACATCTTCACTGGCGAAAAACCGCGTGTCAAACCCTTTAACTCTAGTTAACCAATCACGACGGAACATCATGGCAGAAGGTAAGACAGGTTTATGTAACAGCCAAGTTTCAGGATTTAGTTCGGGAATTGTTTGCCACCGTTCAATATCGATTAATGGTTTACCCTCTTCGGTAATAATGCGAAACCCACTGTTAACAATGCCGATTTCTGGTTGCGCTTCAAATACTGCTACCTGTTGTTCGAGCTTTGTCGGTAGAAAAATATCATCCGCATCAAGAAAGGCAACCAACTCTCCCCTCGCTAGATAAATCCCCCGATTCCTCGTTGCCGAAACTCCCTGATTCTCTTGCTCAAAATAACGAACTTGTTCTAAGAAAGGTTGAATCGCATCATAGGTATTATCTGTTGAACCATCATTAATAACAATAATTTCATAATTAGTATAAGTCTGTTCTAAAACTGAAGCGATCACATCTGGCAAATATTTGGCACTATTATAGGCAGGAATCATCACGCTCACTTTTGGCTGCCGTGTTGCTAAAGTAGCTATAATCAATTCTTGCCACCCAGGAGTTTGAGTCAATTTATAAGTATCAAAGGACAGCTTAACTTCGCTATAGTAGCGTTCAAAAGATTCAATCCAGTTGAGACTGATTTCTCCTGCTGACTGAACCGTAAAGCGGAGAGAACGATGCAGATAAGCACACATTTCCTGAGGATAATTATTGCAATATAGATGCCAGGCTGACCATACTAAATTGGAGTAATTAACATTGTTTTCTTCTCGACGAATTTCATCAGGCAAATCTGGTAAAGCAAAAAAGCGTTGATGTAATAGATTTAAAGACTCTACTCTTTTGAGAGTGTTATGACTCAAAGAATTAGGATTAATTTGACGATAGATAGTACCAACGTGAGGGCACCATGCCGCTTTGCATCCATGAAGAATTAACTTGAGAAAACATTCAACATCTTCTACGGGAATAGTCTCTGTGGGAAATCCGCCAACTTCCAGTAACCAATGCCGACGAATTATAGTAGCACTCGGAAGTACTGGTTTCCAGTAAAGCCAGGTATGTAAATCTAGCTGGGGCAAACTGCGCCATAGTTCAACCTGATGAAGCATCTCCCCCTGAGAATTAGTCAATTGCCATCCGCTAACCACCATGCCAACTTCTGGCTGTGTGGCAAATATAGCCACCTGCTGGAGCAATTTTTGAGGCAGAAATAAATCATCCGCATCCAAAAAAGCGATTAATTCTCCTGTGGCAACCTCAATCCCTTTATTTCTCGCTGCTGCTACTCCCTGATTATCTTGATAAATGTATTTGATTTGATGTTTGTTTGATGATTGATAGGATGCTATGAGCTGATGGGTATGGTCGGTAGATCCATCATCGATCACAATAATTTCGTAGTTGCTATAAGTTTGATTCAAGACACTGTTGAGAGCTTGAATTACTAATTCGGCACTATTGTATGTGGGGATAACAACGCTAATTAAGGGAGTAAAATGAGGATTTATCATCAATTACAATACTGAGGCAAGAAAAATTGGAATTAGTCTCTTGGGAGAATTTATATCTTCAATCACCACTAAAACCGTAGTTTAGTACATTTAGAACTAAAACTATTATTTCCTCATTTATTTTACTTATTGATAATTGATTTTAATATAGAGAATATTTTTCCTGCCTAAAATATAGGCATAATTTATATTTATCCTGAGAGTAATGATATTAATAATGTTAGCTCTAGCGATCAAGCTGACATATCCTTGTTCCTATTAAAATTAATCTTTGTAGTGTTTAAGTCAAATGAAGATAAAAACATAGCACGCGCATCTGAGTAGCCTTCTTTTGCGGTGGAGCTGACATT
>JBCDEP010000007.1:0-68381 GCA_039179675.1 Cyanobacteria bacterium P01_G01_bin.67
AGTTTTATCTTAAAAAGACTAATCTAGCCTTTTGAAACTCTAAAGAAATTTACCAATTCTTCTAAGCTAACGTTTTCCTGAGAAGGAATTATGGTTTCAATTTTATCAATTGTTTCTTGACTCAGATGAACAAAAATTTGGTTTCGTAAAATTTGTTGAGCTAAAGGAGCGAATCCAGAAATTTCTAATTCAAATCTAGCTTTTCTTTCATGAGCAAAATTGATCATAAATTTAGTCATGGTTAGTAACCTAGCTTTGATTTTGCTATCAGCAGCAAAACTATAATGATCGTATTCTTGCCCTACTTGAAAATAACCATCTGAAATTAATTTTTCAATTAATTGCTCATAATCAGGATTATTTTCCAGAAAAACTAAAATTCCATCTTGAATATATTTATCTATTCCGTCTATCCCTAAAGTTCCCAAATCTGCCAAAGCAATGATGCTACCTACGACAGATATTTTGGCTCCAGATTCATAAAGATACGGTTGATAAATTGAGTGAATTGAAAATGTATGGCTTACTTTTCCAGCTTGAGGATCGCTTTTACAAACCGTTGCTGCGATCGCATCGCGAATAATTTGTTGATCGTAGTCGTTAAAGAGAACAGCAGAATCAAGGTTATAAGTTTTTAATTCTTGATTCAAACAATGAATGTATTTAAGTAATTTATTAGCAGTTTCGGTTTCACTGGCTCCCGCTATGTGTTTTCGAGGCTGATCAGCGGAGATAGCTGAATCAAATAGCTGCACCATATCATGGGCTAAGGCACAAAGATCAATTAGGCTCTCTAACCGCTGTAATTCTTTGGAAGAATGATCTTGAGCTAAAACTGGTTTTATGGCATCAAAAATAGTTTTGGCTCGGCGTTTTACAGCTAGAGCATGATCTAAATTATGATAACGTAGCCCCTTTTGTTTAATTTCTTGCTTAATTTCTCGGAGAACATATCTTTCTACTAATTCGACTGTATTGGCAAATGATCTCGGCTTTTGATTCCAGTAGTTTTGTTTCACGAGCGAATGCTCAAACTGCTAAAAATTAGATACAACTTAATCTATCTGAGATAGTTGTGCATTCCAATATACACGACTTTTCAAAATATCAAGAGTGTATCCTGCATCCAATACCTGGCAGATTAAATACAGTTTGAGCATTGACCTATGTCTAATCTTTGATCTCTACAGCAGTCATGAGCAGGGAGCAAGATAGATAGCTAACTGTTGCTAATTCTATTGCTAGAAACGATAACTATTTCCCCTTTTAATTTTCAAGCTAGGTCTATTCATTCTTGCCACAATTGTTTGATAATCTTTTCAGGTTTGATATCTCCCAAATTGTTGGTATCAGAAACGATTGCGATACAGTTGTCTTTGTCAGGGGAAATTGTTTTGCTATCTTGAGTAGTAGCTAGGGCAAAAGTATAGGTTCCTGTGGTGATCGCTAGCTGGGTTGGAGTGCTGCTATTGCATAGAATTAAATTAGCTCCCGCGATCATGGCTGCCATTTTTCCGATGTCCGCAGGTGCAGTCACTTTAAGATTACCAATTGCCGAAATCATCTCAGTTACCCAGGCTTGGTTATTATCTGTTTGCAATAAAACAATGGATAATCCAGTCTTTCTTTGCTCAATGTCCGTAACAATTTCTTTCCAGCTCTCAATGGGATATGCGCTAATTTGCTCTGAATTTGAGGGTTCATCGCAGAGAGCAATATAACCACTGTCTCCTATAGCTAAACGCTGTTGTTCTGATTCTGCCCACTGGATATCTTCTGCTGGCACATTGAGCGTCATGGGAGGACAGCTCGTCTTGATACCTAGTCCCGACAATAAGTCATGATACATCTCAGGGGTATATTGCTGAGGTTTACGATCCACGACATGAGAGAGATATAAAGCAGAGTCATCTTGAAAGCCAACTCTGGTAGGTATCCCATTAAGCCATAACAGCAGCTTGATTCGCCAGGAAGTTTTAAGACTAATTAGAACATCATATTCGCGATCGCGTACCGTCCCCAGAAGGTTGAGATAGTCAGCAAAGCTGTTGCGGTCTTGGAAATCAAACACTAAAACATCATCGACATTCTTGCAGACTCGATAAGCCTTTTTTGAGCGGGGTTCAACTAAGACATCTATTGCAGCTTGGGGATACTGCTGTTTGATGGTTTCCAGTGTAGGAAAAAAGAGGAGTTGATTACCAATTTCGCCAGGAACAAGGGCTAGTACACGCATTCTATGAAGAAGATCTAATCCGTAATTTCATCTGAGGTCAATTTTAGTAGATGATAGAGCTAAAGCGGATTATTTTTAGGAAAACATCATTAAATGCACTTACTAATTCCAGCAGCAGGAATGGGTCGTCGCATGGGTAGCGAATTCGCTACGCGAGGGCTACGCCAACGCAATAAGCTGTTATTAAAATTGCTCGAAAAACCACTTCTAGCCTGGAGTTTATTGGCGGCAGAACACTCTCGAACTATAGAATGGATTGGGATCATGGGGCAATCTTCCGACTTTCCAGATTTTCAAAATATTTTAGAGCAATTAAATTTATCTAAACCGGTAAAGTTAATTGTGGGCGGTGATACTCGTCAGGAATCTGTGTATAACGGTTTACAATCTCTTCCTGAAAATGCTCCTCAAGTTTTAATTCACGATGGCGCAAGGTGTTTAGCAACTCCTGAGTTATTTGATCGTTGTAGTGAATCATTAAAGACTTGTAAAGGGTTAATTTCGGCAATTCCAGTTAAGGACACAATTAAAGTCGTTAACGAAGCAGGAATAATTACTGACACTCCTGACCGCAGTAACCTTTGGGCAGCACAAACTCCACAAGGATTTGACGTGGAATTATTAAAACATTGTCATGCTCAAGGAAAAGCATTAGGTTGGCAAGTAACAGATGACGCCGCTTTGTTTGAAAAGTGCGAACTCCCCGTCAAAATTGTTCAGGGAGAGGAAACCAACTTAAAAGTTACTACTCCGGTAGATCTGGCGATCGCTGAATTTATTCTTCGTCAACGATTAACAACTTAATAATTTAAATGACCCAAGAGATAACAGACAATCCACAAATTTTAAGCCAAAGTAATTTAACTGAGATTTATCTTTTTTTTACCTAAAAATCAGTGTCATTACCAATTTACGTAGCTTCAACTTCTTAACTATATTGGGACAGTAATAGTATAAATGGCGACAACTGTAGGCAATATTATTTCAGCTTGTTTTGCCTAAGATTGTTTGTCTAAATACTGAAAAAAATATTTTTGATTTTTATACCCAAAAATTGTCCCTAATATGAAAAACAAAGAGTTTCAAGAACTTTTAAGAAAAAACAATTCTAATTCAGGTTTTACTCTGATGGAATTACTTATCGGTTTGTTTATGAGTATTTTTGTAGTTGGTGCATTAGGTTTTGGTTTGATGCAAGTATTACGAACTACCCAGAGTGAAACTTCAAAAGTAGCAGCGAGAAATGAAACTTCTCGCGCTTTGGATTTTATTTCTGATGAAGTTAAACGAGCTAGCACTATTGAAAATGATTCAACCAATGCTACTGGGTTTAGTTTAACTGCTGCTAAAACAGTGGTTCTAGCTTTGAATATACCCGAAGTTAATACTAGTGCAACTCTTGGTTCGGATGGAGATGCAACTACCGAAGAAAGAATCGTATATTTTTTACGGAGTGCTACTGGCACTAACTGGCAGGGACCATTGGTACTTTACCGCTATGGACCTCCACTTGATGCTAACGGGAATTATACAAATGCTGCTTGGCAAGAAGAAGCTTTGATTGATGGTATTGATGATACACATATCACCAATGATCCTTGTACTGCTGCTGGAGATGTTCTTAGCCCACCACTATTAACAGGCACAGCACCGACATTAACGCCACCAGCAATATCAAGCTCTGCTAGCGGTTTCCATGCTTGTATCAACGGAGGAAATACAGCACAGTTATACCTTACAGGAGGGACGGATACTGCCACGGGAGGAAATGACACTTATACTTCGGATACTAGAGTAGTCGCCAGAGCAAGAACTGCACCTACAGATCGCGTCGATTCTTTTGTTTCCTACACAATGAGCTTTAGAACATTGGGGGCAACCTACAATTGTATTCCAACTGGCACTCCCCCGCCAAGGTGGAAGATGAGAACAGATTTTGGAAACAACCCCAGTAATCCTAATGATACTACCTCGTGGATTCACCAGGATAATAGGCAGCCTCAACCAATACAGATTGATACATCAAACGATTTAACTATTACATCTGTTCCTGTTGATCCTGCGGCTACTGACTGCCTCAGTAAGGGGGACGAAAATGCAACGGGAGATGCTCAGACAGAACCACTAAGCGCTTATACTGATGGAACATTTCCCGATGGTCATACCGTTCCCTACACAATGAGATTTGTTGTTGAGGGAGATAGTACTACTGATAACAATTGGCATAGTTTCAACGGTGATAATGTAGCTGGAACCTATGATCAACCAGATGTGAACGGGGATGGAACTATTTTAGTGCTTAAAAATGGTTCAACTATCTCAGCGACGATGATTGGTTACGATTACAATCAGGATGATGTTGGGGATGAAGATTCTTTAGGGGCATTTTTAGAATCAAAAGGCTATGCTCAAAGAAGTGGTGATACTTATACTATAGAAAATCTTAGAAATGATGAGCGGATTATGGCAGTTGAAGTAGGGCAAACAGATTCTACTCATCCTGGGTTTGATGCTCAGGATAGTGTTTTTATTCTTGCTAGTGATGTATTTGCGCAAGAATATTAGTCTCTAGAACAAAATCTAATCAGGCTGACAGAAGGTAGCAGATACTGAACCAGTATTGCTACCTGTATAAGTTCCAATCCTGGTAATTCCCGTTCCTAAGGCAATTACAAAGCATTTTTGTAAATTTGTATTTTCATTAGAAACAACTATTGTCCCCATTTTGGTAGTGCTACCTTTGTGAGAAAAAGAAATATTTGGTGTAGCGCCAGGAATATTAGTTCTAATGATTACACTATCTATTATATTACGATTACTCAATAAGCAACTACTAGGATTACCTACAAGGATATTTGTATTTGTATCAATATCAATCCTACATAATTGACTATTTAACATTGCTTGTCTTTGAGTTTCTTTAATCGCTCCGACAAGAGTATATAAAGCTTCGTTAACTCGGTTGCGATTTAATAATCCAATGAAATTGGGTGCAGCGATCGCAGCAATGACACCAATGATAATTAAAACGACCATAAGTTCTATTAAGGTAAAACCCTGGTCGTTTTTATGGCTATTGTCAATAAACATTGATTATCTTGAGATAATACTGTAACGAAATTGATGACTTAGTTACAATTAGTACCATCAAAATCTCCTTTCCTGATAAGACCTAAACCGCTACTCACTACAATGCATTTTTGTACGGTATTATTATTAGTTGACACTACAATTGTTGCATTATTAGCAGTATTCCCTTTTCCTGAGAAGGTAATAGATTGATCTGAATTAATAGTTACATTATTATCAAGAACTCGATTGCTTAATAGACACCCGCCAGAAACAGTGCGTGTTGCGCTAGTAATGTTTACGGTACAACTGTTGCTATCTTTTATAGCTTGTCTTTGAGCTTCTCGAATTGCTCCTTCTATTTGAGCAATACCAGAATTGGCTCTGTTTCGATTGAGTAATCCTAGAAAATTAGGAGCTGCGATCGCTGCAATAACACCTATTATGATTACTGTAATAATCATTTCTATGAGTGTAAAACCTTGATTGTTTTTAGGGGCATTGTAAAGCAACATCAGGTATTATCTCCACATAAGTTTCTGCAATAGGTTGATCACCAGCGGCTAAAGCTGTTCCATTGCTATTAACATAAGCACCACCAACCCAATCCCATACTTGATATCCAACTTTTAAAGTTCTGTGGGGAAAAGTGCTGTTATTAGCTGTACTACTGACGTGAAAACGCCTTAAAGCTAATTGTTTTCCTCCTGTACCAACAGAACCATCTGATTCGATTTTTTCGATGATATTTTTTGTTTGAACTCCTACTGGCAAAGTTGCCCATAAGGCTTGTGCATATCCGTTAACATAGGCATTCGCATTACAAGTTGCCACCAAACCAGTATTACTTCCTAATTGATTGATTCTTTCAATATCTTCTTGAATCAGCTGATTTGCTCTTTGTTTTTCTTGCGCTTGAACCTTCATTGCCATAGCAAATACCAAGCTTTGCATTGATACAGCAACAAAGGCTAAAGCTATGAGAATTGAAATAATAACTTCAAAAGTAATAAAACCTGATTCTTGGTTTTTTTTCCTAAATTTAGTAAGTATTGTCTTCACGAGAATCTAGATTGCCTCCTCTGTTTTCCAATTTGTGGGGCTGCCAGTTATCGGCTTTGCAGTTCTATTAGTAGTAGTTGTATAAAATTCATAAGCTCTATCTGAAACTGTAGAACTTATATCACTTCGGTCAGGAGAAATAGTCACGTTAGCATTTGGACTATTAACAAAATCATTGACCCAAACAGAACCGTTTATCACAACAGTTCCACTGCCGGTGATTTCCAAAGTGCTATTCGGAGCATGAATAAAACCATCAATGGTTACAGTATTACCTGTCCCAGTATCTATAATAATATCATTACCATTATCAATATAAATTTCAAAATAATTGGAAGCAACTCCGCTACCAATATCTATGTTTCCGCCGGTGGCATCAATGGTTAATGTACTGTCAATATATATAGTTACTCTAGCAATTCCGTCGGTTGCAATATTATTGGTGAAATTCTGAGCAGTAGTTAATTTGTAATAATAGCGACAGTCTCTAATATTGGCGCAATGGACAGTTTCGTCAAAAGTCTCTCCAGTGGGAGGCTCTACGTATGCATCTTCAGCAACTGTACCAACAACAGCATTGACTACGTTATTAGTTTGATCTCCAATGACAGCTTCAGCGGCAGCAATAGTATTGATGATTGGTTGTATTGATGGAATGTCACGAGAATCACTAATAATCGTTATGCCACCTGTGGCAGCAGATAAAGTAGAGAAATTTCCGCATCCATCTGCTACAGTTCCAGTAGTTACCGCACGATCTTGGATTACAACATTTCCGTTGCCGATGGTTAAATTACCTAAATCCGCAGCAGAAACTGTATCGTCGCCAATCCACAAAGCAGGAGCGAGATTATTCATATCATTTGCATTGATCAGAATAGGTATCTCAACTTCTATTTGTGCCTCATTACCATCTGGAGTAATTCCTCTAACTGTTAGAGTGCCTCTAGCATTGGTATTAGCAGCATCATCAGTCAAGTTGAAGGTGCCATTCGCATTACTATAGTCATAAGAAACCAAATAGTATGATCCAGGAGCAAAAGTATCAGTTGAATCTCCATCATTATTCAATTCCATACCATCTTCTGCCAAAGCAATATTGTTAGTATTTGCAGAACCTGGAAGAAAATTAGTAATGTCTCCATCGCAAATTTCTGTTTGACTAGTCCATTGATCTGAATCATATAGTGCTAGAATCCGATTGCGGTCTAATAATTCTCTATACCGAGTAATACCTATTTCTGCGATCGCTAAAGCATCGGAGCGAGAATTTTGAGTTATGGCATTTAAATTCTCTTCATTGGCACTAGTAATATTGACCGCGCCCAAAAGAATCATTACTAAGCCAAGAGCAATGACCATCGGCAATGTAAAACCTTCATCTCTGGCACGACGTTGTAATAAAGTTTTTAATAATAAAAGTTTCATGTAAAGCTAAAGCACATTAGGATAGATCAACCAGGCACAGATTACCTCTAGACAAGTATTACTTAGAGTACCCAAAACAAGTGTGATCGCGATCAGTGACAAAGATAAAAATTGCTTTAGAGGCTGCACATTATAATTTGGCTTCAGGATACTTATTTGCGATCACCAAAATACGATCAAGATCAGACTTTTAAGATCTCTCGCTTGATCAACACAGGTTAAATTAATCCCTTAATAGTTAATCTATTCCTAATCAATTAAATAAGTTTCTAAACCTAAATTCACTAGAGTTCTTTCTGCTCTTTTAGCTTTGTCCCAATTGCTAAATGCCCCTATTTGTAACCAGGGTTCTCCCTGAAAAACGGTTTTAAAGGCTTCGGGGTATAGCGATCGCACTTCTTTTTCTTCGTCTTGATTTAAAGTTTCCACTAGCACCTTATATTTAACTTGACTGGCACGAGAACTCAAAGCCGTACTTGAGATTTCTGGGGGAAAGGGAACTGGCTTAACATCGGGAGAAACTGGGGCTGAAGAAGATGAGGCTCTAAATACTAGTTCTTTTTGACCTGAATTACTGCTTTCTAAGACTGGTGGCGGGGCAGGCAGGTTAGATACCGTCTCTGTTGGCGTAGTTGGTGCAGGTACATTTAGTTTAGGGAGTGGACGGCGAGATATGTTACGGCGACTTGGTAGGGGAGGCAAATCCCTAAAAGTATTGTCTTCTGTTGTGTTGGCGACAAATGTCCCTCGTTCAAAGTTAATCTCACCGACAGTTTTTCCTTGTACTTGAGTTTTGACAGCAGGGATCTGATTACTAGTTGCGTTGTGGATATCTAGTTTTCTATTACTCCGAAAGATATTGTTTCCTGGTTCGTTATCTGTGCCCAGGTCAACTCGCGATTTTGCGATCGCCATTAAGCCAACTTCTCGGGAATTAATAATTTCATTATCGCGTAAAACAGCTTGAGAGTTTCCTTCTAAGATAATTCCGATCCGATTGCTATGAAAGCTATTATTGTTCAGGCTGGCAGAAGCTTGTTGCAATAGGCTAACCCCAAATCCAGTCTGTTCAAAGGTATTATCTACTACTTCAGGTTTAGAAGTACCATCGACCAATAAGCCGTTGCCAGAGTTATTGTAAAAGTAATTATCTTCAATTTTAGGGGCACTTTTGCCGCTAACCGAAACTCCTGTGTTGCCATTGCGAGTAAAAGTATTACTAATGATTTGGGGAGAAGCAGATTCAATCCATAAACCATATCCCCGTGAGTAGTCGTTAGTAATCGTAATGCCTGTCACACTGCTGGCATTTTTGGTAGCAGCGATCGTCACGTGTTGCCCCGCAGCGGTAGGACTAATAAAATAACCACTGCCTTTAATAACGGTAGTGTATCCCTGATTACGAGGATTTCCTTGGAGAGAAACCCGATTGCTGAGCAGCAAAGGAAATTTTTCTCCTGTTTCTTCGCTGTAAGTTCCAGAAGCTAACTGAATAGTACTACCTGCTAGAGCTATTTTCAAAGCATGAGTAATAGTTTTGAGGGGAGATAATTTCTTGCCAACCTGGGAATCATCTCCGCTTTGAGGGTTGACGTAAATAATATTTTTAGTTTTGTTGAGAGAGGGAGACTGGGCGATCGCATTTTGCGCTAAAGCGGTTTGGGTTTGAAATGCAACACTGCAAGGCAAGAGAATAGTTTGGATCACCAATACTAAGGTTAAGTTATAAAATAGTAGGTTATGACCTTTGTTTCTAGTCAGTTTGTGTATCCAGCTATGTGAATAACTTCTGGCATAATCTTGGCTTTTCATAATCTAGCTCCTAAGAGAAAAAATATTATTCGTAGATCAATCTGAAATATTGAGTATTTTGCTCTTGATGTTTTGCCTAATTGATTAGTAACCAAATACTATACACAACAGATAATAAATTTAAGGAAGATAAATTAACGTATAATTGCGTAAGTTTTGATTTATTGACCATTGTTCACAGCATAAAAGCTTGCGCTTTATCTGTTCGTCGTCTGTGGATGAAACCTTGAGATGACCCAATAACCTGTAACTGTACATAATAACTAGTTGTACTAGCGTGAAATTATTCGTTTACCATACCCCTGAAAGTACTCCCACTGATCAACTACCTGATTGTGCGGTAGTGATTGATGTTTTGCGAGCAACCACAACGATCGCCACTGCTCTTGATGCAGGAGCAGAAGCTGTCCAAGCATTTAGTAACATAGAAGATCTGATGCGTCAATCAGAATCATGGGCAGCAGACAAGCGTCTACGAGCAGGAGAACGTGGTGGAGTGACGGTTGAAGGCTTTGATCTCGGGAATTCTCCACTTGCTTGTACTCCCAAAGTTGTCAAAGATAAGCGATTATTTTTGACCACAACTAATGGCACTCGTGCCTTACAAAGAGTTGCTAAATCTCCTCAAGTGATTACTGCTGCCCAAGTAAATCGTTTAGCTGCGGTCAACTATATTTTGGAAGCTCAGCCTAAAACTGTGTGGATGGTGGGTTCAGGTTGGCAAGGAGACTACTCGGTTGAAGATACTGCTTGTGCAGGAGCGATCGCTCAGTCAATTTTGCAACAGAGTGAAATTCCTTTAATCGATTTGTTTGGTAATGATGAAGTAATTGGCGCGATCGCTCTTTATGAAAGGTGGAAAGACAATCTTTTAAATGTATTTCGTCAATGTAGCCACGGACAGCGCCTCTTAAGATTGGATGGAGACGACGATCTTAAATACTGCTCTCAAACAGATACTTTAGATATTCTGCCAATTCAGAAAGAACCAGGTGTTTTGGTTAAGTATTGAGACGGTGTACTCTATGTTATTGACCAAACTTTTTGGAACTTAATCGTCGCTATAGGCACCTCAAACTCTTCGATCTTCTACATACCGTTCTTTGATACTTATTTCTTCTGTGCATGACGTAGCCAAATTAGTATTTCCTGGTAACTTGTATATCTAATTGTTAACCACAGCTTTCAATCCTAAACATTTGGGAATTATGGGAATATCGAAGAATAAAAATATAATTTTAGGTTGTTGCTTGTGAATAAAGCTTTAGTAGTAGATGATAGCTTGATGATGCGAGAAGTTTTTGGGGCATACCTCCAGAAAGCAGGTTTTACAGTAGAAAAAGTCTGTAGCGTAGAAGAAGCACAACAAGCCTTAGTAAACTCCCAACCCGATTTAATCATCTTAGATGTGGTAATGGGTGGCAAAAGTGGTTTTGAGTATTGTCTTCAGTTAAAAAAAAGCAGAGCAACCTGCTCAATTCCTGTTATTATTTGCTCGACTAAATCAACCCAAGCAGATTTTTTACTAGGGGAACTAATTGGCGCTGATGCTTATTTGTCTAAAACTGTGGGACAGCAAGAGTTTATAAATAAAGCTCAACAGTTAATTAGACAGCCTTCATACTGTAAATTAGTTTCATAGATTATCTGAGCTAAATTTTAAAATCTATTAACAAGAGAATTGCATTCAATGACTAAGTGAAGATGGGTTAAGCAGTTCTAGATTTTTTTGTTCTTCTTTGGTTAATTCAGTTGATTGACCTAAAGCTTTTTTATATATTTTGATATATTCTAGAGCAGAATTTAACCAGCTAAAACTCTGGCTCATAGCTCTTTGCTGCAATTGCTGCCATTTGTCTTGATAAATAAAGCCTTCTGAAGCCCGCACCATGCAAGTAAATAAATCTAGAGGTTCATAACGATCAAAACAATAGCCAGTACCTCCTTGGTTCATTGGATCATGATGACTTACTGTATCTACCAGTCCCCCTGTGCGTCTAACAATCGGGATGCATCCGTAACGCATTGCTAACATCTGACTAATTCCGCAGGGTTCAAACTTAGAAGGCATCAAAAACACATCGCATCCACCATAAATTCTGCGGGCGATCGCATCACTATAAAGCAACTGCACTGACATTCTCCCTCTCCAGCGACCTGCTAATTCCCAGAGCTGGGTTTCAAGCTGGCGATCGCCTGTGCCCAAAACCACTAATTGAGAGTTGCTATATGCCATAAAACGGTCGATAATTTGCATTAAGAGGCTAATTCCCTTTTGTTCAACCAAACGAGAGACTACACCCATCAAAAAGACATTGTCATCAACATTTAAGCCTAATTCTGACTGCAATGCTGCTTTGTTCTGAGATCTTTTCTCCAAAGTTTTTTGAGTAAAATTCTCTGGCAATGCCTGATCTATAGCAGGATTATAACTTTCGACATCAATCCCATTCAAAATACCTGAAGTCTTACCGCTGATAAAAGATAATAAACCCTCTAATTTTTCTCCGTATTCAATGGTTTTAATCTGCTCAGCATAGGTAGGAGAGACCGTAGTCACTTGATCTGCAAACTGAACCGCTGCCGCCATTACGTTGTGTCCTTGCATGTACCACGGACACCAGGTAATTTTATCTAAATACCATCGCCAAGGACCTTGATATGCTAGATTATGAATCGTATAGATACTAGAAATATCAGGGGATTGATTCATCCACACTGGCAGCATTCCTGTATGCCAGTCATGACAGTGAACTATCTCTGGTTTCCAGTAATTCCAGCAAAATTCAGCAGCACCATTACTAAAGAAAGTAAATCGCCACGGTTCATCTTCACCACCATAAATGCGCTCAGGATCAAACGCAGGATGACCAAACAAATAAAGTGAAACATCACTATCGGGTAAGAGAGTTTCGTAAACAGCAAAGCTATTAAACATTGCATATCCCCACCATACTGGATTCGCAGGAATATCCAGCTTGCTAGATAAAGAGCCATAATAAGGCATGAAAATACGGACATCATGACCTAACTTCCTGAGTAGTTTGGGTAATGCACCGACGACATCCCCTAATCCACCCACTTTAGCGATTGGGGCTACTTCTGCTGATACAAATAAAATCCGCATTTAGTTACTATGATTGCTTTCCTTTGCAATGGCTTCCTGTGTGATTATATAGGTCGGAGGGGACGGACGATAGGGGATTAGACAAAAGATTTCTGATTCAAACCAAGTAAGTAATTTTGTTCTATTTAAGAAACTGCTGTTAGTGCCAACAATTTATTAAATATTCCCCAAACTTTTGCTAACAGTAAGGAAATTAATAAATTGAATTTTACCTAGATAAACAGCAAGGCCTACTTAAATAGCCTACCAAGAAAAAGAATGGGTGTCGGATGCCTACTATTCAACATTGAAGCAAAACTTTTGCTTCTCAAACCGACTTATAAAGATAACTGGTTATTTCCTGGAGGAGTAATCGAAGCTAACGAATCACTGAGACAAGCCTGCATTAGGGAAGTAAGAGAAGAGATGGGAATAGAGTGCCAGCCTGAAAGATTGCTATGTATCGATTATGTTAGCAAAACTGAAAATAACAATGAGTCAGTACAATTTGTTTTTTGGAGTGGAATTATTGCTGATTCGGCAGAGATTATTCTGGCACCAAAGGAAATTTGCATGTATCAATTTTGGGAGCTTGAAGAAGCAATAGGCAAGTTAGGAATTCATTCTCAACGAAGACTACATAGATGTATGAAAGATTGGCACAGTAAAACGACAATTTACTTAGAAGATGGGCAACTACCCTAGCTAATAGTTAAAAAGTTATAAACCAGTTTCCCGCAGAGCTTCTAGATAGTCGATCGCCGCCTGTAGTTTATCTTCATAGGAATAAGAAAATTCTTCAAACCACTTCCCTTCCTCTGAGCGGGGATTCAGGGTTTTAAGCCATTGTCTGGCTGTTTCTCGTAAAGCTTCCTTACGCCTTTGCTCTCGTAACTTTGCTCTCTGCTGTGCCTCAATTAATTCCTGTTGGCGCCGTTGTTGTTCAGCAATTTTTGCTTCTTCTTGCCGTTTTTTTTCTGCCAGCTGGGCTTCTCTTTTTTGCTCCTGCTGCTGGTAATCACTATCAATTAAAGCATTGAGGCGCTGACGATACTTAGCGGAATTACTCGGATTCTGTTTGGGTTCAACGGGAAGTGCTGATGGAGTTGTTTGCTGGTGGGATGAACGATTTGGTCTAGTTCCAAATTCCAGCTCATAGCTTAACTCCGACAACATCTGCTCCATTGATGGTTGAGGAGCTGAATGGGGTGGTTTTGCCTGGGGAATCGGGGATTTCCCTGCTTGGGGATTTGTTCTCTGTTTAGGTTCAAATTCATTCTTTAATTGAGCCAGTAAATCATCCATATTTCTATCTGACATCAATCCCACCCCGTTTCATATTCGTAATATTTGTCTGGAGAATTTACTTACTATTATGAATTATGCTGCAATTAAAGTATCTACCAAGGGTTTCCAATTAACGTAGCGATCGCCACCCATCTCCAAAACAATCTTAATTTTCGACTCTTCTTGGGTTAAATCGACCAAATATTGAATTTCCTGACGGGATAAAATTTGTCCTTCAATAATCCAAATTGCTAATCCTTTAGAATTGGGAGGCAATGAACTCAATTCATAGGTAGCGATCGGTGGAACATAATAGATATCACCAACGCAAGCATCCTGACCAATAGTTTTCTTACCTAAGTGAGGAGGACGCACCCCGTGTACTTTAGTAAGATAAGCCGCTAAATCCCCTAGTCCTCTAGCAGTGATATTAATTGTATGATAGCCATAAGCTCGTAAACGTCTTTGATAACGTCCTTCTGCTCCCCCTTCTAAGGGCATATACAAGCCCAAAGCCCCATTTTTTTCTAAAGCGCGAATAAATGATTTTCCAGTAGTAATCAGTGGCATGGTTTGTGTATATGTTGAACTGGTTTGTTTAAACTATATTTTAAAAGATTGTTGCTTGATCAGGATCGGAAGTATTTAATTTCTGAAGTTGTAGTTTGAGTTTTAAGATCCTGATGATCGCATTTAGGACAACTATTCTAGACAAATTAAATTGATCATCAGGATCAGATTAAGGCGATCGCTCTCTAGACAATTTTGATTGCAG
This sequence comes from Cyanobacteria bacterium P01_G01_bin.67, assembly GCA_039179675.1. Classification (GTDB taxonomy): domain Bacteria; phylum Cyanobacteriota; class Cyanobacteriia; order Cyanobacteriales; family Xenococcaceae; genus Waterburya. The sequence goes on from JBCDEP010000007.1 coordinate 14,776, forward strand.
CCAAGTAAAGTTCATCTCAGTGACTAACCTAGGCGGTATATTTTCTCCTGATCAAGAAGCTGACTGATAAATAATCATCAACTGCGATCGCCTGATCAAGCTGCTACCAGTCATAATATGAAGATTTTCTGGTTTAGCTTTTGATATTCTGTTTACAAAAAAGGGTGAGCTAACTGCTCACCTTTACCCACTAGAAATTAATTGTTTTTAATCAAATAAATTAACGAGTTGCTTCAACTAATACTTGTTCTTGAACAGAGGTCACTGTGGTATTACCATCTTCACCAATATCAATCAAAGCATTATCACCATCACTAACCCGCCCCGAAAGAATTGCTTCTGCTAAGCTGTCTTCTAATAGACGCATAATGGCTCGACGCAAGGGTCTAGCACCATAGCTAGGATCGAAACCTTCCTCGATTACTTTATCTTCAAAGGCAGTAGTAACTCCCAGAGTAATCTGTCTTTGTTCTTCCAGCCTAGAGGATATTTCTCTTAACAAGATACCTGCAATTTCTCTTACTTCAGGTCTGGTCAACTGGCGGAAGACTATAATTTCATCAAGACGGTTGATAAACTCGGGACGGAAATAGTTTTTCAATTCCTGATTGACTAAGTCTTTAATCCGATTATATTGCGCCTCATCTTGGTCGCCAGAAAAATCAAACCCGAGACCGCTGCCTCCTTTTTCGATGACTTTAGAACCAATATTAGAAGTCATAATAATGACTGTGTTCTTAAAGCTTACTGTGCGTCCTTGAGCATCGGTCAGACGACCATCATCAAGTAACTGAAGCATCAAGTTAAAGACATCAGGGTGTGCTTTTTCAATTTCGTCAAACAAAACGATAGTATAAGGCTGACGGCGAACGGCTTCGGTCAGCTGTCCTCCTTCGTCATAACCGACAAATCCTGGAGGAGAACCAATCAGTTTGGATATGGTGTGAGATTCCATATACTCCGACATATCAATCCGCACGATCGCATCTTCCGTACCGAACATTTGAGTTGCTAAGGCTTTAGCGAGTTCGGTTTTACCCACTCCAGTGGGACCAGAGAAAAATAAACTAGCAATTGGTCGATTACGGTCGCCCAATCCAGAACGAGAGCGTCTGAGGGCACGGGAAACAGCCTTGACAGCCTCATCTTGACCGATCACTCGCTCATGAAGATTATCTTCTAAATACATTAAGGCTTCTGATTCGGTTTCCGTCATTTTAGTAACGGGTACCCCAGTCCAAGCTGCAACAATTTTGGCGATCGCTTCTTCATCCACTACAGGAGTCAAAGCTTCAGGGTTAATCGTCGGCACTTCAACCTGATTTTCTGCTTCACCCTGTTGTAAACAGTGATTGAGATGAGTACGTGAACCTGCTTCATCAATTAAATCGATTGCCTTGTCGGGCAAAAAGCGGTCGGTAATATATCTTTCGGCAAAAGTCACCGCAGTATGAATTGCTTCATCAGTATACTTGACCTTATGAAAATCTTCGTAGGTCTTACGCAAGCCTTGTAGAATAGCGATCGCATCTTCTACTGAAGGTTCCCCTACCATGACTTTTTGAAAACGACGTTCTAATGCCGCATCTCGTTCAATATACTGACGATACTCATCTAAAGTAGTGCTACCTAGACATTGAATTTCCCCTCTAGCCAAGGCTGGCTTGAGCATATTTGCCGCGTCCATCGCGCCACCCATGGCACCGGCACCGACAATGGTATGGATTTCATCAATTACGAGAATAATGTTGCCCGCAGTACGAACTTCGTCCACAATTGACTTGAGACGTTCTTCAAACTCGCCTCTGAACTTAGTTCCAGCAAGTAGGGAACCCATATCCAAGCTAATGACTTCTTTATCTTCGAGGAGGGTGGAAACATCCCCATCGACAATCCGTTGAGCTAAGCCTTCAGCGATCGCAGTTTTACCGACTCCAGGTTCACCTACCAAAATAGGATTGTTTTTGGTACGTCTACCTAAAATTTGTACTGCTCTTTCAATTTCGGGATATCTACCAACCACAGGATCTAACTTACCCTCTCTGGCTAGCTCCGTTAGGTTAATGCTAAATTCTTTAAGCTTAGCTGGTTGTTCTTTGCCACCACCAAAACCAAAAGGACTATCCTTACTGGCAGTAGCAGCAACTACTTCTGCTTCGCCTAGCTTTTTAATTAAATCTGTTCTGAGCTGTTTTAGGTTGACGTTTTGTTTGGCAAGTAGCTTAACTGCCATATTGTCAGTCTGCTTAATTATTGCCAATAAAATATGTTCGGGGCTAATAGAATTGCTTTTGAGCTGACGTGCTTCGTTAAAAGCCTGTTCCAAAATTCGCTTAGCTTTTGGCGTAAAAGGAATATTCGCGGGAATAAACCCAGAACCCTTACCAATAACCTCAATTGCTAATTCCCTAGTTCGCTCCAGACTAACACCAAAATTAGTTAGTAATTCCGCAGCAGTTGATGTCCCCTCCCCAATCACTCCCAATAAGATATGCTCTGTCCCCACAAGATTATGTCCCGTGTTTCTCGCCTCTTCTTGAGCTAGGACGACATTTTTAATGGCTTTTTCATTGAAGTATTCAAACATAGTGTAGAAAACTCCTTATCTTTATTAATATTTCTTTATCTTCTGTATCCAACTTTATCGCTTTTAGCCGTCGGTATGTAGTGGTAAAAGCCGTAATCTCTATTAAATTTTGATCTTGCCTAGTAAGATTATCAGTTTAGGTTGGAGTTAAATTCCATGATTGATGAAGGCTATATAAAGTATCAGTGTCGCTGGCAGCAAGTATCAGCAGTCTCTGATGCAGAAATTGTCGAATTAAACCGATATCGCACTAAGCTCTACAAACTGGGATTGATTGGCGTATATGATAATGGCATTGGCTTTGGTAACTTAAGTATCCGCTTACCTGAGGCGGCACAACTGATTATCTCTGGTACACAAACAGGGGGAATTGTTAATTTAAAGGCACAACACTATGCGAAAGTTATTGATTATAATTGGCAAGAAAACTACGTGCTATGCCAAGGATTGATTAAGGCTTCATCAGAAACTTTGACCCATGCAGCTATCTACGCTGCTCGACCTCAGGTAAATGCGGTAATTCATATTCATAATTACCAACTTTGGCAGCAATTGCGAGACGTTGCTCCCACTACTAACGCGGAGTGTGCCTACGGTACTCCAGAAATGGCGGGAGAAATTGTGCACTTATGTCAACAAAAACTAACCCAACAGCATCAAATTATTGTCATGAGTGGACATGAAGCAGGAATTTTAACTTTTGGTCACAATTTAGCCGAGGCTAGCGATATACTTTTAGATTATTTCTCTGCCATTTAATTTCGATGGTAACTATGCCGAGCAATATGGGAATTACTTGAAATAGTGCTGAAGTATTGAGCAAATAATCAAAATACAAACCACACACGGAAGAACCGAAATTGATTAGCAAACCAGATCGCAGAAAAAAACGTCTCTTATTGTCGGCTTTACTGGCAGCAAGTAGTTACATCTCTAGTCTGATCGTAAGTCCCGCTGCTACAGCAAAACTTTTTGATGGTCCGGTAGATCAGCTTCCTCTAGAACAGAGAGTTTCCCTCAGAAGAGGGGAATTAGTTTTTTTAGGAGAAGAGGGAGAGTATGTTATTCGTCTCTTGGTAGAAACCTCGATCGAACATGCTTGGCAAGTTTTGACAGATTATGAAAATTTTGCTGAATTTCTTCCAGGGGTTACTAGCAGTGAATTGCTGGAAAACGATGGCGATCGCAAAGTGTTTGAACAGATTAATCAAATCAAAGCTCTGGTCTTTAGTATTGAGTCACGAGTCAAAATTGCCACGACGGAAACTTATCCTGCCCAGATTAATTTCCAGGCAGTAGATGGAGATTTACCAGCTTTAAATGGCATGTGGACTTTAGAACCCGTATCTCCTTATCCTAGTGCCCCTCCAGACCGTGTTTTAATTACCCACAGAGTTTCGGTTCAACCAGGAAACACCCCCAGTGACAGTATTTTTTTTGGAATCTACGAAGATCGTCTACAAGAAACTTTGGAAGCCATCAAGGAGGAAGTAGAAAAACGTACCACTACTAAGCAAGAGCCAGGAGAAGTTTCAATTAACTAAATCATTTCTAGCTCTTAATTACTAATCTTCCCTGAAGCGACAGCTATCTGCCTTTTAGCTTCGTATAACATCAAAGCCGCCACCACAGAAACATTGAGCGATTCCACCTCTTTTCCTAAAGGAATTTTCACCTGAATGTCAGCGATTTCCATCAACTCAGGAGATAATCCCGCTCCCTCATTACCAAGCAGAATTAAAGTGGGTAGGGTAAAATCAATCTCCCAATAGGTTTTTCTAGCTTTAGAAGAAGTAGCAATAACTTGCACTCCCTGCTGTTGTTGATTTCTAGCAAGTTCTCTGAGATCTTGATCAGTAAACAGGGGCGCATCAAACCATTGTCCTGCACTAGCTCGTAAAACTTTAGGACTATAAACATCAACGCTATCTGAACTTAGCCAAATCCCATCAATCTCTGTTGCCGCAACCGTACGGATGATAGTGCCAAGATTTCCTGGATCTTGCAGTCTTTCTAGAGCAATTCCACATCCGTTGATGACCGTCTCCAATTGAGTAACAGCAGGGCGCGGGGCGATCGCTACTACGCCATCGGGATTAACGGTAGTGGCGATCGCATTGAGGACATCGACACTAACAGCCTGGGTCTTAAAATTCTTAACCGCTATTTTTCGGCATAATGGCTGATGGTTTTCGCGCCAGAGATCTGTGGAAAAAATAATATCTAGCTTATAATCGGCATGACATGCAGCCTCAATTAAATTGGTTCCTTCAATTAACATCAGATTTTGCTTGGCTCTCTCTTTAGGACGATGTAGCTTGCGAACCTGCTTTATTAGGGGATTTTTAATGCTAGTTAAAATTATCTTTTCCATACTGGCTATTGACGAATAGCACGGTTGAAAGTAATACTTTGGTTGCTTCGTAGTGCGGAACTCGGGACTTGAACCCGAATGTTTTAAGCAAACACTAGAATCTGAATCTAGCGCGTCTACCAATTCCGCCAGTTCCGCAGCAAAATTAAACTCACAAGTTCTCATTATGATTGACTTTTATACTTAATGTCAAACTCGTGCGCACATGCGGACAAAGGCGAGAGCTTGCCGCATGTAGTCCTTTGTCTTGCGCCAGACGGCGAACGGTGCTTCACACCATTAACTTACAAAGCAAGACTTTGAGGCGGGAGCCTCTGCGGGGCCCTCGTCAAGCTCCTAAGTTTGAAAATTGGCTAATTTAAAATCAGCTATTCAAGTAGATTTTTGAACTCTATATTTAAGTACTGCGTCAAACATTCTAATTAATATATTTATTACCAAGAGGATCAAGCCATTAACTCTATCTCTAACCAAACCAAAATCAAAGCGCCCTTTGAAGCTCCTCAAGCTGTTTTAGAAATTTGGGGTCGGGCTTCCCTGACTGGCAATGTTAAAATTAGCGGAGCTAAGAATTCGGCTTTAGTACTCATGGCAGGAGCAATTCTCTGTCGTGGCAATTGCGTCTTAAGAAATGTGCCCAATTTAGTTGATATTAAGCGCATGGGTCAAATTCTGACGGCGTTGGGAGTCAAGTTAAGACGAGATGGTGATGTCTTGGAAATTGATGCCCATAACATTAATCCGACAGAAGCTCCCTATGACGTGGTTTCTCAGTTACGAGCTAGCTTCTTTGTAATTGGACCATTACTTACTAGATTAGGAACGGCTCGTGTCCCTTTACCAGGAGGATGTGCCATCGGGGCTAGACCTGTAGATCTTCATGTGCGGGGATTACAGGCGATGGGAGCTAATGTTTCAATTGAAGATGGAATTGTACATGCCAATCTCATTGGTAGCAACCAGCGTCTTCAAGGAGCTAATATTTATTTAGATTATCCTAGCGTCGGCGCCACAGAAACGATCCTCATGGCAGCAACCTTGGCAGAAGGTACAACCAAAATTGAAAATGCTGCTCAAGAACCAGAAATTGTTGATTTAGCCAATTTCTGCCGTCAGATGGGAGCTAAGATTAAAGGTGCAGGCACAAATACTATTATTATTGAGGGTGTTTCTCACTTAAATTCTGTAGATTACAACGTAATTCCCGATCGCATTGAAGCGGGAACTTTTTTAGTTGCAGGTGCCATCACTCACTCAGAAATCACCTTGAGTTCAGTTATTCCTGAACACCTCGCCCCCATAATTGCGAAATTAAACGATATCGGATGTCAGATCATCACTGAAGATGAACCCGAAACTGAGCGTAAATTCTTTGGTGGCAATATTCAGTCGAAACGTCTTCGCATTATTCCAGGAGAACTAAAAGGAACTGATATTGAAACTCTACCTTATCCTGGTTTCCCCACAGATATGCAGGCGCAATTTACCGCTTTACTCAGCATTAGTAAAGGTAATAGCGTCATTAGCGAAACTGTTTTTGAAAATCGTTTGCGTCATGTAGCTGAACTTCAGCGGATGGGAACCAACATTCGCGTCAAAGGTCATCATGCAATTGTTCAGGGAGTCTCTATGATCTCTGGTGCCCCAGTAATGGCTACGGATCTGAGGGCTTCTGCAGCGTTGGTCTTAGCTGGTTTAGCTGCCGAAGGGAAAACCACGGTCCACGGTCTACATCATTTAGATCGCGGTTACGAAGATATCGAAAATAAGCTTCGTGGTTTAGGTGCCAAACTGGAGCGCATTATTCCAGACAGTGTCTAGTATGACGAATATCAATTATTAGCGATCGCAATTCGAGTTTTTACTAGTGAGTTGCGATCGCTTTTTCTATTTAAGACGTTTTGATTTTACGGTGAATATTTGATTACAGCTTACTTTGCTAATCAAAATAGAAAATAATGTAGTGTAATTACCACCCGTTTCTCAACCTTAATTCCAGACGAACCTTGGTATTATCAAGAAATTAATAAAAGTCAGTTTATCTTCTCTTACACAATGTTTAATTGGTTTCGTCGAAACGAAAAAGCAAAGCAACAGTCTGAAGCAAATTCACCAGAAACTCAACCTGAAGTGACAACAGAGTCAGCTGATTCATCTCAGACGGAAACAGCTGAACCAGATTACCTTGCTTTTGCTAAAGCTGCCTACAAGAATATTCAAGAACGTAAAGGTGAGGCAGCAGCGACGACGACAGAAACTAGAGAAACTGAAGCAGAATCTGAACCTGTAAGTGTAGAAGAAGAAACCCCCATAGCAGATGAATCAGAAGCACTAGAAGAACGAAATGATGAACCAGTAGCCAAACCAGAAATTTTAGAAGAGGAAACAACTAAACCAGCCGCCGAAGCGAGAGGAGAGGAAATAGCCAAGATCGAAACTCCTGTTGAATCAGAAGTAGTAGTCGAAGACACTACTGACTCAACCTCAAACATTCCTGCCTGGATGCAAAAATCCCAAGGTTTAGAGAAGCTCAAAGAAACAGCCATCGAAACTCCTGAAGCAGAGCTGTTAACAGAGACAGAATCAACAGAATTAGACGAAGATTTTATCTGGTCATCCCAAGTACTAGCAAAAAGCGGGAGAACAGCGGAAGATGTTTCCGAAGAAGAAATTAGCTGGCTAACCAAACTACGACAGGGACTAGGCAAAACTCGTATTGGCTTAGTCAATCAGCTCAAGTCTATTGTGGGCAAAGGACCTCTCAATGACGATGCGGTAATGGAGATTGAAAGCATCCTGCTCCAAGCAGATGTAGGAATTGAGGCTACTGACTACATTATTGAAACCCTACAAGAAAAATTAAAATCAGAAGTATTACCTCCCGAGCAAGCGATCTCTTATCTCAAAACAATCCTTCAAGATATTCTGGACAAACCTCTAGCAGGAAAAGAAGATAATGCTTTTGTACCCGAAAAAAATCAATTCAATATCTGGCTTCTGACAGGAGTGAATGGTGCAGGTAAAACTACTACTATTGGCAAGCTAGCTAACTTAGGACAGAAATCTGGCTACAGTTGTCTGATTGCCGCCGCAGATACTTTTCGCGCTGCTGCGGTACAGCAGGTTAAAGTATGGGGGGAACGTACTAATACTCAGGTCATTGCTAACCCAGGAAAAAATACCGATCCTGCTGCGGTTGTATTTGATGCGATCGCTGCTGCTGAAGCCAAAAATACAGAACTACTTCTAGTAGACACCGCAGGTAGGCTACAAAACAAGCAAAACTTGATGACTGAATTGGCGAAAATTCGTCGCATTATCGACAAGAAAGCACCTGATGCCAAAGTAGAATCATTATTAGTTTTAGATGCAACTTTAGGGCAAAATGGCTTACGACAAGCTCAAGTATTTTCTGAAGCAGCTAACCTTAGCGGAGTAGTTTTAACGAAGTTAGATGGTAGCGCAAGAGGAGGAGTCGCTTTAGCTGTAACTCAACAATTAAATTTACCAATTCGCTTTATTGGTGCAGGGGAAGGAATTGAGGATCTGCGACCTTTTTCTAGTTACGAATTTGTAGAAGCTTTACTGAATGGTTAAGTAAAACACACATTTTTTCGCTAGTTTAGTTAAGATAGTGAACTTAAGTTTTTTTACGACAATTTTATTGGCGTATTAGCTATTTCAGGTTATTATTAATCAACCTATATTTCGGTAAGTAAAATATAAGCACTGTCTGGTGATTAGTACTCCCAAGATAGTCATCAATTGGCTAAGTATAAAAGTTACTTTTATATTATTTGATTGGATGTTTTAGTATTACTGTATTTTGAACCTATTTTTTGACTGATGAACTGAAAAAACAATGTCTAAGTTTGTAGAGGCAATGACTGTCGTACCTTCTCATAGCCATCCCTCTCAAGAAAGCAATAGTGTTAGTAAATCTTCTTCCAAGAAAGCTAACCCCGTTGTAGCCCTCAAGGAATTGGTGGCTAATCTGCAAAGAGAACAACATAAAATTCAAGATTTGCTTAGCTCTTTGGGGTTTGCCTTACGTAGCTTCAGCAACTTGAATCAATTCTTAGAATTGACTCCTTTGATGGCGGCAAGGGTTACTGATTCTATTGGTGGAGTATTAATCTTATATAAGAACGACAAAGTACATCTAGAACAGGTACATTGCCAAGACAGTAAAATTGGGTTTGAGGTTAGCAGTCTTTTTGAGCGAGTTAATTATCAGATTAATCAATCTCAGATCGATCCTCGTAAAACTGCTAATGCATCTTCTAAATTATCAGAAATTATTGACGACAAAATTGCTGAAGAACTTGAATCAGTTCAGTTTTTTGGCACTCCAATTCTGGTGAAAAATGTTGAGCAGGGTCGTCTTTACGTTTTTAGCACAGAGCGAGACTATTCGTGGACACCAACCAAACGAAAATTAACCCAATTAGTAGCCGATCAAACAGCAGTAGCGATCGCTAACCACGAGCTAACGGTGGAATTGCGTTCTAAAGAAAGACAAGATCGCGAACTTGAAATTGCCTCGGAAATACAGTTACGGTTATTGCCCAGTAAATGTCCTCAAATTAAAGGATTAAGTATTGCTGCTAAATGTGAAACCGCTAATCGTGTCGGTGGAGATTATTACGATTTTATTCCCACAAATTATGACCGACTAGAAAATAGTCAGTCTGAAATCGGCTCAGATGTTCCCTGGAGCATTGTCATTGGCGACGTGATGGGGAAAGGAGTTCCCGCAGGTCTAATTATGACGATGACTAGGGGTATGCTGAGAGCTGAAGTACTAAATCGACATTCTCCTGCCCAGATCATGCGTCATCTCAATCGAGTGATGTATGCCGATCTGGAAAACTCTCATCGTTTTGTGAGTATGTTTTATTCAGAATACGATCCACAACAGCAAACTCTTTCCTTTACTAATGCGGCTCATAATCCGCCACTTCTATGGCGGAAGGCGACCAATACCCTAGAAAGATTAGATAGCTGGGGAATGCTGATTGGTTTGGATATGGAATCTGAGTATGAGGATGCCACTGTACAGTTGGCGCCTGGAGATACAATTATTTACTATACAGATGGTTTTACCGATGCTGCCAATGAAAATGGCGATCGCTTTGATGAAGAAAATCTCTGTCTCTGTTTTAAATGGGCTTGCCAGCACTTAGAAACCCCTGATGAAGTTTTAGACCATGTTTTTGCTCAGGTTAAGCAATTTAGTGGTGCCAACAAGAACTGTGGTGATGATATGACCTCAATTGTGATGCAAATTCAGCCCATCTAGTAACTCCTGCCAATTTAAAGTCTGCTCACTCACTAGGGTTATCTCTTGATGAAAAGGGAGGGCAGATAAAACTGATCCTTGTGAGGAACATCGCTTCCTTTTAACTGGCGGTTTTAACAATCCAGGATTAAATTAGTTGCAAGTTGCACTATTAAAAATTTAATCTAATGGAATTCTTATTTAGCGAGCAGTTAGTACAGACAATAATTGAGCTTCATCATAATTATCTCATCCCTGTTTCGAGTCTGTTAGCTCAAATGATTGAAGATCCCGACATTTTGGGGCAAATGCAAGATGCCTGGTATAACTTTATTGATTCAGGACAGGTATGGGCATTGATTATTGGAACTTTTTTTGGTTATACCTTTAAAGGGTTTACTGGATAAACAGATTTAGTATTTTGTGATTTTCGTTTCAACTTGGTTCAAACTACAAGACTTAGATTTAGAATAACTTAGTCCTGTATTTTGTTAATTTCTTACCGTGAGCAAGCAAAAAACCTGGAGCGATCGCTTTGAATCTGCCCTTAATCCAGCGATCGCTATTTTCAATGCCAGTATTGGATTTGATATTGAATTAATTGAATACGATCTGACTGGTTCAATTGCCCATGCCAAAATGCTTGCCAAAACCAAAATTATTAGTGATGCAGAAGCGCAACAACTAGTATCAGGTTTAGAAAAAATTCGTCTGGAACATCAGGCAGGCAACTTCAATCCAGGAATTGATGCAGAAGATGTCCACTTTGCGGTAGAGAGACGACTGATCGAAATCGTGGGAGATGTGGGCAAGAAATTACACACAGCGCGCTCTCGCAATGATCAGGTAGGAACAGACATCAGACTCTACCTCAGAGCAGAGATTAGGCAAATACAGCAGCAGCTCAGACAATTTCAGACAGCGTTATTAAACCACAGCGAACAGCACGTAGAAACTCTCATTCCTGGTTATACTCACCTCCAAAGAGCGCAACCTCTTAGTTTAGCTCATCATCTGTTGGCATATTTCCAAATGTCTCAGAGAGACTGGGAACGATTAGAAGATGTTTATCAGCGGACTAACATTTCTCCTCTAGGCTGTGGCGCATTGGCAGGAACTACTTTTCCGATTGATCGCCAATATACCGCTGAATTATTAGGATTTGATGCAGTTTACGCTAACAGTTTGGATGGAGTGAGTGATCGCGATTTTGCGATCGAATTTCTCTGTGCAGCTAGTTTGATCATGGTGCATCTAAGCCGTCTCAGTGAGGAAATGATTCTCTGGGCATCCCAAGAATTTAGTTTTATTACTCTCAAAGACACATGTGCCACAGGCTCTAGTATCATGCCCCAGAAGAAAAATCCCGATATTCCCGAGTTAGTGCGGGGCAAAACAGGCAGAGTGTTTGGTCATCTCCAGGCGTTATTAGTCATCATGAAAGGTTTACCATTGGCTTACAACAAAGATCTTCAAGAAGACAAAGAGGGTTTGTTTGACGGTGTCAAGACAGTTAAGTCTTGTCTGGGGGCGATGACAATTTTACTTCAATCAGGAATTGAATTCAAAACCACTAGGCTAGCCGCAGCGGTGGCTGAAGACTTTTCCAACGCTACTGATGTTGCCGATTATTTAGCAGCTAAAGACGTTCCTTTTCGCGAGGCTTATAATTTGGTAGGTAAGGTGGTAAAAACCAGCATTGCTGCTGGAAAGCTACTAAAAGATCTTACTTTAGAAGAATGGCAACAACTGCATCCCGCATTTGAAGCTGATATCTACGATGCGATCGCCCCTAGACAGGTAGTTTCTGCCCGCAATAGCTATGGTGGCACTGGTTTATCCCAAGTCAATCAGGCGATCAAGCAGGCAAAATCATTGTTGAATAGCTAAATTTCTACTCAACGATTTATAACTCCTATTCTTGGTAGTTTTTTACCCATCTGAATTCAACACTCATCCTAAAATTTTGTTTTATGCGTCGTTCTTGGCGATTTATTTCCACTGTACTTGGTATTATTTTCCGTCATCCTGTCACAGGCACAACCATTATCCCAATTCTGCCTGATGGTCGCATTGTCTTGATACAGCGAAGTGATTCGGGCAGGTGGGGCTTACCTGGTGGCATGATTGATTGGGGAGAAGATATTCCCCATGCCGCCAGCCGAGAACTGGAAGAAGAAACGGGCTTGAAAATAACTAAAATTAAGCGTCTACGCGGAGTCTACTCTGATCCGGAACGAGATCCTCGAATCCATTCGATTTCGGTATTATTAGAAGTGGAAGCAGAGGGAGAACTAAATCCAGAGGACAAGTTAGAAGTATTGCAGGTTAAAGCTTTTACCAAAGAAGAACTACCGTTAGGGCAACTCAGTCACGACCATGACCGTCAGTTACAAGACTATCTCAATGATGAAATCGTCATAGCTTGAGCATTTAGCAACAACTTATTAATTGTTTTTCTGCGGATCAATGTTGATGAAAGGCAGCGTTCCATTCCCTCCCATTACTGTGGGGAATTTGCCATCCCATTTTTTAATTGCTTCTTTTTGTAATAGAGCAGGGGTCAAGGTAAGCTTTTGCAATCTTTGAGCTTCTGCTTGACCCTTGGCACGGTTTATTTCAGCCTGTGCTATTTTTTCTGCTTTTAAAGCTTCAAAGTCCGCCTGTTTTGCTTGTTGTTCGGCAATTTGTTTTGCTTCAATTGCTCTTGCAAATTCAGGAGAAAAGGAGACATTAACCAAAGAAACATCATCAACTAAAATTCCATAGTCGACTAATCTTTGCTTTAACTCTTCATCAATTTGTTGTTTAATCTCTTTGCGTTTGGTAATTATTTCTTCTGCATTCTTCTGCGCTGTTGCCGCCTTTACTATTTCAGCAACAGCAGGTGTAATGATCCTAAAGACTATTTGCTCTTCATCTCCCACGCGTTGAAATACTTTATTTACTTTCTGTGGGTCAATATGCCAATTGAGGGCTACTTGAGTTTTGATATCTTGTAAATCTTTAGAGGAGGCTTCGGCATCAATATCATTCTTCTGGACTCTAACACTGAGAGCTTTTACGGTGTTAGCTACAGGCACAATTGGATGTAAACCCTCATCTAAAATTGCATCTTGTACTTTGCCAAAGCGCATGATTACGCCTCTTTCTCCTGCTTGAATAATGGTGAAAGGTTTAAAGATTCCAAGCAACATAAATATTAAAAAACCTAACCCTGCATAAGTAATTAGTTTATAAGAAATATTATGATTCTTCATATTAAGTTTTTTTCTGTATTTAAAGTAGATTTAGACTTAAATAACTTGAGTGAGATCAAACAAGTTCATACACCATGATCATTAACTTTATTAAATATATTTGGCAATAAACTGGCAACTATTTAATAGAACTTAAATTTGCTTGTAATTACTTAATGATTGAACTTGCTAACTAGAAAACAATGTTGAAACTTAAGCTGATTCTGTTTCTAAATTCATTTTTTTCAACGTATAGATTTAAGGCATTGCTTAGCTATAATTTGCTAGACTAAGAAATTGTTTTTAGTTCTCTAGTACTATTAAAGATAAGCTCATGGCTCTTAATGTTGTTAATTTGGTTGGTCGTGCTGGTGCTGCGCCAGAAATCATTCATTTTCAATCGGGCACTGTTTTATGTAAGCTTCCTTTGGCGGTAAATCGCCGTAGTCGCAATAATGAGCAGCCAGACTGGTTCAACCTCGAAATTTGGGGAAAAACTGCGGAAATAGCGGGAAATTATGTTCAAAAGGGCAAGTTAATTGGAATTCAAGGCTCATTAAAAATTGAAACCTGGACAGATAAAAATACTGGAGGACAACGTTCTCGTCCGACCATCAAAGTTGATCGCCTAGAATTGCTGGGTTCAAAACGAGATAACGATCCTGATTCAGTCAGCGGTTATCCTGGTGCAGTCAGTGGCTACCCAGAGTAAAAAGAATAAGGAATATAGGATGAACAAAGGCTTTCCTAAAGGATACCGCTTTGCATATGGCCGCATGTATGAGGAAATTTATGGCTACAAGTTCTTCGCTCAAGACAACCTCTACTTTGTCGGTCTGTTAATTGCTGCGGTAATTCTTTACACTTCTGGTTTGGGAGATTTGCCCTTAAGAGATTGGGATGAAGGAATCGTGGCGGGGGTAGCACGCAATATCAGACAAGCTTCCCCAGGAAGCTTTACTTGGCTTTTCCCCACCATTAACTATGGCGAACCTTACTGGAATAAACCGCCTTTGATTCATGCTCTGATCGCAATTAGCTATAGACTATTCGGGTTCAGTGAGTGGAGTACCAGAATTGTTCCTGCTCTCTTATCCGCTACCTCTGTTCCTTTCCTCTACTTAATCGGCAGAGAAATTTTTATTAGACGTTCAGCTGCAATATTTTCAGCTTTAGTCTATTTAACGCTATTACCCATAGCTCGTCATGGACGAGTCGCTATGCTGGATGGCGCGATCGCCTGTTGGTTTTGTCTGGCTATTTGGTGCCTGTTGAGGGGAAGACAACATGCTTCCTGGCTTCTAGGTGCTGGTATATCGATGGGATTAATCTGCTTGACCAAAGGTATGATGATGGGAGTTTTACTGGGAAGTATTATACTCCTCTTCATTTTCTGGGCTTATCCTCGTTTACTACACAGTCATTATATTTGGTGGGGTCTGATGTTGGGGATTACGCCTGCGATCGCCTGGTATGGGTTGCAGTACTTTAGATATGGCACTCAATTCCTCGGTATCAGTTTCGGGACCCAAACCTTCAGCCGTATCTGGAAGCCGGTAAGTAGTGGTTCTAGCCCACCTTGGTATTACCTATTAGAAATTATCAAATATACCCTTCCCTGGCTTATATTTCTGCCTTCTGGAGTTAAATTAGCTCTCAAGAGTCGTTATGCTAATTGGAGTAAGCTCACCTTGATGTGGACAGGAGTTTATCTGCTGGCTATTTCCCTGATGGCAACTAAACTTCCTTGGTATGTCATCCCGATTTATCCTGGGTTGTCACTGCTAATAGGAGTTAGCCTAGATCAAACTTGGGTAAGAAGACAAGCTCCATTACCTTGGACAATTGCCTGTAGTCTGCTAGCGGTAATTTGCTGGGGAATAGTTCTTTACCACAAATTAGTTACTACGTTTCTTGAAATAGAGCTGATGCCAATCTTAGTAGTCATGGCACTCGGTTTTACCTTGACATCAGTACTACTCTGGCTTAATTCTCGGTATTTTATTCCTGTAATAATCTCTGGGTTTTATCTAACGTTATTATTATTGTTCAATTCCAGTCATTGGCTCTGGGAACTAAACGAAGCCTTTGCAGTCAAGCCCGTTGCTGAAATGCTCAAGCAACATACTCCTCCTCAAGTGAAAATATATACTACTTACCCCCATCTGCGACCTTCGTTAGAATTTTATAGCGATCGCGTCATTGTTCCTGCTACCGATCAGCAAATACTGCAATATTGGCAAGGGGAAGCACCTGTTTATCTCTTAGTCGATCAAGAGGCAATCAATCGATTAAATCTAACATCGCAACAACAACTTGGATCAGAAGCAAACGAGCAAATCTGGCAGCTAATTACCCAGAGAAAAAACCTTCCCTAGATCATTATTGAGCGAGCATATTCGAGGTTTAATCAAGTAATTTCACAAATCAATGCATTTAATGTGTAATATGGTCTTTACTAAAAATCGCGATAAATTTTGTGAGCAACTGTGAATTTAAATTATGCTTTGGTTCATGAATGGTTGACTCCCAAAGCCAAAGGAGGGTCAGAATTAGTGGTCAAAGAGATTTTGCAACATATTGACGCAGATCTCTACTCCCTGATTGATTTTGAATCGATCAATCCTGAGAGTTACCTTTTTCAAAGAAAAATCACTACCACGTTTCTCCAAAAGTTTCCCCAAGCTCGTCAAGGAGTTCAGAAGTATCTGCCCTTATTACCTATCGCTATTGAACAGCTAGACCTCAATCAATACGATATCATTCTATCCTCTTCTCATGCCGTAGCGAAAGGAGTTTTGACAAATCCCCATCAGTTACATATTTGCTATTGTCATACCCCAATGCGCTATGCCTGGGATTTAACTTTCGATTATCTCCAAGGCGATCGTCAAGGGCAAGGCATAAGAGGCATAATTGCCAGGTATATCCTACATCGTCTCAGGGAATGGGATGTCATTTCTGCCAATCGAGTTGATTATTTCATTGCTAATTCTCAACATACCGCTAAGCGGATTTGGCGTTGTTATCGTCGTTCAGCGCAAGTAATCTATCCTCCCGTAGATGTAGATAAATTTGGTTTTGAACCCAAAAAAGCTGATTTCTATCTGACAATTTCTCGATTAGTAAGTTATAAACAAATATGCTTAATTGTAAAAGCGTTTAATCAATTGAAAAAACCCTTAGTCATTATTGGAGAAGGTTCACAATTATCAGAAATACGCCAGCTAGCAGAACCTCATGTTCAGGTTTTAGGTTGGCAACCGCATAACATAGTTAAACAATACATCACCAAAGCCAAAGCTTTTGTTTATGGGGCTTGCGAAGACTTCGGTATTGCTCTAGTTGAAGCTCAAGCCTGTGGAACACCAGTAATCGCTTATGGAAAAGGAGGTGCCTTAGAAACAGTCAAAGATATTCGTCAATATCCTAAAGATGGGACTGGTTTGTTCTTCGATGTTCAGCAACCACAAGCTTTAATTAAAGCGGTGCAAACTTTTGAAGAGTTACAAACCAAGATTCAGCCCGAGAATTGCCGTTTACAGGCAATTAAGTTTAATCCATCAATATTTAAACAATCATATTTAAAATATATTGAGGATTGTTACCGTGAATGGAATCGATAATTATAAATCCCTAATTTTTCTCTGATTGAAAAAATACCAGTAGATCAGAGCTTTATGGATTTATGATGAAACAGTGTGGTGTGATGTGTGAAGGAGTAAGATGACTGCTAACAGCCAGCTTATTTCCGTCAAAATTGTACAGGGAGTAATTAATAAAAGCATCCGAGCTTTATTCGATCTCAACTGGTTGAAATTATTATTCTCTGTTCTGAACGGAAATTTAGTTAAACGTATATTTGACATAGTTTTTGCTTTATTTGTCCTAACTATATTTTCTCCCTTATATTTGGTCTTAATGATTCTGATCGCTTTGAATTCACAAGGACCAATCTTTTATGTTCAACAGAGAATCGGCAAAAATCATCAGCCTTTCAACTGTATTAAGTTTAGAACGATGATTGATAATGCCGATCAAGCGTTGGAAACAATGATGCAAGACTCTGACCAAATGCGTCAGGAGTTTGAAGAGAGTTTTAAGCTAAAAGAAGATCCTCGGATTACTAATCTGGGTCGTTTTTTACGTTTGACTAGTCTTGATGAATTTCCTCAATTCTGGAACGTATTGAAAGGAGAAATGAGCGTAGTTGGTCCAAGACCTTTAGTACCAGAGGAGTTACCAAAATATGGTCGAAAAATAAATACTGTCCTCAAAATTAAGCCAGGAATCACTGGTCTCTGGCAGGTTTCTGGTCGAAACGATATTCCATATCCAAAAAGAGTGCAGATTGATGTTTACTACGCCATTAGTCACAATTGGTTGCTTGATTTGTGGATTGTTTATAAGACTGTCGGTGTTATTTTATTTCCTCGAAATAATGGTGCGTACTAGGTTCTCTCGCCTAACTGCCGTTAACAACTTGATATTTGTTTAGTCATAATTTGACAAAGATTAGCGCCTTTTTCAGATAACTAAACATTATGGGTAATATTAAGCGACTTTATTTATAGTTCTAAGGCTGTCATTAGATACTTTAGATCTATCTGACAATTCTCTCCCTGCTTGTAAGATTTCTTCGCTAGTAAGTAAATAGCGTACAGTTTGTCATGAATACATTAAAAACTTAATTTGATATTTCTTTAATAAAATTAGACTTGTAAGACCTATTGAAAGACAACACGAATTTAGCTCAATTCTATAATTTTTAGTAGCTTTACCTTGTTATATTTTGCCCAAGATTACTCATAAAATACCAGGATATAAGTTTGATTATTTGCTTTTTCAGTACTATTTCGGAATAGATTTTATTAACTGTGTACTATAGTGGGGGAAATGGCATAATACTCATCATCAATAGTTTAGTAGGTAATATAGACAAATGAGTGAACGTAAAATAGCTTTGATCACTGGCATCACGGGTCAAGACGGTTCCTATTTGAGCGAGTTTTTGTTAGATCAAGGTTATGAAGTTCATGGCATTATCCGTCGGACTTCTACCTTCAACACGGATCGTATCGATCATATTTATATTGATCCCCACAGCCCAGATGCAAAATTATTTTTACACTATGGTGATTTAACTGACGGCACTACTCTTAGACGTATTTTAGAAGAAGTAAAACCAACTGAAATATATAATTTGGGCGCTCAGTCTCATGTACGCGTCAGCTTTGACTCACCAGAATATACCGTTGACTCAGTAGGAATGGGGGCTTTACGCCTATTAGAAGCAGTAAGAGATTATCAACAACGGACGGGAATTGAGGTCAGATTTTATCAAGCAGGATCTTCCGAAATGTTTGGCAAAGTACTTGAAGTTCCTCAGAAGGAAACTACGCCTTTTTATCCACGAAGCCCTTACTCCTGTGCTAAAGTCTATGCTCATTGGCAAACGATTAACTATCGTGAATCATATAACCTTTTTGCCTGTAACGGTATTCTGTTTAATCATGAGTCCCCTCGTCGAGGTGAAACTTTTGTAACTCGTAAAATTACCAGAGCTGTAGCCCGTATCGTTGAAGGAACCCAGAAGAAATTATATTTGGGTAATCTCGATTCTAAAAGAGACTGGGGCTATGCTAAAGATTATGTCAAAGCGATGTGGATGATGCTGCAACAGGAACAGCCTGATGACTATGTAATTGCGACAGGTGAAACCTATGAAATCAAAGAATTTCTTGACATTGCCTTTAATCACGTTAATTTAGACTGGCATGATTATGTCGCTTTTGATCCTCGTTATCTACGCCCAGCAGAAGTTGATTTGTTAATTGGAGATCCTACTAAAGCGAAGAAACAATTAGGATGGGAACCGTCTGTTACCTTTGAAGAGCTAGTCAAGTTAATGGTAAATGCAGACCTTGTTAATCTTAATTTACCCACTCCTGACGGGAGCCAAAACGAAGATAATTCTCCTTTAAATCGCCGCAATTTTGCAACTATTGTCGATTAGTTTAAGCTGGCAATCTGAGTCATTAAAATAGGTTTTGTACCTAAAATATTTACATACTCGTTCTTAAATTGGTAATGCTAAGTTTACAAGACAAAAATATTCTCGTTACTGGTGGTAATGGTTTTCTAGGCAAGCAGGTAGTAGATCAACTGTGTCAAGCAGGAGCAACCATTGGGAGAATCAGCACACCAAGGTCCCGCGAACTGGACTTATGCAAGTGGGAAAATTGTCAGCGAGCCGTTAAAGAACAACATGTAGTCATTCATTTGGCTGCTCACGTTGGTGGCATTGGGCTAAACAGAGAAAAGCCTGCTGAATTATTCTATGACAATCTGATGATGGGAACTCAGCTGATTCATGCAGCTTATCAAGAAGGGATTGAAAAATTTGTTTGTGTGGGAACGATCTGCGCTTATCCTAAGTTTACTCCTGTCCCATTCAAGGAGGACGATCTCTGGAATGGTTACCCCGAAGAAACTAATGCTCCCTATGGTATTGCAAAGAAGGCTCTTTTAGTACAGTTAGAAGCTTATCGTCAACAATACAATTTCAACGGGATTTACCTTTTACCAGTTAATCTCTATGGTCCCGAAGATAATTTTGACACGAGGAGTTCTCATGTAATTCCTGCCTTGATTCGCAAAGTTCATGAAGCGCAACAGCGGGGAGACCAAGAATTGCCAGCATGGGGAGATGGCAGTCCCACCCGAGAGTTCTTGTATTCTACCGATGCAGCACGGGGTATTGTGATGGCGACTCAGAAATATAATGAGCCTGCTCCTGTAAATTTGGGTACCAATCACGAGATAAAGATTAAAGATTTAGTTGAAACTATTTGTGAGCTAATGGATTTTCAGGGCGAAATAGTCTGGCAAACCGACCAGCCTAATGGGCAACCTCGCCGCTGTTTAGATACTCAAAGAGCCAAAGAAAAGTTTGGTTTTGTGGCGAAAACAGAGTTTAAGCAAGGCTTGAAGAACACTATTGACTGGTATCGTCAGCACGCGGATCTAGTTACCGCCTAATTTACAATTTAGACAATTATTCTATTACGCAGGGGAGTTAAATTAATCAATAATTTCTCTGTTTTTTTATGCAATCCAAAGATCAAAGAATATAGACTATTAGTTCTATAGTCTATATTCTTTTGTTAGTAGGGCTTTGATCAACTTTACTATCTCTTTGGCGTTAGGCTAAGCTAACTTTGAATCAAATAAAGATCATGTTTCTATTTTAATCATCCATATGGCAATATTATTTATATTTCTATGCTTAAAAAAAGTGATATTCTTCCTCTAATTTTAGCCACAATCTCGACAGCGCTTATCGTCGGGCTAGGCTATTTGTGGCTCACTAAAACCAATACTGTAAGAATTGACGGTGAAACGGAAGTTACCCATAATAGTGTTTCAAATGATTCCATAATTCAAGCTGACCTCAATGCTCAATTATCAGCTGAGTCTTCACGTGATTCTACAGAAGTTTTTGTGATTCCAGCTATAGTTCCCGAAGGTACAGCGGTAGATATCAATGGTTCGAGTAATCTAGATCAGATTAACCAAGCATTAGGTAGAAGTTTTCATCGGCAATTTCCTGGAACTGCTATCATCACTGATGCAGATGGCAATACACAAGGTATAAATCTGTTAACCTCTGGTAATATTGACATTGCGGCTCTTGATCGACCTTTAAACAATACTGAGAAAGCGGCTGGGTTAGGGGCAATTAAAATTAATAAATCTTCCTCGGACAGCCGAGATGCTGCTGATTTGGAGTTTTATTATGCTTACCAAAAACCTGCTAATGCTGAAGTAGAGGCTTTCCTGGGTTTTGTTCTATCTCCCCAAGGACAGGAGTCAATTAATCAGTATTAAGCAGCTTACATTGCACTGCTTTCCTCTATAGTGTTGCTAAAGTCTTTCTTGAAGACTTAATTAGGGTTTGATGGGGAGAACAGAAGAATTTTGGGGTGTAGAGAAATCAATTCCTGTTCCTCGATCATAGATCTCAATATTCCATTGTCCCGAGCGATTGCCTTCAAATGAGATAAATCTTCCATTCCCACTGATACTAGGGTGACGCACCTCACCAATAAAATTACTGGTTAAATTTTCGCTTTTGGCTTTTAGTCGATCATATAAGTAAATATCAGATTTACCCAACTGTTCTGAGCGATAAACAATATAGCGTCCGTCGGCACTTAGATCCGCTTGAGATTGCATACTGCCTGATTGATTTAATCCTGGAAGAGAGATCG
Organism: Cyanobacteria bacterium P01_G01_bin.67; assembly: GCA_039179675.1. Classification (GTDB taxonomy): domain Bacteria; phylum Cyanobacteriota; class Cyanobacteriia; order Cyanobacteriales; family Xenococcaceae; genus Waterburya. The sequence continues at coordinate 36,530 of JBCDEP010000007.1, forward strand.
TCTGTCGACGCTGAAGATCATATAAATAAACACTCCGTTTAATTGTGCGATCGCTATTGTATATTAAATAGCGACCATTATTAGAAAAGTTTGGATATCCCTCGGCTGAAGTGGAATTTAGGGCAGAAGCTATAGTTTGAATGGGTGGCGTTATATATCTAGAATTCTGACAACTACCTAAAGTAAGCATTGTGGTTGTCAGAATTAGCTGGACTAAAAATGATTTAGGACACCACTTCATTATGATCTACCTCTTGGGTAGAGTTGGGTAAAGCGCAACAATTGACGCTATCAAGGCAGACTTTCCCCCATTGTAGAGACCAACGCACTAACTCAACTCGGTTGATTGCTCCTGTCTTCTTCAAAATGTTGCTGATGTGGTTGTCAACAGTTCGCTTACTTATTTCTAGTTTCTGGGCAATTTTATGGTTGCTTAAGCCAATTACTACAAGCTCGACAATTTCTAATTCTCTCGTTGACAACAATGCTTCATGTCTAAGTTTCTCAGCTTCCATCAATATTACCCAGTACAACTACTCAATACACCCCTCTATTCTAAAAGGTAGTTCAGGGAATTGATTATCGGTGAAGTTATAAATGAATTATTCTTTAACAATTAGACTAAAGTTTGTAAGTTAATGCTAACTATAATTGCAAATTCTCAAGGTTTTGTTACTGACTGAGGCGAACGAATCAGATCTATGTGTGAGGCTGATTGTTTAAGCAGCAAACTTAGGAATTAAATCGCTAACTTGCTTTGAATTTTAGCTAAGGACTGAAGCTGAATTGTGGTAAGTGCGAAGATATAGACCTGAGATTTGACTCGTAAGTTAAGTTCGATTCTCGCCGTTCCCAAGTACTTGAATCGATACTTATCGCTAAAGATTATGGTAATTTTGTCAATCTTTAGCTGGAAAATAGAAAACTCCACACTATATATAGACATGCAGCCAAGTTGATTGAGCTTTGCCCTAGGCGTTTTTTAGTAAGTGCTTCACCAAATTATCTTTAACCATCATTTGGCGAAACATTTCTAATAGATATTCTTGAGCCTGTTCTTTGCTCAAACCCTGTACTTGTTCTTGAAGCACTTTTAGCTTGAATTGTTGCTCCATACTTAATTGACTTGATAAATTCATGAGTATGTTTCTCCTTTGTTCCAAATATTTACCTAGCTGATGAGAATAATAATCTCAGACTTAGCTAAGAGTTAATTTGCAATCAATCTAGCACTGGCACTATAAAAAGTCCACAATGTCAAGGATTAATTAATTAAAGCAACAAAAAGTTATAAAATACTTATAGTAAAGCAGTAGTTTTGGTGTATTTTGATGCGGAAAAAATATGAAGATCGACTATGCGAGAGAGATGGAGACTAATTTATCGATATAGTAATTATTAAAGCGATAAATAAAAATTATATGACTATGAACACGATAAAAGACGCAAAGGAATTTTTTCAACAAAGTGCGGGGAAATGGCGATCGCAACGTACGACTCATCACCTTCCGTTCCGCAGAGCCGAAAGCGGAGGATCAGATATCCAGGTCGATTTTCTCGATGCTAAAGACCCAAAAATTGTTGCTATTTGTGAAATGCACAATGAAGATCCACAGACAGCAATTGGCGGAGCATTTGTAAGCTGGGATGGCTCAATGGCATGGGATAAAGAAAATGAAGATCATAAAGGGACAACGGTCTTTGCTTTAATTCCTGAGCCAGGAGACCAAAGACAAGGGAAGCTACTTAGAGAAAGAGGCTATGCTGAGATTGTTCCTGTAGCAGGAAAATATCACATGGATGAATCAGATGGGCTAGTATTAATAACCGAATACGAAACCATGAGCATTATTGAACGTTTTTGGTTTGTCAGTCCCGATCTCCGTCTTAGAAGCAGTACCGTCAAAAGATTTGGCGGGTTTAATACAGCAACCTTTTGTGCTGAGTCTCGCGTCGATAAACTGAGTGGCTCAGAATCAACCTTAGAAAGTAGTGATACTCAATCGTTTGCTATCTCAGGATGGTAGTTAATTGCGAATAAAAGTAACGCCCCCAAAATCAACTAATAACTCTGTAATATTTTGTTACCGTTGTTCATTTAGCAACCCTGTCTAACGTATGATTGGGACTAAGATTTTTAATATACTTTACAATAGGCGGAGGTTTTGACTTGTCTATTCCTTTATTGGGCTATAAGCCTAGTTCTCAAAATGTTCGTGTTTCAGGATACGATATTGGGGGAGATGACCAACCCAGAATTTATTCAGCAGAGAATCTACTTTCTTTGTCTGAAATGAATGATTTGATTGAAGTTGCTTATCGTCAAATCTTTTTCCATGCCTTTCGCGCGGATCGTGAAAGATTTTTAGAGTCTCAGTTGCGTAACGGTCAAATTACCGTGCGTGATTTTATTCGAGGACTTTTACTCTCAGAAACCTTCTATAACAGCTTCTACGTCAAAAACAGTAACTATCGCTTTGTTGAGCAATGTGTTCAAAGGGTTTTAGGACGTGATGTTTACAATGAAAGAGAGAAAATTGCTTGGTCAATTAAAGTAGCGACCAAAGGCATTGAAGGATTCGTTGACGAATTGCTGGACAGCGATGAATACATGGAAAACTTTGGCTACGATATTGTGCCTTACCAACGTCGTCGAGTACTTGCTAGTCGTGATCAAGGCGAACGTCCTTTCAATATTACGTCTCCTCGATATGACGAGTATTACCGTTCCATCTTGGGCTTTCCTCAAATTATTTGGCAAAGCGAAGTGCGTCGTTATACTCCCCAAGAAGCAAAACCAAAAGCGGGAAGTCCTGCTCTATATTTAGACATGGCACGCAGTCTGCCTAACAGAGCCAATGCTCCCAGCACAACTTCGGCAACAAATATCAACTACTTGAGCAAGGTTCCATACCGCAAGACTACTTAATATAAGTCTAGTTTGAGTATTAGTTGTTAAATTCTTAGGTTAACTTCTTAATCAATGAGAGGGTGAATTATAAATTAGCTTCATAGTTTTGAGAAAAATTAGGTTGTTAATTTATAAGCACCCTCTTTTAAATTATTTTTTATTAATAAATTAGCTACTTCCCATAATTGCCTGATTTGTCATGATACTAATATTTAGTTCAGTCAGTTACGATTAATAATTACTATAATTAACGAAAATTAAGTTAGTAGGTAGCACTCTAAAAACAAGATAGATTTTGATGGCAATTAGTTATCTCTCTCTATTACCTAATTTCCGAATAAAACATCTTCTAATTAGTTTGTACTGCTTACTTAGATTTTTGCATCAGCGCAATGATGCCAACTAATACTAATTCAATCAATGTTGGCAACAGATAATCTTTAGGTCGGAGTTTTTCTTGTCGGCAAAACACTGTCGAAGATACCAGGCATTTGTTAGATGAACTGCATTCTTTTTTCAATTTGGTATAATTTTTTCAATACAATTTTTGATTCTTAGTATAATTTTATAAACTTTAATTTCAGCATTTAATAATAATCGATTGCATATATAAAAGCATCTATTTTCTAGTTTATTGCAGAAGTATTCATGAAGTTCAAACATAGGATCAAACAGGTTGCAAATTTCATAAATAAGCCACAGATAAAAAAGAGAAAGTTATCATTACATCTAGTAATCATACTGCCAATTTTATGTAATTCTTTAGCTACAATTGCCTTAATAGAATACTTTTGGGATTTAGAGAACAAAGAAAATATCAATAATGTTATTGATATTCAGGTTGAAAATATTAGTGATCATCTCTTATTGCGTTTAGATAATTTTAAAGTAGCAAAAGATATTACATTTAAGGAGCTTAAAGTTCAGATTGTTTCTCAGATGCTTGAAAAGTATTTATCTGAAATAGATATCGATTATTTAGTTAAAGTCGCGATTATCAATCAAAATGGTTCAATCATTGCTAGCAACTTCAGAAAGTCAAAGGCTAAATCAGCTCTTGATGATCAAGCTATTTTAACTTATCTCCAACCAAGGTTTAGCAATTTTTCTCATCTAAATCAGCCTAAAGCATTGAGTTTTAAAATTAGGCAACAAGATTTTTTAGGACAAGTAACTCCCTGGCCAAATCAGGAGTTAGACTCAAATTGGTTAATGCTAGTGGTGATTCCCAAATCTGAATTGGGGATTAGCTCGACAGCAGAACATCATGATTTGCTATCAAAGCACTTCTTGTATATATTACCAATTATTCTTCTTGGTTTATTAACTTATGTATGGATAATTTTAGTAATTAATAATCTAAACCAATTAGGAGAAAATAAACCTGTACTTAGTCAAGAAATCGTCCCAGAACATGAGGGAGAAAGTAAGCAGTCTTTAGAATTATTAAATAATCACAATGATTTAGCGATTAATAAAGACGAAGCTATCAATTACGATGCATATGTCTTGCTAGCAGATATGAGTCACGAACTACGCTCTCCCTTAAATGCGATCTTGGGATTTGCCCAAATTATGGAGCAAGAATTATCAACTACGTCAGCAAGTCTGGAAAATGATATTGCAATTATTAATCGTAATGGCGAACGTTTGTTATCGATTATTAACGATGTAGTTGACTTAGCTAAAATCGAGACAAATCGACTGACTTTAGAAAAAACCCATATTGACTTTCATGCATGGTTAGACAATTTAGAGCAAAGCTTCAAATTTCAGGCACATAATCAGGGTTGGGAATTTTCTCTGATTAGGCAACAGGATTTACCTAGGTATCTTTACGTAGATGAGCGGAGACTACGCCAGATTTTGAGAAATCTAATTGATTATTGCCTCAAATCTACTACTCTCACAACAGATGTCAGTCTTAAAGTTATGTCTAGCAGTGCTGCCATGATGACGGTTGGAGTAAGCCAGCACAACTCTGATCAAAAGCATAAAGTTGGGTTTCAAGTAGAAAATGCCAACATTTCAGTTACTGCAACCGAATTAGCCACTCTATTCGATCCTATGGTTAGGATTAAACAGGAACAAAAAGCATCAGAAGGTAGTTCTCTGAATCTGCCCATTAGCTATAAACTAGCTCAATTGATGGGAGGGGATATTACCGTCGAAGACAGCAAGAGTTCAGAGTCGGGCGTAATTTTTAATTTAGAGATTCAAGCAGAGAGTATTGTGGCGCAGAAATTACCTGTTCAATCTACTTTGAGAAGAATTATCGGTTTAGAATCAGACCAGATTGAATATAGAATTTTGATCGTAGACGACTCTAAAACCAATCGTAAGATTATGTCTCACCTCTTAGAACCAGTCGGTTTTAAAGTTAAAGAAGCAGTCAATGGTCAGGAAGCGATCGATGTTTGGTTGCGTTGGCAACCCCATATGATTTGGATGGATTTAAGAATGCCTGTCATGAATGGTTGTGAGGCAACTGAACAAATTAAATCTTATTCCCAAGCCTTGTATACGCCGATTGTGGCATTGAGTGCTAGCACCCTAGAAGAAGAAAAGTCACAAATCAAAGCGGCAGGATGTGATGATTTTGTCGGAAAACCCTTTTCAGAGAACATTATTTTTGAAAAAATTGCTCAACATTTGGGAATAAGGTATAAATACGAATCAATTATTCCTTCCTCTAGTAACAATTTTAAATTGACGGCGGATACATTGGATGTCATGTCTGACCAGTGGTTAAACCAGGTAGAGCAGGCGGCAATAGTACTGGATCAAAATTTACTTACCCAACTATTACAAATAATTCCCTCAGAACATAATGATTTAAAACATTCCCTGCAAAAGCAGGTTAACAACTTTGATTTCGATAAAATTCTTAGTTTAGTAAGAAATAGCAAGAATAATTAATTAGTAAGGTAGGTGTCTCGCCTAAAACGATTGGAAGCTATTCACTTTGTCAATATAATCAATCATCAGCTAAATTAGGAAAAATGACGAGCTCTATTTCAGACAAGGAAATAAGTATCTTAGTGGTCGATGATGTTGCTGATAATTTACAGATTTTGGCAACTACTTTGAGCAAGGAGGGATATCAGGTGCGCTGTGCCAGAAATGGTTCTACAGCAATACGGGGTGCAAATACAATTCTTCCCAATCTAATTTTGTTAGATATTAAGATGCCTGATATTGACGGTTATCAAGTTTGTCAGAAATTAAAAGCTAACGAACAAACCCGCGATATCCCGATTATTTTTCTCAGTGCTTTAAATGATGTTTTAGATAAGATTAAAGCTTTTGAAGTGGGGGGAGTTGATTATATTAGCAAGCCGATACAAATCAAAGAAGTCTTAGTTCGGGTCAAAAATCAAATTTCTTTGCAACTAGCTAACGCTAAAATAATTGAATTAAACCAGGATCTCGAAAGAAGGGTTTATCTGCGAACTATTGAACTAAGAACTGTGGTTCAAAAACTACGACAGGAAATTAATGAGCGTCAGCGAGTCCAACAGCAGTTAGTTTATGATGCTCTGCACGATAATTTAACAGGATTACCGAATCAAGCTTTGTTGAGAGAAAGGATTTCTTTTACCATCGCCCATGCTAAAAGAAATCCTGGCTATATGTATGGACTATTATTTATCGATCTAGATCGCTTTAAAATTATCAACGATAGTCTGGGTCATTTAGTTGGAGATCGGTTACTAATTGCCGTGTCTCAGCTACTCCAAGGATGTATTAGAGAAAACGATATTGTAGCCCGACTAGGAGGAGACGAATTTGTCATTTTGTTAGATGGCATACAAAGTCTTCAGGATGCAACTTCGATTGGCGATCGCATTCAGCAAAAATTGCGATCGCCATTTGAACTAGAGGGTCAGAGTATTTTTACTAGTGCCAGTATGGGAATTGTGTTTAGCTCAATCGAATATAGTAGCGCTGATGATTTGATACGTAATGCCGATATTGCGATGTATCGTGCCAAAGACAATGGCAAAGGGCGTTACACAGTTTTTGATCAGACAATGTACGATGAAACCCTAAGACTAGTTGAATTAGAAAATAATTTACGTCTTGCTCTTGAACGTGACGAGTTTATAATCCACTACCAACCAATTATCGCTTTAGATAACAATAGCTTAGTTGGCTTTGAAGCCTTAATTCGCTGGCAACATCCTGAAAGAGGTTTTATTTCCCCCGTCGAATTTATTCCCATAGCCGAAGATACAGGATTGATCTTAGACATTGGTGAATGGTTACTAAAAAAAGCTTGTCAACAACTACAAACATGGCGACAAAGATTTGCTTTTATCCCTCAGATAAGCTCTTTAAAAATGAGTATCAACTTAGCTAGTCAACAGCTACAAGAACCTGATTTTATCAACAAGTTAGATCAAATCTTATTAGAAACTGGGTTGAATGGTAATTATTTAAAGTTAGAGATCACGGAAAGTGCCTTAATTGAACCAGAAGGAAATGTACAAGAAACTCTGAAACAAATTAGAAACAGAAATATTCAGCTGAGTATTGATGACTTTGGGACAGGTTATTCTTCTTTGAGTTATTTACGTCGTTTTCCCATTGATAATCTGAAAATAGACCGTTCTTTCATTGAGCAGATGAATTCTGACTTAGAAAACTTTGAAATTGTTCGATTAATTATCACCCTGGCAAAAACCCTGGGAATGGATACTATTTCTGAGGGGGTAGAAACATTGCAACAACTCAGTCAATTAAAAACTTTAGGCTGTGAATTTGCTCAAGGATATTTATTTTCTAGACCCTTAGCTCCTAAAGCAGTTGAGTCAATGTTAGCTGAATATCCTCAATTCTAAAAGCATTAGTCACTAGATTTAGCCTATAAAATTATTGTGATTGGTTTCGGCTACGCAAAACTTGTAAGAGTTTACTAAACTCGGCTGGAAGAGGCGCGATCGACGTAATTAAATCTTCTGAGACAGGATGTTTAAGTGACAATTGTCTGGCATGAAGTGCTTGTCCAGATAAATTGACCTTTAAAGAACGATTCGAGCTGTAAATCCTATCCCCCAGCAAAGGATGCCCTTGAGCAGCGCAGTGAACCCTAATTTGATGAGTTCTGCCTGTTTCTAAAATGAACTGCATCAGGCTGTAGTTCCCCAGTCTTTCTAGCGTTTGCCAATGGGTAATAGCATCTCTACCTCCATGTTCGACGGTCACAACCGCCATCTTTTTGCGGTCTTGTTTATGACGACCAATCGGCAAATCAATTTTGCCTGTTTCTGTGGGAAAAGAACCATAGATGACTCCCCAGTATTCTCTTCTAGCAGTCTTCGCTTTAATTTGCGCTTGGAGATGCCGATGAGCGCGATCGCTTTTAGCAACTACAATCGCTCCTGTGGTATCTTTATCAATACGATGGACAATGCCTGGTCTTTCCACTCCGCCAATTCCTGCTAAGCGATCGCAATGATAGAGTAAAGCGTGGACTAGAGTTCCCGTATAGTGTCCAGGCGCAGGATGAACAACCATGCCCGCAGGTTTATTAACAATAATTAGATGTTCGTCTTCATAGAGAACATCTAGGGGAATATTTTCAGGAGTTAAATTTAGCTTCTCGGGTTCAGGAATAATTACCTCAAGAGAGTCTCCAGGGACAATTTTCCGTTTCTTGCTCTGACATAATTGATTATTGATGCGGACATGACCATCATCAATCAGCTTTTGGATGCGCGATCGCGAAACATTCGATAGATTCCTTGATAGCCAACGATCTAGTCGTTCACTGTTCTCTGTTACCTGTAATGTAATCTTTTGAATAACGACTCCGATAAATCATGCTTCTTCTGCGATTTCTTATTTTAAACGGAAACCCTCTCATCCTGTTACGTTGAGAGTTATCAAAGGCATCGTTAAACAAATTTATTAATTCATGTCTCAATACTGTCCCGTTTTAAATTTAACTACTCTATTTAGTTTCCTGCCAATCCTCTAAGGCACCAATAACAAAGCTAGCTGCGGGATGATCGAGAAAAGAGTCTAATGCCGATGATTAGTTTGATTGACAACTAAGTGGAAGGTTTTTGAGTCGATCACCCGATTTTAAATTTTTCCTGAAAAGCGATCGCTTTTCTCAGTATGACCAAGAGAAACCAGGCTGCATATCGACTTGCATAATTAAATTATTAATGAGATCGCTAATCAAACAAATTTCAGGATCGGGTAATGTTTTAGATAGTGCCTAGTTAGCTATCATTTATAAGGCTCTTGGTCAGAGTAGCTATAAAAAATACTATCTGATTTAATAAGATCCATAGACAAATGTTTCATTAGCAAAGAACTATCTCAATCGATAAACAAATATGACTGCTATTACTCAATCTGCCTATAGCGATCGCCAAATAGAGGCTTGGCTTAGAGGTTTATATACCGTTGCCCTCGCTGATGGAAATTATGACCCTGAAGAACAAGAATTAATTGGTCAATTAACCCAGGATTTAGTTGATATTGAGGCAACTAATCGTCTAGCAACGATTACTCCAGTTGAGCTGGCTGATAATTTAGGTAAAGAGTCTGAGACAGCAGAAAACTTCCTCCGTACTGCGGTACTAGTTGCGGTAGCTGATGGAGTCTACTCTGAGCCAGAATATAACCTTTTACTCCAATTCAGTGAAGCTTTAGATATTGAAGTTGAAGCTCTTAAGTCCCTAGAAAACACACTCTACAAACCAGAAGCAGAACAGCCAAATACAGCAGCAGCCTCCCCCCTAACCTCACCGCCTGAAAAGTCTAAAGCAGGAATAGATGTACTGTATCCTGTTAAAGATTGGCTGGAAGGAATGGAAGTTAAAGATCCTCGTTTAGCTAAATTTGTCTGTAAAGTAATTCCACCACAGTGTCCTTTTGAACGGGATATTAATTTATTTGGGCGCAAGGTAGCTCACATTCCCCCTCTTTGTAAGTTAAATCCTTTATACGAGCAGTTTACGATGTTGCGTTTTCGCTCACTTTCTTACTTGGCTGATGAATGTGGTGAAGATGTTACAAAATACATTAAGTAATTTGTAGAGGGTTTTGACACTTTAAGTTTATAGCTATTTGCAAGCTCCAAAATCTGGGACTATAAGCTTTAGATCAAGTTTGATTCCCACAACACACCCCACAACACAATTATTATTATCTAGATATTTAAAACTTATTAATGCAATTTATCGACTTAGCAGAAATAGAAGTAGTCGCGGGAAAAGGTGGCGATGGTATGGTAGCCTTCCGACGAGAAAAATATGTTCCAGCGGGAGGTCCAGCGGGGGGTAATGGCGGTTGGGGGGGGTCTATAATTCTGACAGCATCCAATCGCTTACAAACCCTACTTGATTTTCGCTATGCTCGCATTTTCAAGGCAGAAAACGGCAAAAAGGGAGGACCAAATAATTGTACAGGAGCCAAAGGTAGCGATCGCCTGATTGAAGTTCCTTGTGGCACACTGATTACCGATGTTAATACGGGTGAATTAATTGGTGATTTGACCACTGACGGAGAAACTCTTTGCGTTGCCGCAGGCGGAAAAGGAGGCTTAGGCAATAAACATTTTTTGAGTAATCGCAATCGCGCGCCAGAACATGCCCTACCTGGCTTAGAAGGGGAGACAAAACGCTTGCGTTTAGAACTTAAACTAATTGCGGAAGTAGGCATTATTGGCTTACCTAATGCGGGAAAATCTACTTTAATCTCTTCGTTATCCTCTGCTAAACCCAAAGTTGCTAGCTACCCCTTTACTACACTAGTACCGAATTTGGGAGTAGTCCGCAAGCCAACTGGAGACGGAACAGTATTTGCTGATATCCCTGGATTAATTGCTGGCGCTTCTGAGGGTATTGGTTTAGGTCATGATTTTTTACGTCATATTCAAAGAACCCGTGTCTTGCTCCATTTAATTGATGCCACGGCGGACAATCCTCTAAGTGACTATCAAACTATTCAGCAAGAATTAGAAGCCTATGGTCATGGCTTACCCGAACGTCCACAAATTATTGCCTTGAATAAAATAGATGCGGTTGACGAAGAAATCTTAGAATTAATTACTACTGAATTACAGGAATTAACTCCTGTGCCGATTTTCCATATCTCGGCAGTTACTCGTCTAGGATTAGACATTTTGATGCAGAAAATTTGGTCAATTTTAGACGCTGAAGAATCATCGATCTTGATTTAAACAGATTGCTCCAACTTGAGGGCAGCACTACATTAGGATTAACGGATACATAATTTACGCATTATAATTACGCACTATAATACTGTCTGCTCACAACCAAGTGCTGGGAACAGATACCATCCACAATTCTCTTGTTCCAAGATATCTCTGGGAAATACGAAAAATAGGTTCAAATCTCTTAAAGTCTACTTCTAGTACTAATAATTTCCCTCAATCGAGCGGATTTACGCCAATTAGATCCCACTAGTGCATAAGTTATTGGTTCTCAACCTACTAGATAAATAATCAAACAAATACAGTTTAGTAAGTGAGACGGAACAATGACTAACAAAAATCGTAAATTCAACACTGGATTAATCATTGCCTTAACTGCAAGCCTAGCTACTATTGCGCAACCCCAACCCGCATCAGCACAAATTTTAGAAATAGTTTCAGGCGCATTAGGTGGTTTGCTCAAAAGTAAACAACCTCAGCCTCAGATAATTCAGCAAAAAGTTCCTGTTCCTGTTCCGGCAGCACCAAGTAAACCTGATTTTAATCTGGGAACAAATAATGCTAACGGCAATACTCTCCATCTTTGTATTTCTAATTGTTTGCCCCCTGGTTCTGCTCCTGCCCCCATTATTCGCGCTCCTCAAGCTGCACCTCAAATTGTTCAACAACCCCCTATTATTCAACAGCGCCCCGTAATTCAACAGCAGCCAGTGATTCAACAATCTCCTGTGGTACAGCAGCAAACATCGAGGACTATTGTGCAGCAAAATGGAGCTGTCAATGGTACCAGTCAAATTTCTCAGCAATCATCTTCTCAATCGGCAACGGCACAAAACATTCCTAGTCGTCCCAACGTCAATATTCCTGCCACAAATCTACCTATTAACCTACCTCGTTAAATTGACTCAATCAAAAACGAAGGTATCTGTCGAAACCATTATTTGTAATTTTTAATTGATGAGTAGCGACAATCAAGAATAAATTCTGAACTTTATATTTTAATCCTATTGACAATTTTATTTGCTAATGAAAAGCGTTACCTCTCATAAGAGATAACGCTTAATTAATCTTGAATAATCCTGAAATATCGGCTAACGATACATCCTAACCAGAAATGTTGGCAGAAAAGTTCTGAAGCTCAGGTTACTTACGACTAGAAATTACAGGGGCAGGATTAGAGTTGCTGGGAGCAGTCGAACTAGAACGTCTTCTTCTTCTTGTTGCTCGGGTTTTAGTTGCTGGTTTTTCTGGTGTTTGCATCATAAATACTACCAAAGGACGACTACGTAATTCTCGTTTAATCAAACGCTGCAATCCTCCTTCAATTTCTAAACGAATTCCAGTCCAGTCCACTTCGGGTTCCCCATCTCTAACGGTAGAAAAATCGTCCCAGCGATCGCTTAAAATTCTTTCGACAGTGCGATTCACTAACTGTTGCAGCAAGGTTTGTTCGACAGAAGTTACGACTCCACGCAAGTGTAATCCAGGAGCAGCAACTAATTTACCACTCCAATCAATTGCCGCTGCCACGGTAACCACTCCATCTTCAGCTAACTGCTGTCTTTCTTTCATTACATCATCTTGGACGATTCCTGCGCGATCCACCAGCTCAATCCCTGAAGGAACTTCTCCGTTCATGCCAATACTATCTGAGGTAAGCTCAATGATGTTACCGTTTTTGATGATCACAATATTTTCTTCGGGAATTCCCATTGCTTGTGCCATCCCAGCGTGTTCGACTAACATCCGATGTTCGCCGTGAACAGGGACAAAAAACTTTGGTCTAGTTAAATTAAGCATTAATTTGTGATCTTCTCTAGCACCATGACCTGAAACATGGATTCCTTCACGACGACCATAAATTACTTTCGCGCCCTGCATCATCAAGCGATCTATCGTATTGACCACGCCGATGGTATTACCAGGAATCGGGTTGGCAGAAAAGACAATTGTGTCCCCCTCTCTTACTCTAATTTGGCGATGCTCACCCCTTGATATACGGGTCATAGCGGCGAGGGTTTCACCTTGAGAGCCTGTGCTCAGAATGAGAACTTTATTTTCTGGTAAACGATTAACTGAACGTAGTGGTTCAAAAATATCATCACGGCATTGAATATAGCCTAACTTGCGGGCATGGGCGATTACGTTAAGCATCGAGCGTCCAACCACCGCAACTTTACGACCGTGCTTCTGCGCTAGGTCTAAAATCATGTTGACGCGATGTACTGAAGAAGAAAAGGTAGTTACCATTAAACGCCCTTCCGCTTGACCAAAGATGCGATTGAGATTGGGATAGACAGAACGCTCTGAGGGAGTATGCCCTGGTACTTCCGCATTTGTAGAATCACTCAACAGACACAATACACCTTTCTCGCCATGCTCAGCTATTTTCTGAAGATCAAAGTGTTCTCCATCAACGGGAGTATGGTCGATCTTAAAGTCCCCGGTATGAATAATTACTCCGATAGGAGTGTGAATTGCCACGCTAAAGCTATCGGCGATTGAGTGAGTATTGCGAATATATTCTGCACGAAAATGTTTACCGATTTGGACAATATCTCTGGGTAGTACGCTTTTGAGAGTAGTGCGATCGCTGACTCCAGCTTCTTCTAGTTTATCGCTCAAAAGAGACATTGCTAGGCGAGGACCATAGATTACAGGGATATCAAATTGCTTAAGATGATAGGCAATACCACCGATATGGTCTTCATGACCATGAGTCACTATCATGCCTTTGATACGATGAGAATTTTCTCTGAGGTATGTCATGTCAGGCAAAACAATGTTAATGCCGTGCATTTGATCCGAGGGGAAACCTAATCCCGCATCTAAGAGAATAATTTCTTCTTCATATTCAAAAACACAGGTATTTTTACCAATCTCATGCAATCCTCCTAAAGGAATAATTTTAACGGTTGGCTTTTGGTTTTTTTTGATTACTTTGCTCATAGGGTTTCGTTGTAATTGGTTATTCGTGCTTTTTTTATTTACTCAATAAAAACTGTAAATTTGCCTTAGAATCTTGTTTTTTGTAGTGCTTTCTAAGGAATATAAAATTATCTTATGAAATACTCTTTTTAGTTTGCTAATACTAGCTATAAATTTCTTGGTAGCCAACGATCTTTTACATTACTTACCAAAATCTCTAACGTTTTGGGTCGACAAAGTTCTGACAAGTACTAAGTAGTAGTATCAATATTTAGCTTTTCTGACAATCTCAAATATTTAAAAGCTTGCTTTTTTTACTCAGTGAATAATTTTCAAGGTATCAAATTTATTTAGAATAATAGGAGTTAAATTAAACTTAGTTCTCGTAAAACTGCTCTTAGATTTTCTAGTAGATTTAATTGTAGCTCACATAAAGGTGTTCGCAACTTTCCTAACTCCCATCCTTGTAAATTCAATGCTGTTTTAACAGGAATCGGATTAGTAGTCACAAATAATGCTTGGAATAAAGGGAAAAGCTTGAGCTGGATTGCGGTTGCTTGCTGATTATCTCCGATCGCAAACGCTTCAATCATATCTTGCATTTGCTGACCCACTAAATGAGATGCCACGCTAACAACTCCAGAACTGCCGATGCTTAAAAGGGGCAAAGTTAAAGCATCCTCTCCTGAATAAATGGCAAAATTAGCAGGAGTCAGACACCTAATTTTACAGGCCTGCTCTATGTTACCACTAGCCTCTTTAATTGCCACCACATTGCTAATTTGCGCTAGATTCGCTACTGTCTCTGGCTCAAGGTTGCATCCAGTTCTTCCTGGAACATTGTAAAGCATCATAGGTAGGTCTGGACAAGCTTTGGCGATCGCCTCGAAATGTTCATACAGCCCAGATTGCGGCGGCTTATTGTAATAGGGTACTACCTGCAAAGAACCGTGTAGATCCAGCTTAGCAGCTTTCTCCGTAGCGGCGATCGCCTCAGTAGTTGAATTAGAGCCAGTGCCCGCAATAATTTTAGCCCGCTCTCCAACTGCCTGCTTAATGATCTTAAACAGCTCATATTCTTCTTGCCAACTTAAGGTTGGGGACTCCCCAGTGGTACCACAAATTACTAGACTATCACTACCATGATCCACAAGATGCACTGCTAACTTCTCAGCAACTCCATAGTTGACACTCCCGTCTGCGGCAAATGGAGTCACCATTGCCGTGATTACTCTTCCAAAAGGTTCTTCACGCATCTATCTCTTTCTGACTTCTCATTGTTCTGATCCAAATTTTGAGGATTAAAATGTCGACTAAACGCTGACTACAGAATCAGCATTCATTAGTAAATTCTTTTCCAATAATAATTCTGCGATCTGGATCGCATTTAGCGCTGCACCTTTGCGAATTTGGTCACCACAAAGCCATAATTCTAAACCGCAATCGTGAGAGATGTCCTGGCGAATCCTACCTACCAAGACAGGATCTTGACCAGTTGCATCAATAGGCATGGGAAAATAGTTACTCTGCCAATCTTCTACCAGTTTAACCCCTGGTGCAGCAGCAATTAATTCCCGAGCTTGTTGGACATCAAATGGTTGTTCAAATTCCAGATTGATTGTTTCAGAGTGGGCTCTTAAAATCGGAACTCGAACGCAGGTTGCGCTTACTTTTATTTCTGGCGCATTAAAGATCTTGCGGGTTTCATTAACCATTTTCATTTCCTCTTCGCAATATCCCTGCTCGTTGAGGGGGGAGTTATGAGGAAACAAGTTGAAAGCAATCGGATAGGGTAATATTTCAGCTTGAGGCTGTTTACCGTTTAGGATGTCTTGCGCTTGGGTTTTAGCTTCTGCCATCGCCCTGGCACCTGCACCTGATGCCGACTGATAAGTAGCAACCACAACCCTTTTGATGGGCTGTACCTGATGTAGAGGATAAATTGCTACACCCATCAAAATAGTAGTACAGTTAGGGTTGGCAATAATTCCTTGATGTTTAGCCGCCGCTTCAGGATTAATTTCAGGCACCACCAGGGGAACATTGTCATCCAACCGAAAAGCGCTAGAGTTATCGATAACAACAGCTCCTGCTGCCACTGCTGCTCTTGCCCAAGTCTTGGAGGTAGAGCCTCCAGCAGATGCCAAGACAATATCTACATCTTCAAAAGAATTCTCATTGACGGCTGCTACGGTTATTTCTCTTCCTTGAAAGGTAATCTTGCTTCCTGCGGAACGAGGAGAAGCCAGCAGCTTTAAGTTTTTGAGCGGAAACTTCCGTTCCGCCAATAATTCTAATAGTTCCTTTCCTACCGCACCTGTAGCTCCCAAAATAGCTACATTCACAACCTTATTAGACAATTACATTTACCTCCTCGAATTTGCTTGATGACTGATTGATCCTTTAGTTTAAGTCTTTTTCACTGTGGCGAGCTTAATTTTACTTATAAATTTTACTTACAAATCTTTACAATTGGCGTGTCGCTAATTTGAATCAAGAAATAAGTGGAAATATCCTGAAGCGAAGCAAGCATCTATAATAACTAAGTTTCTCAACCTACCTTACTTGTTACTAATGAAGTTTGCAGGTTATTTATTCCTTGATTAACTTATACTTCGTTTAAACAGCTCAATGTTATCACGATGTTCCCGATCATATCTAAAGATTACCAGGATTAGAACCCAATGTGTTGATACAAAAATACTCTAGTTATTAACTTCCCATGAACCATGAATGAGGAAAAAAATGAAGAATTGATCGCCATCATCAAAAAGAAAATGATCTAGCTAGTTCGATAGATATACTATTATGACTATTGGCTTGTAGGGAGAAACTGTAGTTAATTGTCCCATTAACTATTACACAGTAGATACTTCAGTGATGTTTGCTAGCAATTGCTAATCAGCCCAAAGCTGCTAGTTTTAAGCTTACTTTAAGTTCATTCTCCTCTAGATTCACCATAAAATTGATTAACAAGTAATTTTGAGATATTAGCATCGATGAAAGTAACCCAGGAGAGACTTCCTGAAAGTCAAGTTGGCTTAAACATAGAAATTGCCCCAGAAGCATCTCGCAGTGCCTACGAAAAGATGGTGCAGAACCTTTCTCGCTCCAGCAACATTCCTGGGTTTCGCAAAGGAAAGGTGCCACGCCGAGTTTTATTGCAAAGAATTGGTAACGAAAGAATTAAGGCTGCCGCGCTGGAAGAATTAATTCAAAAATCTTTACAAGATGCGATTGAGCAAGAATCAATTGAAGCTTTAGGACAGCCCAATCTACGCTCTAACTTCGATGAGCTTTTGGGTGCTTACAATCCTGGAGATGCGTTAACTTTCTCCATCGCTGTGGATGTTCCTCCAACCTTAGAGCTAGCTGACTATAACAGCCTCAGTGTCAAAGCCGAAGAAATAGTTTATCAACCTGAGAAAGTTGACGAATTTATTGAACAACGTCGGGCACAAAAAGCCGATTTGGTTCCCGTTGAAGATCGTCCAGCAGAAATGGGGGATGAAGCGTTTATTGATTTTAAGGGAACTCTAACTGCGGAAGGAGAAGAGGGTCAGGAAATCGAAGGCGGTAGCGCGACCAACTTTCAAGTAGAAATAGCTGAAGGAAAGCTGATTCCAGGGATGGTCGAAGGAATTGTCGGCATGAAACCAGAAGAAACCAAAGAGGTTGAGGTTACTTTTCCTGAAGACTATCCGCAAGAAGATTTGGCAGGTAAGCCAGCCATCTTTAGCATTACTCTTAATGAACTGAAAACGAAGGAGTTGCCAGCATTAGACGATGATTTTGCTCAAGAGGTCAGTGACGATGAGTTTGAGACTTTCGATGCCTATAAAGAGTCGTTAGAAAAGCAGTTTAAAGAACAGGCAGAAGACCAAACCAAGAGCAATATAAATGCGGCGATCGCCGATGCTCTGCTGGCAGAAAACACCGTAGAGCTACCAGAATCTTTGGTTCAGGAGGAAGTTACCAATGTTTTGACCAAAACCTTAATGCAAATGCAGCAAATGGGATTGGATGTCAGACAGTTATTTAACTCCGATAATGTTCCTATGTTGCGAGATAACGCTCGTCCTGAAGCGGTAGCTAATTTGCAAAAATCATTAATTATTGATGAAATTGCCAAAAAAGAAGGCTTAGAACCTGATCAAGCAGCTATAGACGCCAAAATTGCTGAAATTAGACCGCAACTTACTGGACAGGAAGTTGATGAAGAGCGTTTACTGGAGATGGTTACCAGTGATCTATTAAGCGAAAACACTTTTAACTTTTTGCGAGAGAAAGCGCAAGTGGAACTAGTTCCCGAAGGTTCACTGGCTGAATCAGAAGATGAGGCGGATGACGCTGAAGTCGAAACTGCTGAAGTCGAAGTTGTTACTGATTCTGAATAAGCGATCGCGGCTTGAAATTGTCGACAACTAGACTAATTGAGTGCAGCAGCCTTGTCTTTATAAAACTAAACATGAGGCAGATTGAGGGGGTGGTTTGAGACAACGCCAACTTAAGCCAAAACATTACAGTCAGCTGATTTTCCTCTGGTCAACCTGACTTCAATTATCTTAGTCCTGAAGTTGTAAATTAGTCAGAGGTTGCTGCCAATATTCTTAAGCAACTTTTGTTAGTAAACTTTACCCTCCGATACTGATGTTGAGAGTTGAGTCATAATGAAGACAGTGCTATGAGCAATTAGTTTCTAATTGTTGCCAGCAAATAAACGCGTATGTATATAAATTAAATAGAGATCAACTTTTTAGCAGAAATCTATGCTGGAATCGTATTCGCCTTATGGCTTTCTCGTTGGCAAAAATAAGCCCCAAATCAACTCAGTGCATACTGAGGCAAACGTTGTACCCATGGTGGTAGAACAGTCGGGCGTTGGAGAAAGAGCTTTTGATATTTATTCTCGTCTGCTGCGGGAGCGGATTATTTTCTTAGGTACGCCTATCGATGATAAAGTAGCCGATTCAGTTGTAGCTCAGCTACTATATCTGGAAGCAGAAGATCCTGAAAAAGATATCCAGATTTATATCAATTCTCCTGGCGGCTCAGTATATTCAGGGATGGCAATGTACGATACCATGCAGCAAATCCAACCAGACGTGGTAACAATTTGTTATGGTATTGCTGCTAGCATGGGAGCTTTCTTACTATCTGGCGGGGCGAAAGGTAAGCGAATGGCTTTACCCAGCTCGCGGATCATGATTCATCAACCCCTCGGTGGTGCCCAAGGTCAAGCTACAGATATTGAAATCCAAGCTAAAGAAATCTTGTATATCAAGCAAAAATTGAATGAATTGATTGCAGGACATACTGGTCAACCCTTTGATAAAATAGCTGCCGATACCGAAAGAGATTTCTATATGTCTTCAGAAGACGCAGTGGAATATGGCTTAATCGATAAGGTCATAACTAAGTCGAACGCGACCAACTCACCTACTACCTAAATTTGCTCTATTAGTACGAGGTCTATATGTCTAAATACGACTCCCATCTGAAATGTTCGTTTTGCGGTAAATCTCAAGAGCAGGTCAGGAAACTTATTGCTGGTCCTGGGGTTTACATTTGTGATGAATGTGTTGAACTGTGTAACGAAATTCTAGATGAGGAGTTGATCGAGGACGGTGCAGTAGTGTCTTCGGCTGCTGTATCGGGGAATTCTGAAGCCAAGCCACCCAAGAAAAGAAGTAAAAAAGCGGGTGGCATTTCTTTTGGCGACATTCCCAAACCTATAGAAATTAAGAAGTGTCTTGATGAGCATGTAATTGGTCAAGAAGAAGCCAAAAAAGTACTTTCAGTTGGGGTCTACAACCACTATAAACGGCTCAGTATTACCAACAAAAGTAAGGATGCTGAAGACCCTGTTGAGCTACAGAAGTCGAACGTACTTTTGATTGGTCCTACGGGATGTGGGAAGACTTTGCTGGCTCAAACATTAGCTAAAGTACTACAGGTACCCTTCGCTGTTGCTGATGCCACGACTCTGACGGAAGCGGGATATGTCGGAGAAGATGTCGAAAATATTTTATTGCGGCTACTGCAAGTTGCTGATTTGGATGTCGAAGAAGCTCAGCGTGGCATTATTTATATCGATGAAATTGATAAAATCGCTCGCAAAAGTGAAAATGCCTCGATTACCCGTGATGTTTCGGGAGAAGGAGTACAGCAAGCTTTACTAAAAATGTTAGAGGGGACGGTAGCGAATGTGCCTCCTCAAGGAGGACGCAAGCATCCTTATCAAGACTGTATTCAAATTGATACCAAAAATATTTTGTTTATTTGCGGTGGGGCGTTTGTCGGCTTAGACAAGGTAGTGGAAAGAAGGATGGGCAAAAAATCCATCGGCTTTATCCAAAAAGGAGAAAAAACAGCAGCCAAGGAAAAGCGCACCGCTGATATCTTGCAAAAGTTGGAGTTAGATGACCTGGTCAAATTTGGCATGATTCCTGAGTTTGTGGGACGCATCCCCGTAACTGCGGCACTAGAATCACTGGATGAGGCTGCTTTAGTCCAAATCTTAACTCAACCCCGTAATGCCATTGTTAAGCAATATCAAAAGCTTTTGAGAATGGATAACATTGAGCTTGAGTTTACTGAAGGGGCGATTAAAGCCTTGGCGAAAGAAGCTTATCGTCGTAAAACTGGGGCTAGAGCTTTGCGCGGTATTGTCGAAGAATTGATGTTAGACGTTATGTATGAGATTCCCTCCCGTGAAGATGTCCATCAATGCACGATTACTGAAGAGATGGTTGAGAAACGTTCTACTGCGGAATTAATTGTTCATCCTGCTTCTTATCGCAAACCAGAATCTGCCTAATCCAAGAGGCTATTGCCTGATTAATTTCCAAGTGATCGCCTTAATGTTTCTTAATCTTATAAAGTAAGATTACTTCCCATTTGGCAGTAACAATCTCAAGTTTTCAAAATAGATTAAACTTGGTTAATCAGCGACCATCTGAAGGGAACACTAAGGACAGGAACTCACCTGAATACTTAGTGTCTTTATGCCCCTACGATTAAATAACAAAGGTTATGAAATTCTGGCTGCCGCAATTAAACAAGCTGCCGCGAAAGATCCCGTTGCAGGAGAAGTTAGCCAAAAAGTTGCGCTGAAACGAATCCAGCAATTAAATTCCACCAAAGGAACTCCAGTCACCGAGGCAGAGTTAAAGGATTTAATTAGCGATTTATTTCTTGATTTTGATTCTAAAGCCGCCAAGAAAGAAGTTCGGGTTAATCGCTCTCCTAGTACTTTTTGGTGGATGACCAAGATTGCTCTGGGATTAGGTAGTCTATCAGGTTTGAGGATGGATCGAAACTATCGGCAGGCGATCGCCAAGGTAGAACAGGCGGATCAATTGGTTAATCGTGCCACGAGCTTAGAAGATTTAAAACTGGGGCAGGAAAAAGTTAATCAGGCTCAACAAAATTTAGATGCTTTACCTGTGTGGTTTCTCGGTTATGAACTCCAGATGTATCGTACCTTTTTTAGTTTTGGCTGGAAATTTACCTTAGATGAGTTTGAAGCGGCTCGGGCAAAAGTAGGGCGGATGGACGCCAAAATTTTTCAAGAGATTAACGCCTTTACTAAGTTAGAGCATGCTAAGCAGGAGATTCAGCAGGCGAAACTAAACTATCAGCAGTCTAAAGATACCACTGCTAAACAACAGGCAATATCAACCTGGCAAGCAGGACTAGATCAGTTAAATCAACTTCCAGCTCGTACCTTAGCCAAAGAACAAGCAGCTGCCAGTTATGACGCCTATTTGAGAGATTTTCGTCAGGTATCTGGTTTAGTGGCTGGAAACGATCGCACCAACAAAATTATTGCTGTGGCGCTCAAGCTCATTCGGTAAATCGCTGGCAAGAATGCATCAATCTTTTACGGCGAGCAGTCACTATTTTGGAGCGGTTGCCTTTAGAGGATGCGAGCTATCTGGAAACACAAACGTTATTGGCAAACTACGAAGCAGAATTAGGCGAGATGCGAATTCGTCAGCAGGAAGAGCAGGAATCAGAACAGGCTTACAATTTAGCCCAACGGATGATTACTAATTTACCGAAATCTATAGCTCCCCATAATCGCGATCGCACTGCCAGAGATATTTTAACGATTATTAATCAATTAGAAAAAGTTAAGTCTCAAACCACCGTTTATGATGATGCAGTAGCCATGATGGATTTTGCTAACCAGAAGCTTAAGCAGCTACGCTAAATGTTTTAATGTCACTTCTTGATAAATTTGATTACTCTCGTTTTGTTATCAATTGGCTTGGAAATAGACTTAAGGCGATCGCTACTTAATATTGATTGATTATGTCGATCTAGTTGTGTATTAAAATGTCTTTTCTGGGAAACCTGTAATTATCAGGTCGAAATTGCGATTCATTGATGCAGGGCAGTATTTTAAACGAAATTTATCAACTTCAATCCCAGCTAAGTCAACGAGGCGGTCGAGAAACTCTGCTGGCAAAAAATTTTGACACAAATGAGTTAGTCGTAATTAAATTACTGAAGTTTGGTCTAGATGCTCCCTGGTCAGAGTTTAAGCTGTTTGAACGAGAAGCTAAAACTTTGCAAAATATCAACCATCCTGCAATTCCTAACTATTTAGATTACTTTGAACTAGATTTACCTCACTGTAAAGGTTTTGCCCTAGTTCAAGAATATATCGCAGCCCCATCATTAGAAGTTGCACTCAAAGCAGGCAGAACTTTTATTGAATCAGAGATCACGGAAATCGCGATCGCCTTACTTAATATTTTGCAATATCTTCACCAGCAACAACCATCAATAATTCATCGAGATCTCAAGCCGAGTAATATTTTACTTGGCGATCGAACAGGCAATAGTGTTGGCAGAGTATATCTGATCGATTTTGGCGCAGTTAAAAACGTCGCCGCCACCGACGGCGGGACTATTACGGTAGTTGGTACCTACGGCTATATGCCTCCAGAGCAATTTGGCGGCAAAACTACCCCAGCATCAGATCTCTACAGTTTGGGTGCCACTTTGATTCATTTGGCTACAGGAAAACATCCCGCAGAATTGCCCAGTAAAGCTGGCAAAATTGTCTTTGAACCATCAGTTCAGCTTAATTATGCTTTGATTCGCTGGTTGAACCAGTTAATTGAACCAAGTTGCGATCGCCGTTTTGATTCGGCAACTAGAGCTTTACAGACTTTGCAACAACCCCAGATAACTAACCTGGAAGCAGTAATTGTTAAACAACCAGCCTTTAGTAAAATTGTGTTGCACAGGACGGTAGATGAAATAAATGTGATAATTCCTGGTGCAGGTTTTAGATGGGAAAGCCTCGGATTAATTTTCTTTGCCTTATTCTGGAATCTTTTTTTAGTGGTTTGGACTGGAGGTGCTTTATTTATTCCTCTGCCGTTTAATTTGGTGTTTCTCATCTTTTCCATTCCTTTTTGGGCTTGTGGCTTGGGCTTGATTGGCAAAATTATTTTTGACTGCAAGGGTTACACCAGATTGAGCATCAACTTTCAAGAAATTAGCCTGACCTACGAATGTCTCAAGTTTAGATACCAAAAGCAGCAACCAACCTCCAGAAAAAACTTAACCGCAATAGAGTGTGTCCAATCTGGTTGGAACATGGTCACAGATCGCGAAACGACCCCTGTTATCTCCGAAGTCGTACTGTGGGCAGATGGAAAGCCTTTCAAAATAACTAGTTCTGTAGGGACGGCAAGTGCATCAGCTAAGGCTACCTACAGCTACGATCCAGCTACTATAGAATTAAGGTGGTTGGCGCAGGAACTAAGTCAATGGCTAAATCTGCCTTTAACTAGAACCGAGAGTTCAGCTACAAAATAAAGTTGGGATAGATTAATTCTCTTTTGTAAGTTTTAGTGTTACGGCTAACTTATCGGAAATGCCTTCGATCCACTGCTCATCTTTTTTGGTGTAGCTACGAGGCGCATTAGCACCCAAAATTAGCACCCCTTGGTTACCTATCGGCTGGCAAATAACTCCCTGAGTATTCTCTGGTAGATAATCGAACTCAATCTTCCCTGGATAAAGATTGAGATTAACTAGATAAACGGGCTTCCCTTGAGAAAGAACTCGCTGTAAAATCACTCCAGGCTTTACTTGCGCATTATTACCCAAAACACCACGTCTTAAGATGGTTTTGCCATCATAATAAACCACTAGCGATCGCGTTACCGTATTAGTCAGCAATAAATGAGATGCCCAGGCTAACTCAGTCTGAGCTGTTTCTGAAAGTTCTGCACTCAGTTCTAAACCTGTCTCACCAATTAGATCCACTGTGTCAGGCGTTCTGGCTTGGATTTGCTGCCACAGTAAACCTACCAAGATTAATACTGCCCCCTCAATTATCCCCAAAGCATCCGAACGTGCCTGGGAATCGGTAATTTGGACTGTAAACAAGCGATTAATTAGCAGCAAAAAGCCGCCTAATCCTCCAGCGAGAAAAGGCAACAACCTAAGTATGTAGTTAGCATCTCTCTTATTCATTTTTAAAGCTTTTAGCTCTTAGCTTTCAGCTCTTAGCTTTCTCATCCTTCATACTTCATTACTCATCCCTTTAACTCACTCTTCTCCCGCTTCTAAAATACGTTGAAATAAATAGCCAGTACCTCTTGCAGTCAGAATTAATTCAGGATTGCTGGGGTCGTCTTCTAACTTGGCACGGAGACGGGAAATATGAACATCTACCACGCGAGTATCGACATGACGCTCAGGAGTATAGCCCCAAACCTCTTGTAGGATCTCAGAACGAGAAAAAGGTTCCCCAGAACGGCTTACCAACAACTCTAACAAACTAAACTCCATTCCTGTGAGCCTAATCCGCTCATCGCCCTTGTATACCTGACGCTTATTGGTATCAATCTTAATCGAGCCGACATGAATTACTCCTGAACTGGGAATACCAGGAGCACCATTTTTTTCTACTCGGCGCAGTACGGAACGAATTCTGGCTTCTAGTTCCTTGGGAGAAAAAGGTTTAACTACGTAATCATCAGCACCCAATTCTAAGCCTGTGATGCGATCTGCCACGTCCCCCAAAGCAGTTAGCATAATAATGGGTATATCAGATTCTTTGCGTAACTCTTGGCAAACACCATAGCCATCCAACTTGGGCATCATCACGTCTAAAACTACGAGACTAGGTTCAGTAACGCGGAATGTTTCCAATGCTTCTTCTCCATCAGCCGCCGTCACAACGTCATAGCCAATCATTGAGAGGCGAGTTTCGAGAATACGACGGATGCTAGCCTCGTCATCTACCACTAAAATTTTTTCTTTATTGGTTTCCAAATTACTATACGCTCCTTTTTTAAGTAAAATTACCGATATTTAAGATAGATTTCTAATGCTTCATTGCACTAGCTATTCAATTAGCATCTTCTCATAGGTCTAATGGTATATTCTACGGTGATTAGCCCAACAATTCGCACAATTGAGGAGTTTTTTCAGATTTAATTTATCTTTGAGGCTTTTAAAGTTTCTTAGGATTGAGATTATGTTACTTAGTCAAGTTTACTTACTCATCTTCTTATTTCTTCAATTCTCTAATTTTTCTTAAGGTAATGGCTAAAGCAAAACAAATCTATGTCTGCAACAATTGTGCTGCTGAATATAGTCAATGGTTTGGATTATGTAAAGACTGTAATGAGTTTGGCACCATTTCTGAAGAGCCAGTGGAGGTATCTTCTGGGGGAGGATATAGCCGTGGAGGATGGCAGTCGGGAACCCGCTCTAATAATAAGGTATCAGGAGCAGCTAAACCAAGAGTCTCGCTGAAGTTTTCGGAGATTAATAATGATGTTCAAGAACGGTTTCCTTCTGGGTACGGAGAATTTGATCGCGTCTTGGGGGGAGGAGTTGTTCCTGGTTCTTTAGTACTGATTGGAGGAGATCCTGGCATTGGTAAATCAACTTTACTGTTACAGGTGGCAAACAAGCTCTCTTATAATTTGCCGCGAATTCTCTATGTTTCGGCAGAGGAGTCGGGACAACAGGTAAAATTGAGAGCCTCTCGTTTAGATGTGGCGGATACTAAAGCAACAGCAGCTAATGGTAGCCAGAATGGCAACAGCTCCAAAAAAGAGAATAATCTCTATGTGATGCCAGAAACAGACTTAGAAGAAATATTGCGTGAACTGGAATCTTTGAAGCCGCAAGTTGCGGTAATTGATAGTATTCAAACTCTACACTTCGCGGCATTAACATCTTCTCCTGGTTCGGTAGCCCAGGTGAGAGAATGCACTTCGGCATTAATGCAGGTAGGAAAAAGAGAAAATATTACACTCTTAATTGTGGGTCATGTGACTAAAGAGGGAGCGATCGCTGGACCGAGAGTCTTAGAACACTTGGTAGATACAGTACTCTATTTTGAGGGCGATCGCTATGCTTCCCATCGTCTATTGCGTTCGGTGAAAAATCGTTTCGGTGCCACCCATGAAATTGGCATTTTTGAGATGGCAGAAGGGGGTTTAGTGGAGGTAGATAATCCCTCGGAATTATTTTTAGGTAATCGTGATGAAGCTTCTCCTGGTACTTCGATTGTGGTGGCATGTGAAGGAACACGCCCGATTGTGGTCGAGGTGCAGGCATTAGTTAGCCCCACTAGCTATACTTCCCCTCGTCGTTCAACTACTGGCATTGACTATAATCGTCTTCAACAAATTCTGGCAGTATTGGAAAAAAGAGTCGGAGTTCCCTTATCAAAACTTGATGCTTATGTTGCCTCTGTCGGTGGTTTGGGAGTGGGAGAACCTGCCGCTGATTTGGGAGTGGCGATCGCCATTGTCGCCAGTTTCCGTGATCGGGTAGTCGATCCTCGCACCGTCTTGATTGGCGAAGTGGGTTTAGGAGGGCAGGTACGGTTAGTTTCTCAGATGGAATTACGGCTCAAAGAAGCAGCGAAATTGGGATTCAAAAAAGCGATCGTGCCTAAAGGACAAAGTTTGCCTGATGATATTGGGTTGGAAATTATTCCCATCTCCAAAGTGATTGACGCCATTATTGCTGCTATTCCATCAGAGAGATCTGGTGATTTTACCGTAGTTGCCGAAGAGTGATTCTATCTTGAAGAAGATACTGGAAAAACCTATTGCGAAATACCATCATCAATCTAAATATCAACCAATCCTGACTTAAACGAGAGTTGGTTTTATGTATAGTTATCATTAGACTTATTAAGTTTAGTTAAGCATAAGAAAAAAAATGAGTAGTTTAAGAGCGTCACTCGAACCGATCGCCGATTGGTTTAGTAGTTTAGGAACACCAGAGCCAATCGTTCATTGGGGGCATCCCGTAATGATGGGGATTGTGGTATTCGTTATGGGTAGTGCCGTGGCATTAGCTGGATGGCGAGGAAGAACTTTAGCCACGACAAACGTCGAAGTAGCCGTCAAAAACAAAGCCGATCACCGCAAGATTGCGCCTTTAATGTATGTCTTTTTAGTTTCTGGATATACAGGTGGTGTCTTGTCTCTAGTGATGCAAGGACAACCTATTCTAGAAAGTCCTCATTTTCTAACAGGTACGGTGGTTATTGCCTTGCTAACTGTTAATGCGGTGATTGCTGCTACAGGATTTATTGGCAACAAAGAAACTGCGAGAACAGTTCATGCTTATGTTGGTAGTGCGGCATTATTAATTATGGTGGCTCACGCTGTATTAGGGTTGAAACTTGGGTTATCTATCTAGCTTGCTATTAAGAGTTATCTAAATATTTTTTAATCTTTTTAAGCTAGTTCAAGTAAGATATCTCACAGCATAGGTTGCTAACTGATGATGACTAAACTCTCAATAAGGGCTTGTGTCATCATCATAATAGATATTTATTCTATTAATGTTTGGAGCATCTATTGTTTATAATTACGCCTTAACAATAAACAAATTTCAAGAAATAGAACCCATTCTATTTAAATAAAACTGCTATATTAGGCAGATAACAATTTTATTCTTTATAAGTTTACTTTAAAAGAATGGATAATATCCTCAAAACATATATAACAAAAACAAAAGCTAAGACAAAATGGATAAAATCCACCTTTACTTTTATTTTTTATTCTATTAATTGTTTGATAGCTTCTTGATTATCAAGTATTTGGTTTTGCATTTGCTCTAGATTATCTAGGCGCTGCTCAAATTCTTCATTATCAATAGCTTGAGAATATAATTGATAAAAATATTTACAGCATTATTGTAATGCAAGCTAACTGAAAATATACTAAATATTCTAGATATTTTAATTTGCTTTATTTACTTAAAACAAACATGAGATTTCGAGGAAATCGGTAGATCCAAGAAGATAATTGAGCGCAACAGCTTATAAGTCTCTAATATTTAGGTTTAGTTGTTGATGTTTAATTTGATTGCAGTTCTTTTAATTTACCCTGCACATATTTATACAAAGCCAGATTATTTTGCTCTTTGAATAATTTTGCCGCCTGCTGAAGATTTTTAAGAGCTTCGTCTTGTTTCCCCACAATGTGTTGAACTAAACCTAGATTGCCATAGGCTTCTGCATAATTTGGCTTTAGTTTGATTGCCATTTGATGGTCTTTGATCGCCTGGCGATACTTTTTGGTTTTATTGTACGCTACTGCTCGATTGTAATATGCTGTTCCATATTCAGGGTTGAGACGAATGGCGCTACTAAAATCAGCGATCGCCTTTTGATAGTCTTGAGCAGACAAATAACTAGTTCCCCGATTGTAATGTGTGGCTGCATGACGAGGATTATATTTAATTACATGCGTATAGTCAGAGATCGCGTTGGGATAGTCTTGAGTTTTATGGTAAACATTTGCTCGATTGTAATAGGCTTCAAGATCTTGAGGATTGAGGGCAATTGCTTGATTGTAATCGGCAAGAGCCTGAGGATACTGCTTTGTTATATTGAAGGTATTGCCGCGGTTATAATATGCCTCTTCGTCATTGGGTTGCAAACTAATTACCTGAGTGTAATCAGCGATCGCTTGTTGATGTTGCTCTAGTTTATTGTATGCTAGAGCGCGATTATAGTAAGCATCAGTGTAGTTAGGATTGAGACTGATTGCCTGGTTCAAGTCGGCGATCGCCTGTTGATATTGTTTTAGCTGATTGTGGCTAGTGCCACGATTAAAATATGCTTTAGCATAATTCGGAGAGAGCTTAATCGCTGCTGTGTAGTCGGCAATAGCTTGCGGAAAATTTTGTAATCTTCCATAGCCGTAACCTCGAAACATATATGCCAGAGCCTCTTTAGCATTACGCTGCAATACTCGATCTAAGTCTTTAATTCCCGAACGATAGTCTTCCCAAGAATAGAAAAGTTCACTACGACGGTAATAAAGTTCGGTATTGTGGGGTTCTTGTTGCAGTTGCCGATTCAATTCATCCAGAGCTTGCTGCTGTTCTGGAGCTATCTGTTTTTTAACCATTAAGTTTAATCTGTTACTGATAAATAAGCCATCACGTAATTGCTGCCAGGAAGCCGTTAGAATTTCGCTCTAGATACTGTTCATCTTAAAACCTAATAGAAATTGACCTATGTTAGGAATCAGTCCTTTTTTACCTTCCCGATTGCAAACGTTGCAACGCGTCTATATGCCAAAAACATTGTCTGATTTAAGTTGTTGATCGCTCTAAGATCTGCCCAAAGTTTTGACCCAGCAATAATTATGTGTACTAGGATTAATCGCTAAGAATATCTTAATTAAAGTCCAATTAAGCTACCCCAATTAAATTAGCTAAGAAGGCGATCACCCAAAATAATTTTGCTCTCTGAGTAATTTAATCTCTTCAAACACCAATTAAACTATTTGAGGCTTTGTTCTAGCTTTCTCTAATCATTAGAACCACATTTTGCGTTAATTTATTTAAAGATTAGCAAAATACAGTATCAAAACTCTTTACTATATGTTTCCCAGTTGTCTCCCTTCTGAAGCTGTCAATTTAATTGAGTCATCGTCGGTTGAGATGGCAAAACAAATTAAGCAAGCATCGATTTCCACATCTTTGAGCCAGGATGAGATTAAGACTACCTTTGTCAACCTGGGAAGCACAGGCATACCGATCTTGTTAATACACGGCTTTGATAGTTCCCTGCTGGAGTTTCGTCGTTTACTACCCATTCTCGCTGCCAAACAGTCGACTTATGCCGTTGACTTACTAGGGTTTGGCTTTACCCAACGCAATTTAGAGATTCCCCTCAACCCAGAGAATATTAAAACTCATCTTTATTACTTCTGGAAAACTATTATTAAGCAGCCTATAATTTTAGTCGGAGCTTCTATGGGTGGTGCCGCAGCAATTGACTTTACCCTCACTTTTCCAGATGCAGTTGAGAAATTAATTTTGTTAGATAGTGCTGGTTTAGCCAAACAACCTGCCATTGGCAAGTTTATGTTTCCTCCTCTAGATTATTTCGCCACAGAATTCTTGCGTAACCCGAAGATTCGTCAAAGTATTAGTCGTGCGGCATATTTTGATAAAAGTTTTGCTAGTCACGATGCCCAAATCTGTGCGGCACTTCATTTGCGATGCCAGGATTGGCATAAAGCTCTAATAGCCTTTACTAAAAGTGGCGGTTATGGTTCATTTGCCGATCGCATTTCTGAAATCGAACAAGAAACCCTGATTATTTGGGGTAGAGAAGATAAAATTCTGGGTACCAAAGATGCAGCCAAATTTGAGCAAGGCATTCCCCATAGTAGACTTGTCTGGATTGATAACTGTGGTCATGTTCCCCACCTAGAACAACCTGAAGCTACCGCCCAAGAGATTCTAAGCATCGCATCTTGATGAAATAGCTGAAGGGATAGTGAAGTTAATAGATTGTGATTATTAACTGATGTTACGCATTAATCAATATGGTAATAGGGAATAGGGAATAGGGACCAGGGAACAGGGAACAGGGAACAGGGACTAACTTATCTTTTGGTATCGTTCATTGTAATTATTAATTTTTCCTTGTCTTGCGTAACGTCAGTTATTAATTAATCATTCCGTAAATATTTAATGCTGAAAAATTATTGTTTATTGTCAAAAAACTACTTTTGCTGAGTAGTGTAGCTTCTACTCAGCACAACCCTTTAGTTACTAACTCTAAACGCTTAACAGCAAAATTAGAATTTTCTAGCCATATTTTGTAATCTTGCAGTCCGTAAAAGAAATAAGGATTGTGAAAATCATCACAGTAAACATTTCAAAATCCATAAGCTGTCAATTCTGCAAAAGCCTTCTAAATTTGGGTGCCACATTCATGTCCCCCACAAGCAATAATCAACCTTCTCTGATCAATAATTAATTATTAGTTCCTAGGACAGATGCAAGTAAGAACTAGTCTGCAACTATTATCCCTTTACATACAGACCCTCTCTTTGTTAGCTTCTAACCTATTTCTATAGATTAGACTAAGTAATTCTAATTTATTTCCAGTTTTATTCCAGTATCGAGCAACAGTAAAAAGCAAAATTCTATATTTATTAGATAGGATTTGCGATCGCTTTTTACTATATTGATTATTGTAGATGAGCAAAATCGGAAATTTATCTCTGCCAGATATTTCTGTAACATCGCTAATCATAGCAATTATCTTAGTCAATTGCCGAGTAAGTTTTATTGCAGTTATAAGTTTTTAAGATTGCATAGATGCAAATTTAGATGGATTAACTTTAGTCATCAATTTTTGCGGTTTCAAGCTTTTCAGAAGATTAATCAAGATATTTTTATTGAGATTGATTATAAATTTACAGGTTAGGTAGCTCATTTTCAATTCATATAATTCATAAATCTAGTTCATAAAATTCATTTAAATACTATAAATATTGTTC
>JBCDEP010000180.1:0-12147 GCA_039179675.1 Cyanobacteria bacterium P01_G01_bin.67
CAAAATAATTATCTAGCCAAATATACCAAAGTGTAATGTAAGTGAACCAACCCAAAGGGCAGATACGATTTATATTATTTATGATGTTTTTTGCTAAACAATCTGTAATAATTTTGAGAATAAAAAAGATACAAACAATATCTAATGGCTAGTTAAATAGCTGATATGTTACCAGATTTTATAAAAAATCATGGCTTATTTCTATTCACTCCAAATAATAAATTGAAGCAGGATTAATCGCCAAAAGTACAATCAATATTCTAATTATGTCAACTGACTTATACTAAGCCTAAATAATACCTTGTGCGATCGCTAATACCAGAATAAATCGATATCCTTGCTCAATATTTAAGTTTTAATAATTGGCTAGATGAACAACTTAACTATTGTCTAAATATTTCTAAAACTTCTGCTACTGCATACATGCAGGGATAGTATCAAGCTACTCCCCTTGTGAGACATATGCCTATTAGTAGAGATTAACATTTTGACCTGTCAACTAAAATAATACCAATGAAAATTGCCGTTATAGGAGCGAAAGATCTAACTGTTAAGCCAGAAGTAATCGATCGCTATTGCCAAGAACTGTACCCCAAGATTGCAGCTAGAGGTCATCAAGTAGATCTCTTTGTTCAACCCAGTTATCATCAGCCATGCTTCTCAATTAATTACTATCATCAGATTAGAGTAATTGCCTTACTATCCATTCCAGGGAAACAGTTAAATTTTTTACTCAACTCCGCTCTAAATACTATTTGGGCAACTTTGGGAAATTACGATGTGATTCATATTCACGGTATGGCATCCGCTTGGTTTTCGTGGTTTCCTCAGCTTTTCTCGGGTTCATCAATTGTGGTTACTTGTCATCAGCTAGACTGCCGTCAAACTAAATGGCGTCGACTTTGGCGTGGATTATTGCCACACATGGAGAAAATTGCCGTACGCAATGCCAACGAAATTATTGTAACTTCCAAGGCATTAACTAACTATTTTCGTCAACGATATGATATCTATCCTCAGTATATTGCTAATGCTCCAGCGAGTTATGATTTACCTCTAAACCATAGAGATAGCTGTAATCGTTCCCTTGGTCTACATAATCAAAAATACTTACTTTATTGGGGTCAAATTGAACCCGATCACAGAATTGATCTATTGATTAGAGCTTTTCAAAAATTGCAGCTTTATAATTGGCGGCTGGTTATAACTGGTGCAATTGATATTGATCCAGGATATGCTAGTAATTTGCTGTCCATCGCCAAACTACAAGGCAACCAAGATAACATTATCATTTTAGGGGACATTAGAGGCAATGCTCTAGCAGAACTAATCCGCAGTTCCAGTATATTTGTAGACCCATCAACGGGAATCGATTTGAATTTATCAATGACCATGCTGGAAGTCATGCGGCAAGGTATCCCAATTTTGGCCAGTGATACGATCGCCCATCGCCAACTACTAAACGACAATCGTG
Source organism: Cyanobacteria bacterium P01_G01_bin.67 (assembly GCA_039179675.1). GTDB lineage: Bacteria > Cyanobacteriota > Cyanobacteriia > Cyanobacteriales > Xenococcaceae > Waterburya. The sequence continues at coordinate 1,475 of JBCDEP010000180.1, forward strand.
GTTTATTGTTTAAATCAGGACAATTAGATTCTTTAGTAAGACAGTTAGAATATGCTATTGAGCAACCAGATTTGTTGCAGGCTATGGCTAAAAAAGCACAGCATTATATTGCGGTAAACCATAACTGGGATAAAGTCACTTATCAGAACTTGTTCCTATATATGCAGCTATCTGTTACTAATTACGCCGCGCATCAAGGCACGCAGCAAAGCGGAGAAGCCCGCCAGGGCTAAACAATGGTCAGAGTACATGCGAAGCGACAAAGCGCGCACAAATAGAGCCTTTGATGATCAAAAAAGCGCTCAATATTTCTCGTCACTATATCACTACAACTATGTCTTTAGAATTGCCGACAGTTTCCATAATTGTCTCTGCTTATCATGGCATTAGGTATTTGCCCGCTACCCTCAATAGTATTCTTCAACAGACATGTACTAATTTTGAGGTCTTGGTTTTCAGTAATGATTACGTTCAAACTGTAAGGTGGTGCCAAGGTAGGCAAGATTCAAGGTTTAAATTTTTCTTTCCTGACAATCTCGGTATTGCTCAGACTCTTAATCAAGGAATATTGCAAGCAACTGGAAAGTATGTCTCTTGGATCAATGCTGGAGATCTTTGGCATCCGACGAAGCTCCAGAAACAGTTAGCTTGCTTAGATCACAATCCCGAAGTAGGCTTTGTTCACTCCTGGTTAATGCTGATCGAGCATCAGGGTAAATCAACAGGCAAGATAGTCAAGCCAGAATATTCGTCGGCAATAGACTCGCTAATTAAGGAATCAAATCAAATTTGCTCGATCTCTTTAATGATACGTCGCAGTTGTTTTGACGTTATTGGATTATTTGACACCAAGCTGAAGGCGATACCTGACTGGGACTTATGGTTAAGACTAAACCATCGCTATCAGTCTAGGAAAATTACTGAGCCTTTAGTTTATTGGCGTAAAAACCAGCGGCAACTCCTAGAAAATTGGCTAATCCTAGAAATAGATTTACAGACAACAATTGAAAAAGCTTTTAAAAATGTTCCAGCAGATTTGTTAGCTGATAAATGTCGTAGTTATGGATATGCCAGCCTTTTTCTGGCTCGAACTGTGCTTTGCCACAAAGAACCTGATTCCGCAATTGCAAATAATTATTGCCAACAAGCTCTAGCACATTATCCTACCATCGGTTTGTCCTTTACCTTTCTGCAAGTTCGTTTGGGGATTATAGCTTTATCTTGGCTCAAAAGCGATCGCTATTTACGTCTGGTGTCGTTAATTCAGAGAACAGAACTTATTCTTAGAGAAATCAGCCAGCAACTTCGGGAATACAGTCACCGCCTACTTGATTGGATGTTAGAGGAAGAAGACATCCTGATCTGGGGCAAAAACAGCAAGATTAAAAGGCAGAGCAAGGATTAGAGCTGAATTTAATTTACCTTGATTTTGCTAACTGCTAGTTCTCCGAGTAATGGAAATCTGCCGTGAATAAAATTACCATCATTCATCCCCAAGCAGGGGTCAACTGGAAAGATAATTCTGCTATTTTTGCCATCGAACTGGCACGCCATCTAGATAATCACTTGGAAGTAGAACTTCTCAGTGGTGCGGAATGCGGTTCGTTTAGCCGTCCCCTGAAAGCAATTAGTCATAATGATGATGATCGCTTGCTCACTTCCTCTTTATTATCAAAGTGCTGGAATCGTCCTCAAGTAGCTTTGAAACATTGGACGAGCTATCTTTCTTGTCTGACATACCTTTTAAAAAATCCTACGGATTTAATTATTTCTCAAAATGGCTACGGCAGCTTGTTGATAGCTAGCCTGCTTAGAGAAATAACAGGAACTCCAATTCTCCATACTCAACACCAGAACCGATTAAATCTAGAAAAATGTCTCCAGCGTAATTTGAAATTGCGACCCGAGCGTCTAATCTCTTTAAATCCCTTTGTGACTGACTATATTCGCCGTCTAGAACCGCAACAATCAGTCAATACTATTCCTTATGGGGTCGATTTAACAGAGTTTTGCCCCGTAGGCAAAACCATAACTACTGGCTTATCTCAACCTTGCATCATGACAGTGGCACCTTTAAATCGCGATCGCCATCACCGAATTGAATTAACCATTAAAGCGGTTTCTTCTCTGCCCGATGCGAGTCTTCTAATTTGCGGGGAAGGTGCCGACAGCGAGTATTATCAAGAATTAGGCGATCGCCTTTTAGGTTCCGAACGATTTCAGATTAAATCTTTTGCTTTTGCTCAGATGCCCCAAGTGTATCGCAGTGCAAATATCTTTACCTGTGCCGCAGCTCAAGAATCTGGAAGTATGAAATATATTGAAGCGATGGCTTGTGGTTTACCAGTAGTTGCTACAGATGATGCTGTTCGTCGCTACTTAATTGGCAATGGCGGTATTACCTGTGACGTAACTAACATTGATTCCTACACCCAGTCTTTGCAAGACATTTGGTCAAAACATCAATCCTGGCATCAGCCACGACAGAATGCGGTTAGATTTAGTTGGCAAGGCATTACCCTAATGTACTATCGAGCTATTATGAAGACTATCAATGACTCCAATAGTCAATTTACTCCTCTTCCTACTCCCCAATCTATGGAAGGATAGACCTTGCTTACTGATGATTGGCTTAAAATATCTAACAAAATACAAAATGACTTGTCCCTGAACGCAAAGCTCAAGAACAAGCCACCTATAAATGTTTTCTGCTATATTTAAGGTCTTTATATATGCTGACCTCATTTAATCTTGAATATATAATCTCAGGTCTTGAAACGAGATCTTTATTTCATAATATTTTCTTTATATTTCGATGAGTCAAGAGTTGTTGCGTTTTGTTGCAACCACCTATTTTGTTCCCAAGGATACTCCTAAAAGTTGGGAAACCCAAATTTCAAAGTCGCGAATTGGATGTGAACGCACCGCAATCAGAGGATCGACCATTGGCTCAACTAAAATAGTAAACATTCCCGCGCGATTGCCAGCTAGAACATCTGTAAAAAGGCGATCGCCTACCATTGCGATCTGCGATGCCGACAAGTTCATCGCTTGTGCCGCTTGCTTCAACTTGCGCCGAGAGGGCTTTTGTGCCGCAGAAATAAACGGTAAATCAATCGACTCAGCAATATTACCAATGCGAGAATAGCTGATGTTATTGCTGACGAGCCAAATGGGAATATTGGCTTTAATTTCGCGAATCCATTGCTGAAGCTCCTCAGAAGCCTGTTTTTGCCGAAAAGGTACCAGAGTTTCGTCTACATCCAGAATCAAGCCGTCAATTCCGTATTCTCTCAAGACCTGAGGGGTCAAATCAAAGATAGTAGCACCTAGAACTAAATTTGGCTGTAGTAAGCTGATCATAGACATGATATAAAAAGATAAATTAACAAATTATTGCCTTTGCGAAGCTCGTCCTCTCGATTTAAGCAGGAATTCTGTTGAATTGTAGAATGGATTGGGTAGAGATACCTGAGAAAATAGCATAAGTACTGCTAAATATACGTACTCAATCAGTTAAGTTCTGTGTACTGAGAACAGTAACTCCGAAAGAAAAGATATATTGTTAAAATTAGTAAAGAAACTGAACATTAAAATAAGCTATAAGAACTATGGGTCGTATTGGAGTTTTGCTACTCAACTTAGGCGGACCCGATAAAATCGAAGATGTCCGTCCTTTTTTATATAATCTATTTTCCGATCCTGAGATCATTCGTTTACCAGTTAAAGCACTGCAAAAGCCTTTAGCCTGGTTGATTTCAACTTTGAGAGCAAAAACATCTCAAGCAAACTATTTAGAAATTGGTGGAGGTTCTCCTCTCCGCGAGATAACCGAAGCTCAGGCGGTAGCTCTACAAGATAAGCTAAGGGCTATGGGGCAAGATGTCAAAATTTACGTCGGCATGCGCTATTGGCACCCTTTTACCGAAGAAGCGATCGCACAAATCAAAAATGACGGTATTAAAGAAGTAGTGGTGCTTCCACTCTATCCCCAGTTCTCCATTAGCACTAGCGGCTCTAGCTTTCGTGTTTTAGAAGAGATGTGGTCTACAGATCCTATTCTTAAAGGCATAGACTATACTTTAGTATCTTCTTGGTATAACGATCCAGGCTATCTGCAATCCATGGCAGACTTGATTGGCAAAGAATTAGATAAATTTCCTCATCCCGAACAAGCTCACGTCTTTTTTAGTGCCCATGGTGTTCCTGTAAGCTATGTCGAAGAAGCAGGCGATCCTTACCAAGAGCAAATTGAAGAATGTACCCGTCTGATCATGCAAACTCTGGGACGTTCCAATGAATACACTTTGGCATACCAAAGTAAAGTGGGACCAGTTGAGTGGCTGCAACCATATACCGATGAAGCTCTGGAGAAGCTAGGAGATAAAGGAGTCAAGGACTTAGCTGTGGTACCAATCAGCTTTGTTTCAGAACATATTGAAACGTTACAAGAAATTGACATTGAATATCGCGAGGTAGCTGAATCAGCAGGGATTGAGAATTTTCATCGCGTCCCAGCTCTCAATGTTCATCCTGGTTTTATCGATTCACTAGCCAACATAGTAGTTGATTCTTTGGATTCCGAGCCTTGTTCTTTCGCCGATGTAACTCATCCCAAAAAGAACATGAAAATGTATCCTCAAGAAAAATGGCAATGGGGTTTAACAACTGCGGCGGAAGTTTGGAATGGTCGCTTAGCTATGTTAGGTTTTATTGGTCTATTGGTGGAGTTGCTCAGCGGCAGCGGTCCACTGCATATGGTAGGTATTCTTTGAATAATCCAGCTTATAGCTAAACACCTATTTGATGCGGTTTTATTGACACAGCTTTAATCCCACTTAAGACCAAGTCAAGTAACAAACAGTTTCAACTAAAATTAAAAAGATTCATTATCACCAGTGGTAATGAATCTTTTTATTGGACTTCTATTCTCGATTTCAGAAGAAATCTACACAGTAGCTAATTCAGGTTGAGGACGCTTGCTGTTGCGGATACCTTCAATCGCTTCGGCATAATCTGGAGCCTTAAATACCGCAGAACCAGCAACAATTGCATTAGCACCAGCTTCTAAAACCTGCCAAGTATTGTTGGGTTTGAGTCCGCCATCAACTTCAATCCAGGGGTCTAATCCTCTTTCGTCACACATCTTACGGAGTGCGGCTACCTTATCAACCATTTCAGGAATAAAGCTTTGTCCGCCAAAACCAGGATTGACGCTCATAATCAAGATCAAATCGCAAAGAGGAAGCACATGCTCGATCAAAGATAGAGGTGTTCCAGGATTTAAGACCACTCCTGCTTGTTTACCCAACTCACGAATCTGTCCCAAAGTACGGTGTAAATGAGGGGAAGCATTATGCTCAGCGTGAACGGAAATGATATCAGCACCAGCTTTAGCAAACTCTTCGACATACTTTTCTGGTTCAACAATCATTAAATGAACGTCAAGAGGCTTAGTTGTATGGGGACGAACAGCCTTAACAATCATCGGACCAATAGTAATGTTGGGGACAAATCTGCCGTCCATGACATCAATATGAATCCAATCTGCACCAGCTTTGTCTACAGCTTCGATTTCTGCACCTAGACGGCTAAAATCTGCTGATAAAATTGAAGGGGAAATAACAGTTTTCTTACTAGTCATAAATCTTATTTTTCTTAGGTTTTGTATCGAGTGTAACAAAAATTTATCTATTTAATTAACAAGATATCATGTTTTTTCCATCAAAAGAGTGTAAGCCAAACTAAATATATTTAATTTACTGAGATTATTTACTCAATATCCTTAACAACATGGGAGTATCTCGATTATTCTCTTGAGTGATTACACTGATTACTCAAAAGATTTTTTTCAAAGCTTATTACACAGTTGAAAAGTACAAAAATTAAGAGAGTTACAAAGTGCGATATTACCCTTAATTCTGTCTAATTGCTAATGCTAAAATCTGCTGCTATTTACGAATTGCCCTCAATGTAAAATTAGTATGTTCGCTAGCCCAAGGTGTTGTAACTCTAAAGTAATACAGATGTTAATTTTTTGTTCTAAATGCGATTTTGAGATTTCAGGAAAAAAGTTAAAGGATATCTAGAAGTAAAACCTGAATATTTTGTTTAATAAAGTTTCAAGCAACTGGAACAAAAATTCAAGAAGTAGTTAATATCAGAAACTTAGCAGAATATCTACCAAAAATATTTATCCAAGAATTAAAAATCAAATTAGCAGACAAAGAAACTATTCGTTTAGATTCCTATAGTAGAACCAAAGCCATATCTATATTATCTATTATCAACAAGCGATCACTTTAAAATTAAATGCCAAAATTTTAGTTTCATTCTGTTGAGCTTCCATACTATCAAAACTTAAATCAAGACTAAATTAAATTGATATAATTTGCTTTGTCGGGAACTTCCAAACTGTGGAACTTAACCATAAACTGGAAAATTATGCTTCAGAATTCAACTTGTGACAGTCTTTTTTGGAGCATTTTAGGAAAAGCAGCATAGTATTTTTGGTTGAGAGGAGACGGATGTGGTAAAGGTAACAAAGTTATTACTTTGGTATGAGTTAGACCTGAACTATCAGTAGCACTAATCTTTACTTTTAATTGTTGTTCAAAGCGATCGCTAGTACGGTAAAAACTGTCCAATTCTCCCTTGCCACCATAGGGAGCAAACCATTTAAAAGCTTCGGTTCCTAAGGTAATCACTTGATCTCCTTGCCAATGAAGTACAAACAATTGCTCGATAAAAGGACGAAATCGATTTTTGACCTTCATTAAATAGGCTTTATTACCTGGCGGTTTATAGGGAACGGTATTGGTTAATAAAACTCTGTCAATAGTAGTGTTATCTAGGTCCTGTCTGGTGGGAGCTTTTTGCTTATGAATAGCGTAATAAAAACCTTGCCTAACCATAGTTCCAGAAGCACCAATTAAAGGCTGACGGGCATGAACCTCATCCTTACCTAAGTCACGACCAAAGAAACAAAGGGGACTTTGTAAATTTCCTGCAAAAAGAATTGGTTTGGTCGGCTCGATATCAGCCGAATTATAAACTGGAACATCTAGGGGAAATTCTTCCCGCTGAGCTTCTTGTTGAACTTGAGCGATTAAATTATCTAGATCGGACATGAACTGAAATTAATTTTTGGATGGAAGTTTTGTAGTTATTTTGGCTAACAATATAGTTTAAATCGCGATTATTTCTTGAATAGTAATTCTCTAACAAGTTAGGCTGAAGTAGAATTATCTCACTTTACAACTGCTAGCTCAGGATTAACTTTGGTAGAATTAGCTTCGTCTTAGTCCAAAACCTAACATGAGCTTAATATATCAGTATTCTCCTTTAATTCAAGGTCGTCTAATCAAACGCTATAAAAGATTTTTAGCAGATATTGAGTTGGATACAGGAGAAGTAATTACGGCTCATTGTCCAAATACAGGACCGATGACTGGTATTTACTTACCAGATAGCTTGGTTCAGGTATCCAAAAGCGATAACCCCAAACGTAAACTAGCCTACACTTGGGAAATGATTCAGATTGGCTCTACTTGGGTGGGAACCAATACTGCAATTCCTAACCGAGTGGTCAAGTTAGCCTTGCAGCAAAAACTGTTAACCGAATTAGCCGCGAGATACAAAACTGTTCGGACAGAAGTACCCTATGGCAAAGATAACAAGAGCCGAATTGATTTTCTGCTGACGGGAGAGGATAATCAACCTGTGATTTATGTCGAAGTCAAGAGTGTCACCCTAAGTAATAACAATTTAGCTTTATTTCCTGATACGGTAACGACTCGTGGTCAAAAACACTTGCGAGAATTAACTAATTTAGTTCCTGAAGCCAAAGCAGTAATGCTTTATTTTATCAACCGTGGTGATTGCGATACATTTGCCCCAAGTGACTCATGCGATCCTCAATACGGTGAATTACTGCGGCAGGCAGTTGCACAAGGAGTGGAAGTGCTACCCTATCGCTTTGAAATTACTCCTCAAGGAATTAGTTGCTTGGGATTGGCAGATTTTTTGGATCATGAACCACTAGTAAATTAGATGTGCTTTAAGTACGTAGAGAGTGGCGATAAATGCGATCGCTTTTAATACTGTTGAGTTTTTCTCGAATTGATTTACCTTGTTTACTGGGTGTTACGAAACTATGAAATCCTGACAATATACTGTGATAGCAACCGCTTGCAAAATATGTTTATGTTTAAGATAATCTATACGACAATTTCTTATATATTTTAAAAATCGTCAATGACTAAAAAATATAAAAAATACTTATACTCCTTATTAATCAGTTTTTCCTTAATTTTAATAATCGTACCCAAAGTTTTGAGTAATGGTAGTAACAACACCTGCAATTACAATGCCACAGCCTATCAGGGTTTGGAGATAGCTAATTTAGATCAAGAATTAACAACTACGGGATTGATTGGCAGAATTCATGGTGCAGCAGCCGTATCGCAGATGTATGTCATGTCCGTGCGGGAACCAGACAACTTTTTTAGCCATCGGGAATTTTCTCTAATACCCGAAGATCCTCAAGCCAAGGAAACCCTCAGCCAACTTCATCGACATGATTTAGTCTGTGTTCAAGGTGATTTAATTGCCAATCCTAGTCCCCAAAAACATATTGCCATAAATTCAATTCAAGTCCTGGAACCTTGGGCACAGCCTGAAGGATTGGCACCTTATGAAAGACAAACAGATCTTCCTGCTGAATTAAAAGAGCAAACTAGCTTAATTGGCAAAGTACATGCCATTAGTGAAGATGGCACCGTTCTGGTAATGGGATATCAAGATGGGGTCATTCCTATTTTTGTCTCAGCAACCGAATATACACAAGGACTATATCGAGGAGATATAGTTAAGCTAGCCTATCAGATTCAATCATATCCTCAAAGACCAGTACATCTCCAGTTGGATACTAACGCTCCACAGCCGCTGGAGGTCATTGATGCGATCTCAACTTGGCATGACCAACCACAAACTCTTTCAGGTAGTTTGGTTAAGTTTCCTCAAAGTCCCCAGCTCAAATTTGATGTTTACGCCTTGGAAGTCGATACCCAAGGTATTAAACGTTACTTCACGCTAATTAATTTTGAAGATATGACTAAGTTCCAAAACATTCGCCAAAAATTGGCAAAAATTTGGAATCAGAATTCAGCTACTGCCGTATCTGGGAGAAACATGTTAATTAATCCAGAAATTACCATTGAAGCATCAGGTATCGCCAATATTATTTCTCCTGAACAGGCTAACCCCCAAATTCTGTTGGAGAGTGCAGAACAGGTAAAAATGGTTAGTTCTTAGCTTTAGAATAAATCTTTCATACCCCGAATCCGACCAAATACTCTAGCTGGCTCTTGGATACCAGCAGCAGCTTGAATTCCAGGAGTATCCCAACGCAAAAAAGGATTCGTTTGCTTTTCGATTCCTAATAGAGAAGGAACGGTAGCATCGCCTCGATTACGAGCCTGTTTCACTTGCTGATATCTAGTTTGTAAATCTTGATTCTCCCCATCTACTGTTAGGGCAAATTTGAGGTTGTTCAAAGTATATTCATGAGCGCACCACAGACGAGTATTATCAGGAAGCTGACGTAATTTGGCGATCGACTCTACCATCTGAGCGGGGGTTCCCTCAAATAACCTGCCGCACCCTCCCGCAAAAACTGTATCACCACAAAATAGTTCTCCTGTGTCGGTTTTGGTTGTGGGAGGAAAATAGTAGGCAATATGAGCGCGAGTATGTCCTGGGACAAAAAAGACCTGACCTGTTCGCTCAGCAAACTGAACCGTATCTCCATTCTGTAAATAGACTTGCTGATGAGGAATTCTACCGCGATCTTCGCTGCCTCCATAGACAATAGCTTCCGGAAAACGTGCCACCAATTGTTTATTTCCGCCAACATGATCGGAGTGGTGATGGGTATTAAAAATAGCAATTAATCGAGCATTAATTTTCTCTAAATATTCTAGTATTGGTTTAGCAACTGCTGGATCGACCACTGCGGCAATCTTTTGTAGAGGATCTGATAATACAAAAATATAGTTATCTGCTAGAACAGGAATACGTTTAATTTCCATCGGGAATTAGTTTCTGAGGATTATACACTCGACGTTCTTAGATTTCTTATTCCATCATATTAGGTATATCAGCTACAAACTTACCTAGATCCAACCCATGATTATCACAATCCATGCATCAAGTTTCATTATTTAAACAGCGATCGCTGCTATCGAGACTATCGTCAAGCTTTAGATCTAGCGAGCTGCTCGTGGCGTAATTAGCCTAATTTGGCTTTGGGACTTGCTTGCTTGTAGCCGATCAACATGTATCTGCAATTTATATAAATATGTTTAATAGCTCTGCCAATAAGTTTTTATTTGATCTGATTAGATTAGAGCCTAAGTATATAGTTAGTTCTCTGATTTTAAGTTTGTGTACTACTACTTTAAATTTAAGCGGAACTATTTTATTAATCCCTATTTTAAATATTCTTTTAGGGAATCAAGAGCTTGTAGCTTCTACTGATAATTTTAATTATCTTAATATTTTTCTTTTTTGGCTGAATCGAGATCAAGTTGAATCTAGTTTAGTCTCAATGTTATTCAGTCTCTTATTGATCATTATTTTGAAAAATATCATTAACTATATTAATGTAGTTA
>JBCDEP010000035.1:0-46189 GCA_039179675.1 Cyanobacteria bacterium P01_G01_bin.67
GCTGTTTAACAACAATAATCAATAAAGATCTTGCTGTTAAACCGATTGAAGTTGAGATTGGCGATCGCGTATTTTTACCACTGAATAATTACGGAGCAACTCTTCTCAGCAAATTTTGGCAAGGTTAATGCTAAAAAGTCAAAAAATAATTTAATCAAAAGCGGCTTCCAGATAATGTTTGATGGTCATTTGGTAACGGTTAATAACTATCGGGCAACCCAGCCGTAGCTGATTAATTTTAGAAATTTCACTAATGTTATCTAGAGGAGAGTTCCAGAGCTGATAGCTGACTAACCCGACGTCAAAACGACAGGGTAATTCTGCAAGATGGGGGTGTTTAGCCAAAAACAAAGACGCTGTTTTGAGTAACTTTTGTTGTTTGAGAGTATCGACTGCTAGTAATCCATCTTGATCCCAATTATGCTGGCTGCGGGTTTTGACCTCAATAAAGGCGATCGCCTTAGTGACTCGATCCTGAGCAATTAAATCAATTTCGCCCCAACGACAACGCCAATTTTGCTTTAATAATTCGTAATTTTGCAGCTCTAACCATCTTCCAACTAATTGTTCGCCGAAAACAGCAATTTTCTTCATTTTGATAATATTCTCGAATCAGAAACAGTAACGCCCAAAAACACTGTCTATTTCGTTACAGAGATAAATACCTATTTAAGAGAAGTTGAAAGAGTAGTTCAAATGTTTGGAGTGCAATCTAAATCATGAGTGAGCAGAAAATTTTTAATCACGACATTATGCACTGTACCCATGATGCTGTAGTTGGCAACTACTTGTATTCTGGTAGAGTTCTGGGAATGACGGAGCCAGATGATCTCATTCAATTACATCCAGATTTACAACCTCAATGGGCAGCAATTACAACTCACTATCAAAATATTAATCTCAGTCATAGTCAAAATCCAGTTTGGGATCTTTCATTTGAGCAATTAAGAAAACATCCCAGTTATGAACCATCAGTATTTATTTTTGGTGATGCACTTCATCATCATAGTGAAGACGAAGATTGGTTTCGCGATCGCAATCAAGATTGGCAAGATGTAGTTGAATTTATTAATTCTAAAAATAACTTTATTCGTTTGGCAGATGAATTACAAGTTAAGGTTCCTGTAACTATCTGTGCCGAGAATCAAACCCAGCTCAAGGAGTATAAGCAGATTCCTTATCCTTGCTATCTAAAACCCGCTATTTCAGTTGATGGAGTCGGAATTTATCGCTGTGCTGACGCCAAAGAATTGACTGATGCTTTAACTAAGTTCGAGCAAAATATCCCCCTTCAGATCCAACAGGAAGTTATTGCTACTAAATTCCTCAATCTACAGTACCAAATCGTGGGCCAGCAGGCACGACCTCTGGCTGCTACGGAACAAATCTTAGATGGCTTTGCCCATCAAGGCAATCGTTATCCGACGATTTACCAGCCTTGGGACTTAGTAAATCCGATGGCAGAGTGGATGGCAAAAAAAGGCATGAAGGGTATTTTTGCCTTTGATGTCGCTGTAGTCGAAACAGATAGTGGTATCGAGTACTTTGCCATTGAATGTAATCCTCGCTTTAATGGCGCTTCCTATCCTACAGGTATTGCTCAGAAGTTAAAAATTAATTCTTGGTGCAGTGATAACTTCTGTACTCAATATCGTTCCCTAGACGAATTTACTTTAGGAGATCTCGAATACGATTCCCAGACAGCAACAGGAGTGATTATTGTTAATTGGGGAAGTATCTTAGTCGGCAAACTGGGGTTTCTCTTGGCGGGGTCAATTGAGCAGCAAGAAGAGCTACGGCACTTATTAAAAGAAAAACTAAATTGATTAGAGATTGTTCAAAGTCAATCAAAAAGAATTTAAAGTTAACAATAACCTTACCGATTTAGTTTAGGTGTAATTTAGGGATTAACTAATTTAGTTGTCCAGGTTTGATCTGTTCGCAGTTGATAAAGACACCTTTGTTGAGGATTCCCCTTCAATTGGAGATGATCAACTTGGTGTGGTGTTAGCAATAATAAACAAAAATTACTGAGAGGAAGGTTCGCATCAGGAGTAGCAACTTCAAAAGCAGATTGATCTGCGACTAGCTCAGCGGGATTTGGCCAGGCAAATTGCGATCGCGCCGCGTCTGAGAGATTGTGCCAAGTAGCTTGACGTGCTTGTTGCAGGTGTCGGGTTTCTTCTTGGGCGGTAACTAATTGCAGATTCCCTGCGAGCCGAAACTGTTCCCGAGTCTTAGTGAAATACCAACAAATTTCCCCTCTGGGTTGATATGCAAGATGCTGAATTTTGGCACTGCGAGCATCAGTAATCATTTTGAGGTGATTTGCACCATTGTCGCTAAAACCCCGAAATACTACGGTACGATTTGCAGGGTATCCTTCGGGAGTAACTGTAGCTAATTGAAAATAGCGGGAATGGGGTTGAGAACGGTTACGATGAATGGCACCTGATAAAAGCGATCGCCAAGGAGCAAGCATATAAAGTCAAGATTAAATAGTAGTAGAGTGGGCGACGCGTCCTAAAGGAAGATGCGGCTAATATGCGGAGCGGTATCCTTTAGGACTATGCGCCTTACATGCGGACTTCGTCCTTTGTCGCTTCGCATATGCTTTAGTTCAATCAAAGCAACTTTACTCTTAACTCAAGGATTTACTGCTGTTGCCCACCAAAGGTAATCAGTAATCAATTATCCCGCAGATAGATAAAAACGGTAATAGCCCAGTAGGTAAAATAGATCGATGGCAATCACAATTCCTTTTGTCCAGGGGGTATTAAGCAGGTTCAGGACAATCGAGTTAACTCCCAACACCAACCCCATCTCAATCAAGGCTACTGTTTTACCGTAATGATTGGGGTCCCAGTAGGAGAAAGGACTAATAAAACGATAGTTACTAAAGGGGAAAAAGTGGCGATGAGCATCATCATGGTGTACTGGCAAATCCAATAAGGAATGGCAAACCATACTAATAAACAAGATCGTTCCTGGCTTCCAATCAAAACGATAGCAGATCGCCGCGCCAATTAAAGCTAAAGGTATTGAGTGAAACAAGGCTACTAAATTTTGCCAGAAAGGTTCATAGTAAGCTTCTGACCAAATTTTACCTTCAGGCATTTGATAGAAAAACTTAGCGACTAAATAAAAAATAAAGATTGGAATGTCAGGCAGAATCGCCCCGATCGCAATTTCTAAATTATTTTTGGATGTAATTGTTTTTCCCAGTAAAGCGAGATTGAGAATATAGTGTCCAGGGGTATTCATGATGATGCTCGCCTTAAATTACCTTTGTTGTCACAGGTTGTTTTTTCCCGATAAACCGTTAATCTTCTCAACATTGGTCAATGTCTAAAGTAATTTAAACGCTTTGTCGCCGTATTGTACTAAGACTGCTCCCGTGTGTCCTGTAAAAAGCCACAAAATCGATCTAGCTCCATCTCGCCAGCATTTTTCGATTGGTTCAGGAGGATTGTTAGAAGGTACTGAAATTGGTTTAAAGTTAATGCCGCGACTCCCCAAGACTATATCACCAATTATCTTGGCTCGCTGCATGTGATTTTCCGAAGTAATCAGATACACGTTATCGATGCCTTGTGTCTGAAGTTCATCGACTAAGGTTGTAAAGTTAGTTACCGTATCACTAGCTCGGTAATCAAAATTTAGGCGATCGCTAGATATTCCTGCTTTAGCAAAAATTTTTTGGGCGTAAGCTTGAGGACTTCCCGAAGAAATCCAAATCGGTAATTGTGGATATTGCTGTGCTAACCTGGCGGCAAATCGCTCTCGTTCTTCATGCCCCCCCAAAACTAATAAAGCATCTGGCAGAGCATCACTAGGAGATATGATTTGAGGTCTTGGTTTAAATCCCACACAAAGAAAGGTGGTTACTACCGATAACAACAATAAGTATCTAAATTTGCTGGCAGGATTGATGTTGATTAAATCAGATTCTGCTGGGGAGGGGAGGGGAGAAAACATAGGTATAAGAGAGGAGATAGGCTCTAATTTGTAGCATTAGCAAGATGCACAAAATTATAGAGATGGGAACCAGGTTTTAGGTTAGGGGCGATTACCCAAAGGGGACACTTCGCGATCGCAAAGATACATGTTTTTTTAAGAAACTTAACCCATTGTAGATAGCTTTATTGAAGATGTCTCTATCTAAAAAAATTGATTTTAGTAGTAAAGATTTACGTCGCTGAAATAGCGATTGACTTGATTGTGGAAGCTTGAAGCTACTTAACTAGATTAGTTAAAGGCTGATGCACTATAAATTTTTCTCCAGGGAGACCCAAAATTTCCCGTTTGAGAACCCTGTTGAGTCGCAAAAAGTAAACAACAAGGGGGCAGATTTTGTTAATCTTAAAGACGCTGTATTTTACTTAATTACCTAGCTACCAGGCATGAGAACTAATTACTGTGGCGAATTGCGAGCCGAACATATAGACCAAACCGTTACTATCTTTGGCTGGGTTGATCGTCGCCGTGATCACGGAGGGGTAATCTTTATCGATCTACGCGATCGCACTGGGACTGTGCAAATTGTCAGCGATCCCCAACGTACGCCTCAATCTTATGCTGATGCTGAATCCCTACGTAGTGAATACGTGGTCAAAGCAGTTGGTAAAGTCAGCCAGCGTCCTCCCGAATCTCTCAACGATAAACTACCCACAGGGCAAGTAGAAATTTATGCTGAATCAATTGAAGTCTTGAATGCAGTCAGCAAACAGCTTCCATTTCAAGTGTCTACTGCCGATATCGAAAATGTGGGAGAAAAGCTTCGTCTTAAACATCGTTACCTAGACCTAAGACGCGATCGCATGGCGAAAAATCTTCAGCTACGACATCAGGTAGTCAAAGCGATGCGCCGTTTTCTAGAGGATGAAGAGAACTTTATGGAAATTGAGACGCCAATTTTAACTCGCTCTACCCCTGAAGGAGCGCGGGATTATTTAGTTCCGTCAAGAGTCAATCCTGGAAATTGGTATGCTTTACCTCAATCTCCGCAGCTGTTTAAACAATTATTAATGGTATCGGGTTGCGATCGCTATTATCAAATTGCTCGCTGTTTTCGCGATGAAGATTTACGTGCTGATCGGCAACCTGAGTTTACTCAGCTGGACATGGAAATGAGTTTTCTGTCTCAGGATGAAATCATGGAACTCAATGAGGCTTTGATCTGCCATATATTCAAAACGGTTAAAAATATTGAGCTTAATCGTCCTTTTCCCCGCATTACCTATGCTGACTCCATGTCACGATACGGTACAGACCGTCCCGATACTCGTTTTGCACTGGAATTAGTCGATGTCTCAGATATCGTTCAAGATTCAGGATTCAAAGTCTTTTCGGGGGCAGTAAAGAGTGGTGGACGAGTCAAAGTGCTGCCCATTCCTGGTGGGAACGATGCTATTTCCAATGTCAGGATTAAACCCAAGGGGGACATTTTTAATGAAGCTGTTACCGCTGGGGCCAAAGGTATTGCCTACATTCGGGTTAGGGAAAATAATGAAATTGATACCATTGGCGCAATCAAAGATAACCTTGATGAGGCACAAAAGCAAGAATTATTACGTCGTACGGGGGCAAAACCAGGACACCTCTTACTTTTTGGCGCAGGAGACACTGCTACTGTCAATAAATCTCTAGATCGACTACGGTTATTTATTGCTCAAGAGATGGGGTTAATTGACAATGAGAAAATTAATTTAATTTGGGTGACTGAATTTCCTATGTTTGAGTGGAATGCCGATGAGAAACGCTATGAAGCACTCCATCATCCCTTTACCGCCCCCTATCCTGAAGATGCCCACGATCTAACCACTGCTAGGGCGCAAGCCTACGATCTGGTATACAACGGGATCGAAATTGGGGGGGGTAGTTTAAGAATTTATCAAAAAGAGATTCAAGAACAGGTATTTCAGACCATTGGCTTGTCTGACGCCGAAGCAGATAATAAATTTGGTTTCTTATTAGAAGCCTTTGAATATGGCACACCCCCTCATGGCGGAATTGCCTTTGGACTAGATCGCCTGGTAATGCTGTTGGCAGGCGAGGAGTCGATTCGTGACGTGATTGCTTTTCCCAAGACCCAACAGGCTAGCTGTTTATTAACCGAAGCTCCTGCCTCGGTAGATAATAAACAACTAAAAGAGTTAGAAATAGTCTCGACTTACAAACCAAAACAAGGCTAGAATTCACCCTTAAGTTTTGATTGATCAAAGAGTAGAAGATAGTAATTTAGTATTGATCTAATTATTATCTTCCGATTCTTCATTCCTTAAAAATGGTATTCTGGGATTTAATATAAATGTATCAAAGAGTCTCTGTAGAACAGACTTAACCCATATTTAAAAATTATTAGTTAGCTAAATTTTTTTAGATTAAAAATTATGCCATCATCTAGGTTTGACCAAAACGAACAATATGAAGAGGAAACTCTGACGATTGTTGATGAAGATGGGCGATCGCTCCCGTGTTATATTGAGCAGTCTCTAGAAGTGGATAATATGACCTATCTGCTGCTAGTTCCTGTAGATATTCCCGTAATCTTGATGAGCATCAACCAAGATAGCGATGAAGAATTAGAAGCGGCAATGCTTGATGACGACGAACAGATTGCTATGATTTTCGACAATGCTAAAGCTGTTTTAGCCGAACAAAATCTTTCTCTGCATCACACGGCGTACACTCTGACTGCTACAGGAGAACTGCCACCAATTGAAGAAGAACAAGTTTTGACTTTAGATAGTGGTGATGATGAAAACGAGCTTGAAGAAGAAGAATTACAATCTTTGTGCTATTTCTTTCATGCCGATCAAAAATACGGTATTTATACTCCCTTGACTCCTTTATTATTTTTTGCTCGATATGATGCGGAAAATCGTTTAGAGTTGGTTTCCCCCGATCAAGAAAACTTGATTCCCATTTTGGAAGAATTACTGTCAGACGACTAGTTTTGAGATTAATCTGCCTAATTCTCAAAACTTAAGCACTAGATCTGAATTCTCCAGCCACAATTGGAAAAAATCAGGATAAGATTAGACCCAGCTTTAAATATTAAGCTGATTGATCAATGATTTAACCCTCATCATTATTTGCTCTCGGATGACTACTAAGAATAAGCCCAAACGTAGACCAAATTTTAATCCTCAGAAAACTAGAGTTGTCCTCTCAACCATCTCAGCAGTCGTTGGGATTATGGCATTAATAGGATGGGCAAGTTGGCGTAGTTTAACTGCCCCTGTCGCCGGCAAAAGCGGGCAAGAGCAAAATCAGCCAGTTCAGTTTGTGGTCAAACCTGGAGTATCAGGTAATGAGTTAGGAGGACAATTAGCTCAGTCTGGCTTGATTAAGTCCCTCAATGGCTGGAAAATTTGGACTAAATTTAAGCAAATATCAGATTCTTCTGGGGGGTTCAAAGCTGGCACATATTTAGTATCCCCTGGAGAATCTTTACCAGAAATTGCCAGTAAAATTTGGGATGGTGCCATAGTGCAAAACAATTTCACCATTCCTGAAGGCTGGTCAACCATGCAGATGGGAGCCTATTTTGAAGCTCAAGGTTATTTTAGTGCAGAAGAATTCGCCGCAGCAGTGAAGAAAATTCCCTTCGAGGGATATTCTTGGCTACCGCCAGAAATACCTATTTTAGAAGGTTTTTTATACCCTGATACCTATCGTATATCTAGTGATTTAAGCAGCAATCCCCAAGCCATAATCAACACCATGCTGACTCGTTTTGAGCAGGTGGCGTTACCTGTTTATCAAGCAGCCCAAACTGAGATGAGTTTATTAGATTGGGTTACCTTAAGCAGCATTGTAGAAAAGGAAGCTGTTATTAGTGAAGAACGTCCTTTAATTGCAGGAGTATTTACCGCTAGACTCAACCAGGGAATGAGGCTAGAATCCGACCCGACGGTGGAATATGGTTTAGGAATTAGACAGACAGCAGATCAACCGCTGACTTATGCCCAAGTCGGAACTCCATCACCTTATAATACATACTTGAACACTGGGTTAACCCCCACTCCTATTGCGGCTCCTGGAATCGCTAGTTTAAAAGCAACCTTGAATCCAGAAAGCACCGATTACCTGTTCTTTGTAGCTCGTTATGATGGGACTCATGTTTTCAGTAAGACTTTGAGTGAACATGAGGCGGCTACCAGAGAGATTCGTCGCCAAAGAAATCAGTAATCTGTAACCGTTGATGAACACTGAATAATCAATAGTCTTTTAAAAGATTTATATTTGTATATATGTGGCTAACAGCAGCCATTTTTCACTCTCGCAAGGATAAATGATGATTTGAAATACGTTAAACCAGATAAATCAAGAAAATACCACAGTCTTCAATTGATGTTTGTATAGTTCCTCATTCTGCATCCTTGTTTTAGTGCGCGACACATCCGAAAGGATTCCTTTCAATCTTGGAGCGAGTGCTTTAGTACAAAGGCATAGCCTGCAAAGCAGGCAAGCATCGCAACAAAGGCGAAAGTTTGCCGCATGTTGCGATTTGAGCCATTAGGCTCTGTGCAGCATGTAACGCTCCACATTAAAGTTTAGTTCTTTAGGGCTTTCCCAATCGGAGTCAATCTTCGAGGGGTTGCACCGCTTATTCCTTATCATTTTACAATGGACTTATTGCGATCGCTTCCTATTGGTTCATATCTAGAGCAGCCTGTAACCTGGCTACATACTGTCGACCCCCGAGTAAAGTTAGCCTGGTTGATGACTTTTTTGATTGCGCCAATCCTCAGTAACCCTTGGTGGCGAGTCGGGTTAGCTGCCTCTCTAATTCTCTTGACTATTGCAGCGAGAATTCCCTTTCGGGTATGGCGACAACAGACAGGGTGGTTGCTATTATTATGCTCGTTTTTGTTCTTGTTTAGTAGTGTTGCTCCCGATACTTTGGCAGTGAATCATCAACCGAGAGTCTCTCCGTTGTGTCCCCAGACAATTGTTACTGATACCACGGATATTGCTCCTCAAGCACCAGGAAAATTATCAGTGCAGTGTAAACTAAACCTCCCGCAACCGACCAGCTATCGATACGTTTTATTTGATCAACCCAAGTTCGCCTTTTTTCCCCGTCTCACAGTTACCCGTCGTTCCTTAGATGTAGCCACGAGAATTTCAACTCTCATCTTTACGCTGATCTACAGCACCAGTCTTTATCTTTTGACCACTGCCCCTGAAGAAATCACCGCAGGGTTAGAAGATCTGATGAATCCTTTGCGCCGCCTCAATTTGCCAGTTGCTGAAATTACTTTGACCTTGACCCTCTCGCTGCGCTTCATACCGTTGGTCTTAGAAGAGGTACAAAACTTAGTACGCTCAATTCGCACTAGAGCTATAGACTGGAAAAAATTAGGTTTGCGTCGAAGCGCTCAATTGTGGTTGATTGTGTCGGAAAAACTGTTGGAAAATCTTCTGCTACGAGCAGAACAAATTGCAACTGCTATGGATGTTCGCGGTTTTACTAGCCCTAATGAGCATAAAGTCCAGTGGCATCAACTACGGCTTAGAAGGCGCGACTGGTTGGCTTTAGGCGTTTTGATTCCTTTTTGGTGTGCCCGTTGGTTTATGGGTAGTATTTATTGAAATGATTACCTTAATTAATTTCTGACCCCAAATTACCTTTAATTGAGTCATGTCTCTCAAAGCAGCAAATTATTCTCTACAATCATGGCATTGGCGATCGCTCTATTTAAATAATCGTTCTGCTTCAGAAGTATTTGCGGCTTTGTTTATTAATGAATCTATTGCTACTTTGTTGGAAAGCCCAGGCATAATTGATTCAGAACAACCACACCTATCTCGATATTCTATCTGTGGTGGAAGACCAAGAACTGTTGCAGGAAGCCCAAAATTATGGACTCCAAATCTAGGGTCAATTTTGCCTTGGATGAGAGCGCTTTTGTCGCAACAACATTTGAGGGCAGATCCCCAAACCGCACATTTACCGTTCACAGGGGGTTGGTTGGGGTGGTTAGGCTACGATCTGGCATGGGAAATCGAACAACTACCGCATCTTAATCAGGACACTCTCCCTTTTCCCGTGGCTTATTGGTATGAACCAGAATCTTTTGCTGTCTTAGATCATCATGAGCAAACCCTGTGGTTAGCAGTTAGTGATTGCAGGCAATTAGATTATTTTGAGCAACAATTAGCTCTTAACCCGTCAAAACAAGTCAAACAGCCGTCCACACCTAACGCTTCTGAAATTACCTTTCTAACGGGTCAGAGACAATACCAAAATGCCGTTAAACAGGTCAAAAAATATATCAAAGCGGGAGATATCTTCCAAACCAATTTATCTTTAAGATTCCAAACCAGTACCGCTGCCAATAGCTGGTCAATCTACCAACAGCTACAGTCGATCAATCCATCTCCCTTCGCGAGTTATTGGCGATCGCCTTGGGGCGATGTTATTAGCTGTTCTCCTGAACGCTTGTTGCAGCTAGAGGGGAAGCAAGCGCAAACTAGACCGATTGCAGGAACCAGAAGTAGAGGTCAGAATCAAGAGCGCGATCGCGCTTTGGCAGCGGAGTTATTGGCAAATACTAAGGAACGAGCAGAACATATTATGCTGGTAGATCTAGAGCGTAATGATTTAGGTCGAGTCTGTCAGTGGGGTTCAGTAAAGGTAGACGAGCTATTGGTGATCGAACGCTATAGTCATGTGATGCATCTAGTAAGCAATATCCAAGGACTATTAAAGCCTGATTGCGATGCTATTGACTTGATTCGGGGAGTTTTTCCTGGAGGCACGATTACAGGCTGTCCTAAAGTACGCTGCATGGAAATTATTGAAGAATTGGAACCAGTTCGTCGCAGCCTCTTTTACGGTTCCTGTGGTTATCTTGATCGTCGAGGTAATTTGGATTTAAATATTCTGATCCGAACTTTGCTGTATGTCAAACCTGCTAATTCTCCTCTGGCTCAAGTTTATGGACAGGTGGGAGCTGGTATTGTGGCGGATAGCGATCCTGAACGAGAATGGTATGAATCTTTAAATAAAGCCGAAGCGCAGATTGCTGCTTTGCAATCGCCACTAAATCTCAAGTAAGTCGTTCTTCATATTCTAGTTTGACTGAAGAGATAAAGCGATCGCTACATATTTACAGAGATGATTGCAACTGTTATCTGCTAGGGCTACATATTTGGTATCAGTGAAGTTAAGATTTTGGATGTTGGTCATGCTGGAGAAATTGATCTATCGTTCATATCCTGATTAAAGAGCTAAGTTATGAGTAATCAATACACAGAGTGTAATTATAAAGGAAAACCATTAGCCGAATCTGCTGCTTCAGTTACTGGAGGAACTACTGGAGCTATTATTGGCTCATTTATTCCTGGGGGAACTATTCCTGGAGCTATTGTTGGAACAGTCTTAGGTGAAATTGTTAATAAAGGCTTGGAGGATTTCTTAAATCGGTTCTTATCACATAGAAAACAGCTTAGAATTAATTCGGCTGTAATTATGCAGTCACTAAAATTAAAGCACTCCTTGATTCAGGAAATACACCGAGAGACGATGGATTCTTCCAGCAAGATGAAACAAAACGCTCCGATGCTGATGAAATTTTTGAAGGTGTCCTTTTAAAAGCTAAAAACGAAAATCAAGAGAAAAAAATTGAATTTATCGGTTATTTTTTTGCCAATGTAGCTTTCAGATCTGATATTTCTGCTGATTGTGCTAATTCTTTTTTAAATATCGCTGAAAACCTTTCATATAGAAAATTTTGTTATCTTGCTTTAATTCATAATGTCAATAGTCTTGATGTTGAGCCGCTTAGAAATCGAATTCACTCTAATCATAAGCTGACAATATTAAAACAAGAAGAAATGTATTTATGTGAAGTCAGCGATTTTGGTGGTTGTGGATTGATAACAGGTGATTATAGCGGCTATGGATATAGAGATTATCTAAGTGAGATGGGAAAGCTTTTTGTTGATTTATTTAAATTATCTGAAATACCAGAGGAGGACTTGAAAGAATTAGCAAGTTTAATTATTTTGTGTAATGAATCACATAAAAGACCTCCTACTCTACCACAGAAAAATCAGTCTTATAACTATATAAAAATTTTAGATTTAGAGCAGATCTTTAAATTTGTAACTACTAGTTATTCGATTAACTTTAGAGTAAGCAAAAGTTAGCGATCGCAAATCAGGATTAAATGAGATTTAAGTGCGATCGCTTGATCTAAAGACTGTTCACTGACAAAGGGCTTACCCGCATGTACTGAAAAAAGCCCTAGCTAAAATTCAACTAGGACTTGCAGGTTGTGTTTACAATTAATTGGAGTAAGGAATTTAAAAGGGCGTTGGTGAGTGCGTAATGCTATGGAAAACTTTTTTCTCTGTTTAGATAAAGAGTCTAAATTAAAAAGCTTATAGCTTATAGCTTATAGCTACGAGCAGTAACCTTTCGCGTGACATTACTGAATAACCAACGCCTTTAGAAGTTTTAGTAACCGTAGCCTTGGGGAAGATATTGATTTAGGTCGATTTGGTCTTGAATATTAGTTTGAGTCGCGTTTTGGTCAATTACGTTGTAGTCACCGATCGCAGCAGCTTCGTTAGCATTAATCTGGACGGAAGTTTGAGCATCGGGAGTAGAGGGAATACCGTATTGTCCTAAGTCTAGTTGGTCTTGAATGTTAGTTTGTGTAGCGTTTTGGTGAATGAAGTTACCTGTGCCGACAGCAGTTGCAGAGTTAGTGTTGTCTTGGATGCTGGTTTGTACATCTTGAGCGAAAGCAGTCACAGGAGCGAAAGCGATCACAGCAGTTAGAAGAGCTAAAGTAGATTTTTTCATGATTTTGTACCTCTTAGAATCAAATTTAGTGTGTGTTTTGCTTACATTTACTAGATACGATTGATTATTTTTTTTATGCACTTGTCCTGTTTAATCTAGATACAGCAAGAGAAATTTACCCTAGGACTATTTCTACCTACTACCTGTACGGGCGAATCGAGACCGAAAGTAAGGCGCATAGTTAGCCGCAACTAATCCTTAATTACTACCCATAAACTGCTACATATCCCCAAACCACGCTTTGCCCAAAAGGTTTTTATATTGAGTCTCCTTGAGCATCATCTGTCGATAAAAGTAGACTAAAGACTCCAAGGCTTGTTCGTGAGACATTTGTTTGACCTGATCACTAAAGGAACGGAGATGAAATTCTTGTTCTAAGGATAATTTGCTTGGTTCGTTCATGATTGATACTCCCGAATAGTTTTACTTGCTAAATTACGTGTACCCAAAAAAAGAATTAGCCCTGGTAATTGACTACCAGGGCTTGATTAATAAGTCGAAAATTAATGCTTGAAGAAGACTTAGTAGCCGTAGCCTTGGGGAAGATATTGATTTAGGTCAACTTGGTCTTGAATATTAGTTTGAGTCGCATCTTGGTCAATTACGTTGAAGTTACCTACCGCAGCAGCTTCGTTAGCATTCTTTTGGACAGAAGTTTGAGCGTCAGGGTAGTCAGGAACACCGTAAGCACCCAAGTCTAATTGTTGCTGTAGGCTGTGTTGTGTAGCATCTTGGTCGATGTAGTTAGCAGTGCCAACAGCAGCAGCGGAGTTAGTATTGTCTTGAATGCTAGTCGAGGAATCCTGAGCGAAAGCGGTCAAAGGAGCAAATGCGATCACAGCAGTTAGAAGAGCTAAAGTAGATTTTTTCATGATTTTGTACCTCTTAAAATCAAATTTAGTGTGTTTTACTTACATTTACTAGATACGATTGGTTTATTTTTTTATGCAGTTCTGAATTTGTGTTGGTCAAAAGCGATTAGGCGACCTCTAGCCGACCGATTGCATTAGTCCCAATCTCCTTAGACTCAGAAAGAAATGAATCTAATTTTCGCGGATGTAATGTCACCCGATAGGATTAAAATATCCTATGGCATATTGCCTGTTTATTTGAAGTAAGAGCAATTTATGAGTCGTCTAGCACTTTTAAGCGTTTCTGATAAAACTGGTATCGTGACTTTAGCTAGCCAGTTGGTAGAATTTGAGTTTGAGATTATTAGCAGTGGTGGGACAGCTAAAACTTTACAGGATGCTGGTATTACCGTTACTAAAGTGAGTGATTATACAGGTTCTCCTGAAATATTAGGCGGCAGAGTCAAAACTCTCCATCCACGGATTCATGGCGGAATTTTGGCTCGTCAGGACTTAGCGGAGGATCTAGCAGACTTAGAAGCGAATAATATTCGTCCTCTAGATTTAGTTGTGGTTAACCTTTACCCTTTTGAACAGACTATCGCTCAATCCAACGTTAGCGTCTCAGAAGCGATTGAAAAAATTGATATTGGGGGGCCCACTCTAATTCGTGCCGCAGCCAAAAATTATCGGTACTTAACGGTTTTATGTAGCCCCGAACAATATGAAAATTATCTGATGGAATATCAGCACTCATCAGGGGAGGTTTCACTAGAATTTCGGCAACGGATGGCTGGAAATGCCTTTGCCCATACCAATGCTTATGATCGCGCGATTGCTGCTTATTTTGCCCAACTCAATCAGTCAGAAGATTTGGGCGATAGTTATGGGATATCTGGTAGTAAAGTTCAGTCTTTACGCTATGGAGAAAATCCCCACCAACCCGCAGCTTGGTATCAAACGGGTACAACTGCATCAGGTTGGGCAGCAGCCACTAAATTGCAGGGTAAAGAACTTAGCTATAATAATCTGGTTGATTTGGAGGCAGCTAGACGGATTATTACCGAATTTGACTCTGCTGAACCTGCCGCTGCCGTCTTGAAACACACCAATCCTTGTGGTGCAGCAGTTGGCACCACTTTAGCTGAGGCATATGAGAAAGCCTTTAATGCCGATAATGTCTCGGCTTTTGGCGGGATTGTAGCACTCAATCAAGCTATTGATGCAGCCACAGCACAGGCTTTAACCAAAACTTTCTTGGAATGTGTAGTTGCCCCTAGTTGTGATCCCGAAGCAGCAGAAATCCTCAAAGCCAAATCCAAACTGAGAATTTTATTGCTACCAGATTTAACTACGGGAGCAAAAGAAACCATTAAAGCGATCGCTGGCGGGTTTTTAGTCCAGGCTAGTGACGATCAAATTGAAAATCCTCATAACTGGCAAATCGTTACCGACAAGCAGCCGACTCCTGAACAAGTTGCAGAAATGTTGTTTGCCCAAAAATTAGTAAAGCACGTCAAATCTAATGCTATTTTAGTAAGTCGAGATCGCACTACTTTAGGTATTGGTGCAGGACAAATGAATCGCGTGGGTGCGGTTAAAATTGCTTTAGAACAAGCAGGAGCAAAAGCTCAGGGAGGAGTACTTGCTAGTGATGGGTTTTTTCCCTTTGATGACTCGGTGCGGACAGCGGCTGCCGCTGGTATTGACGCTATTATCCAGCCTGGAGGGTCAATTCGCGATCAGGACTCGATCGCTGCTGCGAATGAACTAGGTCTCGTGATGGTTTTAAGCGGCACTCGTCATTTTTTACACTAAATTGGCATTGCACCAAGATCAAACTCAATTGGAAAAGCTAGACCAAGCAGGATTTGCTTATTCGTTTATACTGTATTGTGTGATACTGAACTATAGTAAAGATTAATTATTAGTACTTTTAATCTAATATTTGTCATCATAATCAAAGGGGTTGGTTGCGATCAAGTTATAATAATAGGCTCATCGGCAACGAGCTGATAAACCATAAGTTAAATCTAGTAATCGTATCTTAAGTTAGGAGGATGATTTTTAATGACCCAAGTGGTTGTTGGACAAAACGAAAACATAGAATCTGCACTACGTCGCTTTAAACGCCAAGTATCCAAAGCAGGTATCTTCGCCGATATTAAACGTCGTCGTCACTACGAGACTCCCATAGAAAAGCGCAAGCGTAAAGCGATCGCTCGTCGCAAAAAACGTTACCGTTAAACGGGTTGATTATTTTGCCTACTGGGTTGCGCTTAAACATTTTTGATTAACAGATGATGGTAAGGCGTATAATTAGTAAAGTCAAGTGCAAAAATAATATTATTCTATTGAAAAGGCGATCGTTATCTGACAATTAAGCAGTGACGATCGCTTTTTTATAGTGCTTAAAAGAAGAGAGTCAACGATACTGATAATATTCAAATATATTGCTGATTAAAATTTGATTCTTCAAGCTAGTTATTCATTAGAATTAATTTGTTTGAGGGGATTTGCCTCAAGTATATATTATCGAAAATTTTATACATTTAAATCCAAATTAATCATAGTTGCGCTGTGGATTCGATACCTGTAATTGATAGTCAAGAACAAGAATATATAGTTTGCGATCGCAATTTTAGGATCGTCAAATTTTCCTCTGAAGCTGCCAAATATGCTGACCAGGCGATCATTATTGGGGAAGATCTCAGAACTAGTTTTCCTGAAATTGTTGGTTTAGAATCAACTTGCCAAGAAATATTGAGAGGACGGCAGAAAAACTTCAGTTTAGAAACTATTTCTCGCCCCAGAGAATCGAATCAGATCTTATATTTTAATTTATTAATTAAAGCCCAGGGAGATCACCTAGTTATTTTATTGTCAGATGTTACGGCATCGACTCTTCTACAACAATTATCTAGTCAAAGAATCAATGATGCAGAAATTACTCTCAATAAGCTGCAAAGATTTGAATATTGCACTAATAAGATTATCTCGTCCATGCAGGATGTCTTATTAATCACTTCTCCTCAAGGAATAATCGAAAGAGTAAATAAGTCATGTACTGAGCTATTCAAACAAAAGAAATCAGAGTTAATCAATCAGTCCATAGATAATTTAATTCAAGATCCTAGTTTTAATCATCAAAATATATATAACTCTCTCTTAACTTCGCAAGATGCAGTCAATAAAATCGAGGTTAATTTTGTCGGTAAACAAGAGCAAACAATTCAGATTGAGTTTGACTGTTTTATTGCCCCAACGGAAGTAAAAAACTTTTTTAATTGTGTTTATATTGGCAGAGATATTACTGCAAGAAAGCAAGCAGAAGACGAAATACGTAAGTCTCTTGCTAGAGAAAAAGAACTAAGAGAGCTTAAGTCTGGATTTATTTCGATGGCTTCTCATGAATTTCGCAATCCTCTTAGCAGTATTTTACTTTGCGTCCAGAATCTCCGTGAGAGTGATGATATCAGCGGCTCAAATCGTGAATTCTACCTACAATCAATTCAAGATGCTGCTTTAACGATGAATTCGCTATTAGAAGATGTCTTAGTTCTCAGCAAAGCGGAATCAGATAAGCAGCAGTTAAAATTAGAACCAATCAATCTTCAAGAATTTTGCCAAAAAATAATCCAAAAGCTAACTTCTATTTATAATAATAAGCAAGTTTATTTTGATTACCAAGCTGAAATAAAATTAATTGATTTAGATCGAACAACTCTCAGAAATATAGTTGATAATTTACTCTCTAATGCTTTGAAATATTCGGTTTCAGACTCAACTGTCAGTCTGATTATTTCTCATGTTTCTGAGTCCGCAGAAATTAAGATTGAAGTGCGCGATCGCGGCATTGGCATTCCTTTAGAATCACAAAAACATCTTTTTGAATCCTTTTATCGTGCCAGTAATGTTAATTCAATTCCTGGGACAGGTTTGGGTTTATCTATTGTCAAAAAATCCGTTGATTTGTACCAAGGTTCAATAACTGTTACTAGCGAAGTAAATCAAGGAACAACGATTGTGGTCACTCTACCTATAAAATAGAGGTTTGATTCTTACTCGTTATCTTATATATAACTTCCTCTTAATACATAAGACTTGCATAATTAAATTACTAAATCCGAATTTGTTTGCAAGTTAAATTTATCCCAATTACCATAAGATAATTGGTGGACTTTTACTAAGTATCTGTTCCCCTTTTTATGCGATGCTGGTTTACAGCTTGATCTGTTCGAGAATAAAATATAATTATGAACAAAATTACGAAAGCGGAAATAAGAAAACGATTAGGGAACATTAATCAACTCCAGGAGTTGCTGTTTGGCGAGCAAATCGATGAATATAATTTAAAATTAAAACAATACGATCAAAAACTGAATCAACTAGAAGCTAACAACCAAAGATTTCAATTGGTAATCGATGAACGAATAACGCAGTTAGAAAACAGGCTACTCCAAAGAATAAATTCAGTTGCTAATTCCTTAGAAAAAAAAATTAAATATCTTAATCTGTCTATTCACGAAAAACATAATACACTTCAGGAAGAATTAGATATAGTATCAGAGCAGAGCTGTGAAAATCTTGATTTTCTTCAAAATAGTTTGAACGCAAATACCAATAGCTTGAAAGGAGAAATAACCCAAACTAAATCAGCCCTAGATCGAGATATGCAGCTTCTCAAGCAACAGGTATGGGAAAAACTGGAGTCAAATTTATCAGAATTATCCAGCAATAAAGTTTCACGTACAGACTTAGCAGAAGTTTTATTTGAGCTATGTCTCAAACTAAAAAGAACAGATATTGAGCCTGAGTTGCCCGAAAGTAAAGATAATCGAGAACTTTCTGAATCAAACTTAGATTCTTGATTAGACTAAATAGCCATCTAAAGTAGGTGGCGGTCAAGGGCTAATTGTGGCAAATTATAAATTCCACCAGCCCTCAATTAATCTCATACTACTGATTAAATGCAGTCAAACCTATTTGAGAATTTGCCCAACAATGTTGAGTTGCAAATTTCTACTTCGGTTCATTTCCCTAACTGGTTGTATGAGAATCACCTCAGCTTAGTCTTTACTACCTATCAAGCAGGTAAAATCTTCTTTATTGGTTTGCAACCTAATGGTAGACTATCTGTTTTTGAACGTACCTTTGATCGCTCTATGGGTTTATGGGTTGAGCATTCCAGTCTCTATCTGAGTTCACTTTATCAGATCTGGAATTTTGAAAATGCCCTAGAACCTGGACAAACTCATGATGGTTATGACTGTCTTTATATTCCTCAAGCAAGCTACGTTACTGGGGATCTAGATATCCACGATTTGGTGATTGAAGGCTGTGGCAAATTAGTGTTTGCCAATACCCTATTCAACTGCTTAAGTACGGTTAGCAAAACTCATAGTTTTACTCCTCTCTGGAAACCTCCTTTTGTCAACGAATTGGTTGCCGAAGATCGCTGTCATCTTAACGGAATTGCACTTCAGAATGATAAAGTTCGTTTTGTCACCACAATTGGGCAAACTAACTTAGCCGATGATTGGCGAACTCAGCGTCGCACTGGAGGCTGTGTGCTTGACGTCAAAACTAATCAACTAATTGCTGTTGATTTATCCATGCCTCACTCCCCTCGATACTACCAAAATAAATTATGGATCTTAAACTCAGGAACAGGAGAATTTGGCTATATTGACCAAAAACAAGGAAAATTAGAGCCTGTGGTTTTTTGTCCAGGTTATTTGCGAGGGTGTGCCTTTTATCATGATTATGCTGTGGTGGGTTTATCTCGCCCCAGGAACAAAACTTTTTCGGGGTTAGTATTAGATGAAAAACTGACGCAAACTGCTACGAAATCATTTTGTGGACTGCTCATAATTGATTTATTAGCAGGCAAGATTGTTCACTGGCTAAAATTAGAGGGTATTATCAGTGAACTGTATGATGTTGCTGTTATCCCCCAAACTAGAAGACCAATGGCAATTGGTCTCAAATCAGATGAAATAAAACGTTTGATTTCAGTTGGTAAAGTATAGTTGTCGGAATCTTGACTACTCAATTTTATGAATAAGCTCAATAGTTGTTGCCTACTGGTTATATTGATAGAGCTGCCTATATTATTTGGATTATGGGGTCAAGATTTGGCGATCGCTACAGAGACTACCAATAACATTTCAAACACCTGTAATCAGTCATTAAATCAAGATTCAGCAATTATTAATACAACTACTAATAGGGTAATGATTGTAGACGAATCAGATAACGTAGCTGAGGCACAATCAATCTCAGATATCACCCAAGCCAGTTTTTGGTGGGCGGCAGAACAGTTTGACCCCTTCAATGGTAAATTGGTGCAAAATTGGCTGACATATCCACAAAAACAAGAAATCAATCTCGTGGTCAACTGGCGATTATGGGCTTTGATGGATTATTTCGGAAGATACCGCTTTGTCAATCAATTTGGCACAGTAGCCAGAAAATATGGTTACAGTCTCAATGTTTTTAATCAAAAAGCTCAGTGTTTGGCTAGCTATAAGTATAATCCCTTTAGCATCCCTCCCAAATGGGAGCTAAATCTCGGGAACTTCGGTAGGGATAGCTTGCCGATTGAACCACAAAAAATCAGCGATCAATAGTAAGCAAAAAAATAAGGATAGTTTGTTACTCTACCCTCATAATAAATATTAGGTTTAAGTTTCTACAGTTAATTGCTTTTTGTAATTTTTAACCATAAGCAATTACAACAATCATCCACAATTAAACCCATTAAAATAAATTGAATAAACTTCTAGCTTATCTTTTGGCTAGCTTTTTGGTTTTCAGCTTACGTAAACGGATTGATTCTGGGGTAACTTCTACTAGTTCATCGGAACCAATATATTCTAAAGCCCTTTCTAAACTCATTTCCGTTGGGGCTTGAAGTTGAACCAATTCATCTCCACTAGCGGCACGGTGGTTCGTAAGCTGTTTAGCTTTACAAACATTTAAATCTAAGTCTTGTGAACGATTGTGTTCTCCGACAATCATGCCCTTATAGACTTTAGTACCAGGAGTGATGAAAAAGACACCACGATCTTCGGCATTTTTCAGCGCGTAGAATGTTGCCACACCCTCTTCAAAGGCAATAATTACCCCGTTATAACGAGTCTCAAGTTCTCCAGAGAAATCGCGATATTCTAGAAAACTATGATTCATAATGCCTTCTCCGCGAGTAATGCGGACAAAATCCCCACGAAAACCAATTAAGCCCCGTGCGGGAATGACAAATTCAAGTTGGGTACGACCACCACTGTTCTGCATATCTTTCATCTCGCCCTTGCGCTGACCCAGTCGCTCAATACAGCTGCCCACAGCAGCTTCAGGAACATCCAGTACCAGATACTCATAAGGCTCACAGGGTTTGCCGTTTATTTCTCGGTAGATTACCTGAGGTTGAGATACTTGAAATTCATATCCTTCCCTACGCATAGTTTCAATCAAGATCCCTAAGTGAAGTTCACCTCGACCAGAAACTAAGAATTTCTCAGCTGAGTCTCCATCTTCAACGCGGAGTGCGACATTTGTCTCCAACTCTCGCATCAAGCGATCGCGTATTTGCCGTGATGTTACGTAATCTCCTTCTTGACCAGCAAAGGGGGAGTTGTTGACCGAGAAGGTCATTTGTAAAGTAGGTTCGTCAACCTTAATCAGAGGTAAAGCCTGTGGTTCATTGGGACAAGTAATTGTCTCCCCAATATTAGCATCAGCAAAACCTGCCACGGCAACGATGCTGCCAGCACTTGCTTTATCAAGCTCAACTCTTGCGAGTCCTTTGAAACCCATCAACTTAGAAATTTTTGCCTTGACAATCTTACCGTCTTCTTTAATCAATGCTGCTTGCTGACCAGCTTTGAGCACACCATTATGAATTCTACCAATTACGATTCGACCGAGATAATCCGAATAGTCTAAGGTAGTTACCTGAAGCTGTAACGGTTTTTCAATGTCTCCTGCTGGTGGTGGAACGTGATGGATGATTGCTTCAAATAGAGGCTGCATGTCAACCCCATCATCTTCTAAACTTTCCTTAACGTATCCTTCCAAACCAGAGGCGTAGAGAGTGGTGAAGTCACACTGGTCATCATCTGCACCAAGTTCGACAAAAAGGTCAAATACTTTATCTACTGCTCCATCAGGATGAGCGCGGGGGCGATCAATTTTGTTGACGACAACAATCGGACGTAAACCTTTTTCTAGCGCCTTCTTTAACACAAAGCGGGTTTGAGGCATGGGTCCTTCATTAGCGTCCACAATTAGGACGCATCCATCAACCATTCCCAAGACTCGTTCAACCTCGCCTCCGAAGTCAGCGTGTCCAGGTGTGTCAACAATGTTGATTAGAGTATCTTTATAATTAACTGCTGTATTTTTAGAAAGGATTGTAATCCCTCGTTCTCTTTCGAGGTCATTAGAGTCCATGACACAATCTGGTACATCTTCGCCTTCGCGGAAAATACCCGATTGTTTAAGTAATGCATCTACGAGAGTCGTTTTACCATGATCGACGTGAGCAATAATTGCAATGTTGCGAATAGGAAGAGACATATGATTGGTCTATAGACTTTTGTATCTTTGGCTCAAAGTTTCTTAATAATTATAGCTTATGTTTGTTTTTATTTATATTTAACGGTTATGAGAAATAAATTAGGGCGACGGAAAATTACCTTTTGGGTGATAGCTATCTTGGGAGTTATTTTTGATCAAATAACTAAATACTTGGTTGTGCAAAATTTTGCCACTATTGGCGATACTTTACCCTTATGGCAGGATGTATTTCATTTTACCTATGTCATTAATACAGGAGCTGCGTTTAGTTTTTTTCGCGGTCAGGTAGAAGTACTGCGTTGGATTTCTCTCATAGTGAGCTTGGTTTTAATTATTTTTGTTTGGTATACACCACGATTAACTCTAATTGAACAACTAGGGTACGGTTTTATTTTATCAGGTGCAATTGGTAATGGAATTGATCGCTTTTTGTTTGGCTATGTAGTAGATTTCCTAGATTTTCGCTTGATTAATTTTCCTGTATTCAATTTAGCGGATGTAGCTATTAATATTGGCGTTTTATTGTTATTAATTGCTAGCTTTGCTACTCCATCAAAGACCAAAAAGAAAATTTAATACTAAATTATTAAATACTGCAAAATATTTAACTAAAGGCAACAAAACTGTAAGCTACAAGAGAGTCATGGTGTTTTCCAAGCCAATGACTTTTTTAATATCTAATTTTTAAATATATTAACCATGAACAGCGAAGAATTTAAAATCGGAATCCAAATAATTTTGTTAAGAACTGGAGCCGAAAAAATAATCATAACAGCGATGATTAATATTAATAATGTTAACTGATTGTTAACAAACTCTAAAATGAGTTGATAAATTAGACAATTCTTTAGTTAAGCTTTCTTACAGCTAAAGGTTGAAAAAATTATTTGGCATTTAAATATTAGCTTAGAAGAATAAATTTTCGCCCAAAAAATATCCCTCAGCCATATCTATGATCATGGCGAAGGATATTTTTAGATTATTAAAAATTAGTTAAACCAAGAGGCTAATTCATTAACTGACTATTTTAAATTTTATCATTCCGCTCCATAGCTATTTACCGCACCAAAACTAAATACTTCTATAGGTACGATAATTAATATTGGGGAAGATGTTATCAATCGCCTCTACTTTTTCTAACCATCCTGAATCTACCTTCCCAATCAAAATATCTTCGTAGATTTTATTGAAGCGGAGTAAATGTGATCGGGTTCGGCGAATTGCATAGGGAACCATAGTCCCAGTGCGCATGATAAACGCCCAGTCTGAGGACTGCGCTAATAATAGTTCTCGCGCCGCTTGATTTAAAGCTCGCCATTCTAATTCATCAGCAGGTTCGCGATTAGCTAGCTTAATCATTCGTTCCGCTGCTTTATGTAGATGAGGATAAATCCAAGCATTCGTATCATTCAGCCAATACTCATGGAATCCTTTATAACCCCAACTTGACTGTGATGGACGACAAACTTGCTGAGTCGGCTGCTGCTGAAGGTACTCTGATAAGTGAGTCATATCGTAGGTTTCTTGATCGTACCAGCTTTTGCGGAAGAGAAAGTCGATAAATTGAGGTCCTTCATACCACCAGTGTCCAAACAACTCAGCATCGTAAGGAGAAACTACGATTGGTGGGCGTTGCAACATTCCGTTGAGGTTTTGGATCTGCCGCTCTCGATTGTACATGAAGTTACCAGCGTGTTCAGCAGCTTTCTCTCTTGCCCAGTAAGGATCATATAATCCTTTCTCAGATAATCCGCCATCTCGACTAGTAATCTTATGGTATTTGATACCAGTATTTTTGCGCTGACCGTTAGGCATAATGTAGGGCTTGATATATTCATACTCTGCCTCCCAGCCTAAATCTTTATAAAATTCTCGATATTCTACTGCGCCAGGATATCCCACTTTAGAAGACCATACTTGTTGCGAAGATTCATGATCTCTGCCAAAGGCTGCTACTCCAGTTTCAGTAAATATAGGCGCATAAGAGCCATGACGAGGACGGGGACGAGCATAAAGAATACCATGTCCGTCAGTAAGAAAGTAACGCAAGCCCGCATCAGCAAGCATTCTTTCTAGACCTTCATAGTAAGCGCATTCTGGTAACCAAATTCCTTTGGGAGCGCGACCAAAGTTTTCTTCATAGTGTTCGCAGGCTACTTTTACTTGTGACCAAACCGCCTCAGGGTACATCTTCATCAGAGGAAGATAACCGTGGGTAGCACCACAGGTAATAATATCAAGATTTCCACTATCGAGAAATTGCTTGAAAGCCACTACTAAATCACGATTATAGCCCTCCCAAGTTTTCCTAATTTGGCTGAAGGAGTTGGCGTAATACTCCGCCAAATAAAGCATGTGACCATTATGTTGATGTCGCTCGATCTCTTTACCAATCAGCTCTTCTAGTTGAGTCAAATGGTCATCATAACGATCTTGAAGTAGTTCATCGCGCAGCATCGACACCAAGGGAGGTGTCATACTCATAGTTATTTTAAAATCGACCCCGTCTCGTTTCAGATTTTCAAAAACCTGAAGCAACGGGATATAGGTTTCCGTTATGGCTTCAAATAGCCATTCCTCTTCTAAAACGAAATCGCTTTCTGGATGTCGGACAAAAGGAAGGTGAGCGTGTAAGACAAGGGCAAGATAACCAAGAGCCATGATGATGTAATATCTCTAAACATTTTGGGACGGCGAAAGGGGATTGAGCTTAGAAGCACCCGAAACAAACTTTAATGGTGCGATAAATGAGACCCCGCCTTTAATAAGGTTTCCTCAGAAACATAGACGAACAGGAACAATACACAAGAAAATTCCGCAAAGCAAGGACAGAACCTTTCAGGAGTAACCCAGAAAAATAGTATCCAGTTATACATTTATTTGTCATCTAGATGGATGGCAAATAATTAGCGATCGCCTGGAGCAGATATAGCTTCAGATTAGCGTCATATCGTCGTCTCGCGGCGGCAAAACGCTGACCTAAGTTGAGCAGCTACGGCAATCTGGGTAAATTTTATGATATCTTAATAGTGTATTCTGAGAAAGCTTAAATTGCTGATTAAAACCGCTCTAATTATTCTGGTTACAGGTCAAAAGCTAATTTTAAGTCAGTTTAAATAGCTTTCCTTTGGCATCAAAAACCCTGAAGGCAACTTAACATTGTTGTCTCATCTTAAGTCACCAGATAAGTCTTATCTAAAGATAATTTCAAAAGGTTTAAAGTGACTATTTGCTTACTCATTGGGTTTATTAGTTATAGTGTTGCAATCCAATAAGCAATACCCCGATTACGACCATGGTAATACGGAGAAACTATTGCTTCAACTATTATTGTTTGTCGATAAGCGCTCTTCTTCCGATGAGCAAGTTCAAGAGATCCAATCTCATTTACAGAGTTTGCATTCTGAACATTCTTTTAATTTAGATGTAATCGAGATTGAGAAACAACCTCATCTCGTTGAATTTTTGAAGCTAGTTGCTACTCCCGCTTTAGTAAAAATAGCTCCTGCACCAAGGCAGATTTTAGCTGGGAGTGATTTGATTAAGCAATTGGAAAAGTGGTGGCCTCAATGGAGAGCAGCTAGCATATATATCAAAACTGAGGACTCTAGTACTATCAGTGAAACTTGCCCCATTGATGTCGGTCAAGAATACTATAACGCTCAAGATATCAGATTATCTGATGAAATATTTAGATTGCAACAGGAAAAAGAAGAGTTAGCCGCACAGCTAAGCTTTAAAGACAAAATTTTGGCGATGCTAGCCCATGATTTGCGCACGCCTTTAACCGCGGTTTCTATGGCGGTTGAAACTATCGAATTGTCTGAGCAGAATGATGACTTAGAAGAAGCTAAGCTACGAAATCTCAAACAAAGACTGTTTCGCCAAGCAAAAAATCAATTTAAGATCATGGACAGCATGATTAGCGAGCTGTTACAAAATTCCCAAAGCTCAAACGCCCGTTTGGCAGTCAAGCCCAAATCAGTTGATTTAAGAATTTTATGCCCCGAGGTAGCTAGTCAATTTGATTCCAGGCTCAAACAGAAGTCGATGGATTTTGTTCAAGACATTCCCCAAGATATTCCTCAAGTTTATGCTGATGAAGAGCTGATTCGTCAGTTAATTGGTAACTTAATTGATAATGCCATTAAGTACACTCCTCAAAAGGGGAAAATAGCCTTATCTATCCTTCATCGAACAAACCAAAAAATTCAGGTGAGCATTTGCGATAATGGACCAGGAATTCCTCCTGAGAAAAAAGACCGTATTTTTGAAGATAGCTTTCGTCTGCAAAGAGATTTATCACAGGAAGGCTATGGTTTGGGATTAGCTACCTGCTATCAAATAGTCTCGGCTCACTATGGTCAAATTTGGGTAGATAGCTCTCCTCAAACTGGCAGCTGTTTTCGATTTACTTTACTAGTTCATAAATAGCCTTATTATTTTATCGACGATCTACTTTTATGTTTTAGCCGATCACCGTAGCAATCGATTTTACTGCGGAATTTCTTAAGCTAAATACAAACAGCTATTAAGCCAGTTTAGCAACCTTTGAGAGCGTTGTTGAACTACTTACATTTCAGATTTCGATTCAGCAATCCCTCTAATTTAATTCAAATTATCAGATCAATATTAGAGCGGACAGCGTAATTAAGGAAGCAGACATAGATTAACCAACAGAGAAATTTATTTATCCTAGTATTGAGTCCGCCCCCCAGGATTGGCGGTATTAGCCCGTATTGCGCATTCCCGCAGCAATCCCATTAATTGTCAGCATTGCGCCTCGTAATAGTTCCTCTTTACTAAAACGGAAGTGTAGCGCCTGAGATTTATCATTTTGTTGACGTAGCCGTTTGATTAGCGCTACTTGTAAAAAGCCCAAAGGCACGATTGTACCATTACGCAATTGCACAGACCGCTGTAGTTCGGGATTCCCATCCAGAAGCTTTTTCTGACCGTTGATTTGCAAAATTAGCTTTTTAGTCAAGTTATATTCTTTAGAAATCTGGGCAAACAGCTTTTGAAAACGTTCCAGATCGTCTGGATGAGACAATTCCTTGACATAATGCTCTGCAATCTGAAGATCTACTTTCGCTAGCGTCATTTCCACTTTAGAAATGACCACCCTGAAAAACGGCCATTTGACGTAAAAATATTGCAGCAGATCAAGATTTTTCTGCGATTCTTGCTCCAAAAAGCCTTGTAAAGCAGAGCCAACTCCATACCATGCTGGTAGCAGAAACCGACTTTGAGTCCAGCTAAATACCCAGGGAATAGCTCGTAAACTGCTCATGTCTCTCTTCTTGCTGGCATTACCTTTTCCAGGTCGTTTGGACGGACGAGAGCCAATTTGTAGCTGACTAATAACATCTACTGGGGTAACGGAATGAAAAAAATCAACAAAATCTTGCTGCTCATAAATTAGGGAACGATACACAGTACGCGATCGCGCGGAAAGTTCTTCCATAATCTGATTCCAGGGTTCTACTCGATCAAATCCGCTGCCTAATAAACTCGACTGGATGACCGCTGTAGTCATTGTCTCCAGGTGATACAAGGCTAGTTCAGGTAGAGAATATTTAGAAGCCAGTACTTCTCCTTGCTCGGTAATTTTGATTCTTCCCTGAATCGTGTCCGTTGGCTGAGCTAAAATTGCAGAGTAGGCTGGTCCACCTCCGCGACCAACTGAGCCGCCACGACCATGAAAAATTCGGAGGCAAATGCCAAATTCGGAGGCCACTTTTTGCAATGCTCGTTGAGCTTTATGAATCTCCCAGTTACTGCTGAGAAAACCAGAATCTTTGTTACTGTCAGAATAGCCTAGCATTACCTCTTGCAAATCATTTGGTTGCAATGCGACAGGCACATCATTCATGGCTGCATTTTGATGGGTTGCAACATGGTGATAACCTCCAGCTAAAGCAGTTCGATATAGGGGCAGTTCAAACAGCTCTCTCATTACTGCTGGGGCACGTTTTAAATCCTCTACTGTTTCAAACAGGGGGACAATCCTTACGGCAGTACTACAGGTTGCTGGGTCGTAGAGTCCTGCCTCTTGAGCCAGTAATAGTACTTCTAAAACATCGCTGACAAAGTTAGTCATGCTGATGATGTAGGTTTTACAGATTTTGTAGCCAAATTCTTGTTGTAAGAGGCGCAGCATCCTCAAGGTTTCAATAGTTTCGCAGGTAGGAGCAGAAAAAGGCATTTCCGCAGGAATTAGAGGACGACGAGTTTTTAATTCCTGAATTAGCCATGCAGTTTTTTCCGCTTCTGATAATTGATCGTAAGGCTGGGGTAAAACCTGAAGATAAGCAGTGATCTCGGCGATCGCATCACTATGGCGAGAGGAATCTTGGCGAAAATCCAGCTCTACCAAGCTAAAGCCGAAAACTTCCGCCTGACAAATCAAATTATCTAGCTCGCGACAGTGCAAACTAGTTGCTGCCAAACTATTTTGCATTAATCTCAATTCTGCGACAAATTCGTCTCCCGAAGCATAAATATTATCGGTGTTAATTTCAGAAATTGCCTGTCTTCCAGCGGCAGAGGATAATGCTCGGTTTCGTTCCAGCGTATTTTTTAGTCTCTGAGCAATATAAGCTAACTTAAGACGATAAGGTTCTTGGCGATAGCGAATCGCCAATTCTTCATAAATACCTGGCATCTGTTGCTGATCTTGCTCCAATGAATCCAGCAACTCCTGCCTAACATCGCTCCAATGCAAAGATAAACTCAAAAGTTCCCTTAATTGGTCGATTGAATCAAGATACTTTTCAATGACGATTCTTCTCTGATAACAAGCAGTTTCCCAAGTAACCTGGGGTGTGACAAAGGGGTTGCCATCTCGATCTGAACCGACCCAGGAGCCAAAATAACAAAAATTATGCGTTGGTGCCACCAAGTTCGGAAAAGAGTCTCCTAAAGACTGTTTAAGTCGGGAAGCCAACTGGGGAATCACATCAAATAGTACTTCCTGAAAATAGTGCAGCGAATAATCAACTTCATCTAAAACTTTAGGTTTAAATTGATGTAGCTCGTCAGTGCGCCACCACAGGCGAATCTCTTCCGTCAGTTGACGGATGGCTTCTTTCGCTTCCCAAGATTCTGGTAATCCGATCTCTCGCATTACTTCTTCGGCAAGATCTAACTGTTCCAGAATATGAGATATGCGACGCTGTTTTTTGCGGATAGTGTGACGAACAATTTCTGTCGGATGAGCTGTGAAGACCAGTCTAATATCTAACTGGTCTAATAATCTCTGTAACATCAACGGTGGCATATTAATCTCCTTGAGATAAGGAAATAGCCAATGAAATAGTCCCGCTTGATTATTGCTAGAAATACTTGGTTCGACCCAATTGCCAGCTAATTTACCCTCTAGGGAAGGATGATGAGGCTCCGAGGCATCAAGAGCAGACTTAGATCCGTTACCAATACTATTGGATTTGCTAGATAGAGGTTTAGTATGAGTAACTCGTTGCGCTAGTTTTTGTTCTCTAGATTCGTAATGTTGTTCAACAATATTCGTCAGCTGAAAATAAAGAGCGAAAGCCCTGGCTCCTTGAATAGCGTCATCAAGATTAAGCTTTTCAATCAGTTGCGGCACTGATGATTGGGGAAATGAATCTGTAACTTGACCTTCAGCAGAGGAAAGCGAACGCATTTTTTGCAGCAGATCCAGCATTTCCTGCCCACATTCAGAACGTAGTACAGACTCCCAAAGATCCTCTATTAGTTTTTGTCGATGACGCAGCAGTAAGTGGGAGGCATCAACTACATTCGCTTCTTCTAGATTTGCTATTGAAGATTGAACAACCGAACTCATAAAAACCTCTGCTTGGCGTGTGTAAGTCTTAATTTAAGTAATAGTAGTATTTAAGGTTTAATAAACCAGAATGTTTAAAGATCTTTAAGCATTGTCAAATAAGTTTGTTGTCAAAACCGACAGACAGTTCAAAAATATGTTCAAGATCTAAATATTCTTGGCAACCGTTGGCGTTGGAGTCGCTTTAGTTAGATAGCTATAACTTTAATCAAAGTCGAAAACCGACCTTGGTTGATCGTACCGACCAAAGCTAGCTGAATAAAGCACCAAAGTTATTTATGGCTTAAATGGTTCAAATTCAGCACGGGCAGGCGTTCTGAACGAAATATTTCTTCGCTTGCTTTACCTAGCTCGGTCATCAAGTCTGCTAACAAACACAAAGTCAGAATACTAATCAGAAAAGGACTGGTCGCGATACTCAAGCCTAAAAATGGAAGTAAATGTGGTGGATGATTAAGCTTCATAATTTGTTTATCTTGTATTGTTTATCTATTATTGTATGGACTTTAGACATTTGCAGCATACAGTCAGATTATTTTTCTTTAATCAAATCAGAATTTTTTTAAATGGTGTGAATTTTTGATGCCAGTTTAATTTCAGTTTACTAACCAGAAAAGTATATGGGACAAACAGTAATACAAGTAGATTCCTTT
This sequence comes from Cyanobacteria bacterium P01_G01_bin.67, assembly GCA_039179675.1. GTDB lineage: Bacteria > Cyanobacteriota > Cyanobacteriia > Cyanobacteriales > Xenococcaceae > Waterburya. The sequence goes on from JBCDEP010000035.1 coordinate 30,739, forward strand.
ACCAAGCAAAAATTTCGTGGTAATCCTGCTGCGGTGTGTGTTTTGCCACTAACTCAAGACGAGCAGTGGTTACAGTTAGTAGCGCAAGAAATGAATCTTTCAGAAACGGCGTTTTTAATCAAACAAGAGCATCAGTATCAGTTGCGATGGTTTACCCCGACGACAGAAGTCCCTTTATGCGGTCACGCAACACTTGCTAGTGCCCATGTTTTATGGACAGAGGGCTATGTAGACCCTAGTCAAGAACTCAAGTTTGAGACCAAAAGTGGCATCTTGACGGCTCGGTATCAGGATGACTGGATTGAATTAAATTTCCCAGTTAGTCGTTCCCAAGATATCCCGCCGATTACCAAGCTGGGAGATGCCTTAGGAGTCCCGATAAAAACGTTTTCCTATAACTCCTTAGGCTATTTAGTCGAAGTCCCTGAGGAGGAACAAGTGAGTCAGCTACAACCCAATTTTACACTACTCCAACAACTCCCCATCTCAAACGTGATTGTGACCAGTAAAGCCGCAGACAGCTCAGAATTTGATTTTGTCTCAAGATTTTTTGCCCCAGGATTAGGCATTGACGAAGATCCCGTTACGGGTGCCGCTCACTGCTGCCTCGCTCCCTATTGGCGCGATCGCCTGCAAAAAGATCAGCTGCTAGCATATCAGGCTTCTCGCCGTGGAGGAGTGGTCAAGATTAACTATGATGGAGGCGATCGCGTTGCTCTCTGGGGACAAGCGGTAACAGTAATGCGAGGAGAATTAGTCTAGGATAGATGGAATTGAATCAATCTAGGTTCTTCTCAATAGTTGCTCTAAGCAAGATTTTCTGATGCCATAACTTGCTAAATAAAAGCGCTGGTAGTTGATTCAGTTTATTTTTCAAGTAAATTCTGGCTCTTGTCGCTACAGTTATGAAACCATGCCGTCAAAGCAATTGCCAAGGCATCTGCGGCGTCATCTGGATGAGGAATACAATCTAAAGCTAGTTCCCGCGCTACGGCTGCTTGAACTTCTATTTTGTCTGCTCTACCATACCCCGTGAGAGTTTTCTTAATTTCTGGTGGCGTAAATTCTACATAAGGCAAACGGGTCTGACCCAAAACTAACATTAAGACTCCCCTTGCTTGAGCCACGTTAATGGTATTGCTCATGCGGTAGAAAAATAGTTTTTCGATCGCCACCAAATCAGGATTGATTTCGTCGATCAGAGTGTGTAAATCATTATAAATCGTACAGAGGCGATCGCTAAAAGGAGTTTTAGCTGCGGTTTCAATGGTGCCAAATTCTTCTAGCTGGATCAAGTTATGATGACGGCTATTTGGTTGAGATTGATGGCAAATAATTGTGCCAAAGCCTAAAATAGCGATTCCTGGGTCGAGTCCTAAGATTTTAATTTCCATTTCGGACAAGTAACGATTAACTTAAACACCATGAGTTTTATCGCTTGAGGAAATAGTTAATTGAGGTTTGACCTCAACCTGACGAGTCGTTTAGCGCACGATGGTATATGTTTATCTTATCGACTCTGGCATTTACCTCGAAAACGTTCTTGAATTTGGGATGAAAAATTCATCTTTCTCACGTCGAAAAAATTCTCATCGCCGCAATCGCTTATTCAAATGGCTGTCTCCTGGATTATTTATCAAACGATGGCTTTTATTAAGTGCCAGTGGGTTTCTGTTGGTGATAGTTGGTACGGCGATTTGGAGCAAGCTCACGCCGATTTACCGTCTATTGTCACTCACGGCATTGTTTTTAGAATTTTTAACCACCGTTGTTCCCAGCTATGTATCAGGTCCAATTGTCTTGATAGTTGGCATTTTTCTGATCTATTGGGGACAATCGCGAACTGTTGGTTCAATCACCGATGTTTTGGGGGTTGATAAGGACAAGGGATTAGTTGATATGCTTTTGGCTCGACGTCGTCTTAATCGCGGTCCAAAAATTGTGGTGGTTGGCGGGGGAACTGGACTATCTACTCTGTTGCGGGGTTTAAAAGAATATAGCAGTAATATTACGGCGATCGTTACGGTTGCAGATGATGGCGGCTCCTCTGGCAGGCTTAGGAGGGAAATAGGAGTACTGCCACCTGGTGATATTCGCAACTGTTTGGCAGCCTTGGCAGACGAAGAAGAATTATTAACGGAACTATTTCAATATCGCTTTCAAGCAGGAGATGGTCTAGTTGGTCATAGTTTTGGCAATTTGTTTCTGACTGTGATGAGCGAAATTACGGGAGATTTAGAGCAGGCTGCCACAGCTAGTTCTAAAGTTTTGGCTATTAGCGGCAAAGTTTTGCCTTCTACCCTCAGCGACGTTAGTTTATGGGCAGAGATGGAAGATGGCAGATTAATTGAGGGAGAATCAAATATTCCCGAGGCTAAAGGCAAAGTTAAAAATATTGGCTGTATTCCCGCTAATCCTCCTGCGCTTCCTACAGCGGTCACGGCAATCAAAGAGGCAGAATATATTATTATCGGACCAGGTAGTCTTTATACCAGTATTATTCCTAATCTCTTGGTTCCTGAAATCCGCAATGCGATCGCCAAAGCAGATGTACCTCGAATCTATGTCTGTAATATCATGACTCAACCAGGTGAAACAGAAGGCTATAGCGTTGCCGACCATATTCGAGAAATTGACCGAGTCAGTAAAGGAAAATTATTTGATGCTGTTTTAGTACATCGTAAGCCTCCTAGCCCTCAATCACTAGAGCGTTACGCCCTAGAAAATTCCCATCCCGTCGCACTAGATCGGCATGAAATTGCTATGCTCAATCGCAGGATAGTCATGGCTAATGTGATGGAAGAAGACATCTCTAGTGGTCATGTACGCCACAGTTCTAGCCAACTAGCAAGAGTCTTATTACGATGGTACAGTGGCAAGTGGCAACCTAAAATTTAGTTGTTAAGCAGCTTCTGTAGAGTCGTTACTGCATAAAACTAGAAAATGTAGAAACTTTATAGTTTAAGAAATAAGGGAAGTAACAAAGTATAGTAGTCTAATTAGCCCGCCATACTTTGTTATCCCAACTTAAAGTTACTTGGCTTATTCTTAATCTAGCAACTCAATATAAAGGAAGTATGTTTTATACTGCCGATTAACATAAAATTTAGATGAACTTTTTATTACGCAGAAGCAAACTTACTTTAATTTGCTAAATTTATCGACTAAAACCTATGAGTCATGTTGACGATACTGTTGCCTACCCCCGAAGATACCCTTCGTTTTGGCTATGAGCTAGGTAAAAATCTGACGGCTGGTTCTACATTACTGCTGATTGGTAATTTAGGAGCGGGAAAAACCACCCTAATTCAAGGTGTTGCTCAAGGATTAAATATTTTCGAGCCAGTGGTCAGTCCAACTTTCACCCTGATTAATGAATATCTAGATGGTCGCTTGCCGTTATACCATTTAGATTTATATCGTTTGGAATCTCATCAAGTAGAGAGTGTCTATCCCGAAATATACTGGGAAGGTATTGAAGTTAGCCCAGGCATTACTGCTATTGAATGGTCACAGCGACTGCCTTTCAAACCAGCGAATTATTGGGAAATTGAGCTGCTTGATTTATCTCTACAAGGGCGAAAAGCTATTATTCGGCTTCAAGGCAAAAATGATTGTGACTTGAGATTTATCAGAAGTTTCACTTCAGCTTCTCAGGAAATTATTAATGAGCCGCCTGCTTCTTGCTAATGGCTGCTCTCCCTAAAGCTGTAGAGTCCATTTTCCTGGGTGTAGCTCGTCACTTTTATGTGTTCTCAATTTCCAGAAACTTTGGTAGTGGTTATCTACGTGTCTTGGTCAAGCTTAATAATTATCTTCTGTTCAGAACAGGTTCGACGCAGATCAAATACCTGCAAGTTTTTGAACTTTTCAAGTCACATGCGGCTTAAGCCGCATGCAAAATTTTGGATAATGATGGTTAGCTAAAGACAACCCCGAATCAATTTACTCATAAGATTGATTGGCTTAATCCACGCTAAGTTGTCGACTAGAGAATTAACGGAGATCCGAAATCTAAAATAAAACTCAAGATATTACTGCCAAATGACGTTAGTCAATACCGAGTTGGTTACCACGCTTATACTGCATGTAAGCAGCAAAGAAAAGTCCAGCCAGGGTAATAAAAATCAAACCTAGCACAATCCCTAAAAGTAGAGGTTCTATCATAAATTATGTCTCCTAAAAACTAATTATTTAATTAGCTTTCATCCTACGCTAATTTCGCCTCCCATGTCATCTAGCTGATTGCCAATCAAATCTAGGCTGGACTCGAAGACTCTCTTGGGGATCTTAGAATAGTCAGGTATCGAGATTTTAATTTTACTTTCATCTAGTCTAACTACTAGGTTCTAAGCTATCTTATAAATCATAATAAATATAAATAAACGTTCATAAACTTTTTTAAATCAACTGTGGATAACCAGTTAGTCCAATCTCGCGCTTGGCTAAACCGCCTCATCTTAATCATTATGGCGATACTGCTTGTGATCGCCTGTGGCGTTCTGGGTATCTATTGGCAAAAAGTTTCAGATCCTTATACTCGTGATGTTTTATCTCTCCGCGGAGATCCGCAAAACGGATTAGCTATTTTTCAGATTAACTGTGCTGGATGTCATAACTTACAGGCAGATATGAATGTTGGACCTAGATTAGAGGATGTTGCCAAGCGAAAATCTCAACGAGAGATTATTGCTCAGGTAGTTAGCGGGAAAACTCCTCCCATGCCTAAATTTCAGCCCAGCAAGCAAGAAATGGCAGATCTGCTTAGTTACCTAAATCAACTGTGATCAGTTTAGGTATGGTTGTGACAACTAGAATCTTTCAACACTTCCTAGAAAGACTGGTTCTACTCTGATTGCTAATACACTTTGGGGTCGCAATACCATGTATTCTCCTTGAATATTTTTGATTGGGACATTGACAAACTCTGCTGAATCAGATTTTGCCATTAGTTCGGCGCTATACCATTTCTGAAAGTCTTGTACGGTATTAAACCGAACTTCTTCGCGGTGACCACCAGAAATTAGAATGTGAACTGCGTATTCGTCGGCTTTTCTTGGCATGGTAACTAGTTGAAATTCTCATATTTATCATTCCCATAAATACTAGATAAGCATCATCAATCCAGTAATTTTAAATCTGGATTTGTCTTGAGAAGCGACGGTTCTGTTGGCAGCAAAGTATCCGTGATTTAGCCACATAGAAACCAGGTAAATAAATATACTACTCTCTGTTTCCTTCTCGCGCACTACATGGGGCACAAAGGCGATCGCTTTGCACTTATCTTTAAGCCCATGAGGATAAGGCGGGGTTGCTTACCTATACATGTGAACAAATCCTTTGTCTGTTCCCTAAAAATTGTCCCTAATCTTTTTCCTCACAGCTCAATCAAGGGGAGATTACCGATTTGATTAAAGCTATTGAAGGCTAATCTCTACATATTACTCAACAAATTGTATATAATATCTGTAGAATACACAATAAGTAGAATATAATATTTTGACATTAAAATTTATTGATTCTGATAAATCGAATACTGCACTTAATTTAATACTTAATTTAATTTAGCGTTGCTCTAGTAATGATTACTTTGTTTTATCGTAAGATGCGGTTGCTAATTTTAACGATCGCTCTAATTGGGGTCTGGGGCATTTCTTCTTATATTGCTCTACCTCGCTTAGAAGATCCTGAACTAGTATCACGATTTGCCACTATCCAAACTTTCTGGAGTGGGGCGGATGCAGAACGAGTCGAAGCTTTGATTACGGAAAAAATAGAGGAGCAACTAGTCGAAATTGAAGAAGTAAAAGAATATAAATCAACTTCTAGCAATGGTAGTTCGATTATCGTTGTTGAATTACAAGACACAGTAAGCAAAGAGCAAGTAGATGGAATCTGGTCAAGGGTACAAAACAAACTAGATGAAGTTAAGCCGGAACTTCCCGCAGGAAGTAATGAACCAGAATTAGATCAAGGAAAAATTAAAGCTTTTGCCCTGATTACCTCTTTGACTTGGAGGGAAAGCTCGCCACCTAATTTAGGGGTTTTAACCCGCCAGGCAAAAATTCTCCAAGACCAATTAGAAAATTTGGCAGGGACAGAAGAGGTCGAGCTATTTGGAGATCGCCAAGAAGAAATTTTGGTAGAAGTCAAACCAGAGGCAATTGGGAGCTATCGCCTCTCAGTGAGCAATATTGCACGGCAAATTGAACAGAGTGATGCTAAAGTTGCCGCAGGTACTTTGAGCAACAAAAATAACGATCTGGCTCTGGAAATTGCAGGGGAACTAGACAACTTAAAACAAGTCAAAAATATTCCGCTCAATTTTGGTAACAACAGTCAGTTTATTCGTCTACAAGATGTAGCGCAGGTTAGCAAGGGCGTAGAGGTACCAGCTAATGAGGAAACTCTAATTAATGGTCGTCTAGGAGTAACTTTGGCAGTGCATATCGACTCCGCCACTAGGTTAGACCTATGGGCAATAAGGGCAAAATCATTACTGGCAACATTTGAAGCAGAATTACCTAGAGAGGTTGCCCTCAATACCATTTTCGATCAAAGTCAATACGTTACAGCTCGACTCAATGGTTTAATTCTCAATCTAATTATCGGTGGTAGCTTAGTTTTCCTCGTAACCCTAGTCATGATGGGATGGCGTTCAGCACTAATTATTGGTACCTCACTGCCGCTATCAATTTTAATGGTCTTCGGTTGGATGAACGTCATGGGGATTCCGTTGCATCAGATGTCGATTACAGGATTAATCGTGGCTTTGGGAATCTTGATTGATAACGCGATTGTGATGGTAGATGAGGTCAATAATCATCTCCGTCATGGTTTTAAGGGGAAAGATGCAATCAACAATAGCATTAATCATTTAGCAGTTCCCTTATTGAGCTCAACAATTACGACAATTTTGGCTTTTTTGCCGATCGCTTTACTTCCAGGTTCCACAGGAGAATTTGTCGGCACAATTGGCTTAAGCGTCATTCTGGCAGTATCTTCTTCGATGTTTTTATCCTTAACAGTTATTCCCAGCCTGACTGCAAAATTCTCTGGAGAGAGAAAGGCGGAACAACACTTAGCATGGTGGCAAACGGGAATTTCACTACCGAGGTTAACCCAGTGGTTTGCTCAGAGTTTAACCTGGATTACCACCAAACCTTGGCTAGGCATTGCTCTGGCATTATGGCTACCCCTTTTTGGTTTGATACAAGCAGGTAGCTTAGAGCAACAGTTTTTCCCCGCTGCTGATCGCGATCAGCTCCAAATTCAGGTAGAGTTACCTGCCACCACTGCCATCGAACAAACTAGATTATTAGCCCAAGAGATTCGAGCGCGCATTTTATTAACTAATAGGCAAATTACTGATGTTCACTGGTTTATCGGCAGAAGCGCACCGAGATTTTATTACAATGTTGGAGGGTCAAGGGAACGAGAATCTAATTATGCTCAGGCAATTGTGCAACTGAAAGATTTAGCTAGCTCTGAGCTGATTCAGCAACTACAGCTTGATTTAGATAGAGCCTTTCCCAGTGCGCGGGTCTTAGTTAGACAGTTAGAGCAAGGACCTCCTTTTGACGCCCCAATTGAATTACGGATTTCGGGAACAGATATCGAGCTGCTTCAGCGCTTGGGAGAACAAGCCCGTAGTTTGTTGACAAACCTCGAAGAAGTAACTCATGCTCGAGCCAGCTTAGACGAAATTAGACCCCAGTTAACATTTAAGGTAGATGAAGAACAAGCTCGTTTAGCAGGTTTAGACCATAGAGCGATTGCCCGACAGCTAGATCATAGTTTAGCAGGCAATATGGGAGGTACAATTCTCGAATCGACAGAAGAACTACCCATCAGAGTAAGATTAGCCCCCAGCGATCGCGCTCAAATTCGCGATCTGGCTGCTTTAGATCTACTATCGAGCAACAGTAATCAAAATAATCTGGTTAACCGCGTTCCCTTGTCTGCCTTGGGTAAAATATCCTTAACTCCAGAATTAGCCAAGATTACTCACTACAATGGACAAAGAGTCAATACGATTCAAGGCTTTCTCCAGGCAGGGGTCTTGCCTGATACAGTACTACAAAAGTTTAAACAGCAGCTTGCCAGTACCCCTTGGCAACTACCTCAGGGCTATAGCTATCAGTTTGGAGGAGAAGCAGAACAAAAAGATAACGCTCTTGGGGGTCTCTTCTCTGTACTAGGGGTCTTGGTGGTGTTGATGATTTCCACCTTAGTTATGTCTTTGGGCTCTTTTCGGCTGGCTATAATTATCGGCGTTGTTGCCATAGCAGCTATTGGCTTAGGCTTGTTTGCGATTTGGCTATTTGGCTATCCTTTTGGCTTTAATCCGATTATTGGCACAGTGGGATTAATTGGCGTAGCAATCAACGACTCGATTGTCGTGATCGCGGCTATTCAACAGCATCCTAGTGCTAAATCTGGCGATCTTCAAGCAATACAACAGGTCGTTCTGAACTCGACTCGTCACGTTGTGGCGACAACTATTACTACGGCAGTTGGCTTTGTGCCTTTATTATTAGGTGGTGGAGAATTTTGGCCACCACTGGCAGTAGCGATCGCTGGAGGAGTTATTGGTGCAACTTTACTGGCACTCTACTTTGTGCCAGCAGCCTATATTTTGGTAAGTCGTTCTACTCAAATCCAAAAGAGGCTTAGGGTGGGATGAGCTATAGAGATCTATCAATAATCGTCCAAAAGTTTTAGATTGGCTAGGGTAAGGGTTTATCAAAAATTGATAACTATTCACGGACAGGGGATAATGCCAAGTACGTATTAAAAATAGTTAGATAAATTACGTTTTGGAGGATAGATGACCATCAAACGAGCAATCCTAGCCTTGCTAACTATATTGGCGATCGCTCAAATTAGCTTCTCATTAAAAGATAGTCTGACTCAACCACAAATTCAAAGTCGGTTAGAACTGTATCAAACTAATTTGGTACTGCACGTAGCCGAATTTAAATCGATTCCGACAGCTGCTGAATTTGATTTTGGCAATGCGGTTAGTTCTCTCGTTGGCGAAAATCCCTACGCAGCAGCTAGCAAAAAGTATTTGCAAGTCCGACAAGAGTCAATTACTAGCCGTGATAACTTTAACTCGCAACTGGAGCAGTTAGCAGATTCTCAAGCAGGGGCAAATGATAAGTCTGTGGTCAATCTTGCCCAGCAGCAACAATTGCAACAGCAGATTGCTGAATTAGAGCAGTTTATTAATGAACTTGATTTAAAACAGGGAATTTTAACCGCCGTCCAAAGTAAACCTGAAGCAGCTATTTCAATTTGGGAACGTGAAATCGAGCGGATTAATAATCCTCAAAATCCCTATGCTAAAACGGCTGCTCTGCTGAAGCAGTTATGGCAAGGTAAATCGGAAGATATTGAATCTATGATCGCTACCATTACTGATAACTTAGATAGCTGGTTTCGCTATCAAACTCTAGCCAAACTTAATCAGGTAAATAATCTAGAAGAGAATTTAGCCTTACTCCAACAGCAGGAGTTACAAGCCGCGACCAACTCATTGGTTAAATTAGCTGTTATTAGTAGTATTCCCGCTTTGGGGGGGATTGTGGGCGTAATTTTACTGGTTTCTTTGATTATCCAAAGGTTAGTTAAACCTGAAACAGCTATTATTGCTACCAATAATAGTACTACCTGGTCAACTCCTTGGGACTGGGAGATCATCTGGCAAGTCTTAATTGTGGGATTCTTCTTTATCGGTCAATTTGTTTTGCCTTTGCTGCTAGGAGTTTTAAACATCAATCCTGTGAACTCACCTTTGAGAATCAAGGCTTTATATGTTTTGGGTAGCTATATTCTGATGGCTGCGGGGGGCATCACCGTACTCTATATATCTCTTCGATCATTTTTCCCCCTGCCTTCAGATTGGTTTAAATTTAAGCTCAACTCAAATTGGTTTGTTTGGGGTTTTGGAGGCTATCTGGTGGCGATCCCACTAGTGTTGTTGGTATCTTTAATTAATCAACAGATTTGGCAGGGACAGGGCGGAAGTAACCCCTTGCTGTTTTTGGCATTACAAGCACAGGATAAAGTAGCATTGGCAGTGTTTTTTGGCACCGCTTCCATTGCTGCCCCAGTTTTTGAAGAGATTATGTTTCGCGGTTTTTTATTACCTTCGTTAACCAAATATGTCTCAGTCAGTGGAGCTATTGTCATTAGTGGGTTGATTTTTGCTGTGGCACATCTCAGTTTATCTGAAGTATTACCATTGGCTACTTTAGGGATTGTACTGGGGTTTGTCTATACACGATCGCGCAATCTGCTTGCTCCGATGTTATTACACTGTCTTTGGAATAGTGGGACTTTGCTGAGCTTGTTTGTTCTGGGTGGTGGAGTATAGCTGGCAAAACGATTAAAATAAACTGATTTCAGCCACAAAAGTTAATGGTTTCGGTAAAATTCAGGAGCAAATGATCCATAGCGGGAGTAATTCATTTAACATTGATTAATGGCTATGTAAATTTACATATTTTGACCTGTAATCTATCACCAGAATCAAAGTAATCTAAAAAAAACATAGATGTCTTAACATGAGAAGTATCCTAACTACAGCTCTTGCCTGGCTGTTATTATCATCGGTGACAGCGGCATCACAGACCTCAGCAATTCAACAGCAGGGTAGATCTTCTGTCAGACAGAATAATTTTTCCCTTGCCAAGGGAAAGACTAACCACAATCAGCAAGAGTCATTGGATTTTTCAGGGACAGGTCGTCCTGGACAACAGACAGCGGGAGAGAGTCGTGGCAACTGCGCTAATGCTTCTGGCTTTGAGGCTTTAGTACCTGTTTCCAAGTCAGGGAAAACCGTGCTAGGACATCCCAGTTTTTGGGTCTATTTCCCTGAAGCTCTTCCCCAGAAGAGTGAGGTGGAATTTGTCATTCAAAATGAAGCTAGAGAAGATATTTGGCGATCGCGAACACCGTTAGAGACTGCACCAGGTTATAAAAACTTTACCGTGCCAGAAACCGCATCTCCCTTAGAAATGGGTCAATGGTATCGCTGGTATGTCAAGGTTTATTGTGATTCTCAGATTGCCTCAGCTCAATACGTCCAAGGCTGGGTTAATCGCATTCCAATTGATTCTCAACTACATGTAGCGTTGTTGGATAATCCTCAAGGCAGTCATCTTGTTTATGCTAATCGTCGCATTTGGTATGATGCCGTCGATCAATTACTCAGCACTTTTCAGAAGAATCTCCCTAATTTAACTTTAGAACAAGACTGGCAAAACTTGATTGGGGCTAATGGGGTTGATTTAGAAGGTCTGCCGAGTATCGGTGTTAGTTATGAAGCAGTTGACCCGACAAATATTAACAAATATTGAATATTACCAATTAGCCGTTTAAGTAGCATCAGAATTACTGAATTATTGCCAATTCCCAATAATGACGTATGCTGACCAAAAGGCAGGAACTTGCCAGTCCTTACCAGATGTCGCCCAAAGCTTCAATTGAGCCTGACGTAGTGCCTCAGCTTTACTTTTTCCTTCTAATTGTTGGTAAAAGAGCTGCATTAGCTCTGTCGTTGAATCATCGTTGACTTGCCACAGCGTAGCTAGGGTACTGAGGGCTCCACTTCTAACGGCAATGCCTGCCAAACCCAAAGCCGCACGGCGATCGCCAATTGCGGTATCACAGGCACTCAATACCAGGAGATTAATTGGATTGCTATTCGCTCTAATACGACTCTGCAACAGGATGCTGAATTCATCAATCGTCAGTAATTTTTGCCACATTAACAAGAAAGTTTGTTGTGGGTTGGGACGAAACTGTCCGTGGGTTGCTAAATGAACCATCGTGGCTGAGTTCAAGTTCATTTGTTTTAGCAGATTCTCTGGGGTAAATTGTTCATTTAACAATATTTGACTGTTCAATTGACGAAGAGTCGTTAACTCTTCAGGCACTTTGGGTAGCGCCGAAAACTCCCGTTCTTCTACCCGTAAGAATTTGCTAACTCCTCCTGCGACAAAGGAGTCTGGTTGAGCATTTTTCTGGAGATTTACTAATCGCAAGCCAGGGGTCAAAGCGATCGCATAATTCTCCAGCAGATAATGTTGACCGTCATATAATGCCGCCATCGGAATCGTTTGCAGAATACCATCAAGAACAAAAACCAGGGTTTTCGGGCGGATGTGACTTAACTCTGGCATCAATGGTTTAATCAACCAGTCATAAACTTGTGTCGCGAGTTGCTGTGTTTCTCTGGCTCGATCTGGCTCAGCAATATACCTTCTTAGTTGTTTGACTGTCTCTTCAAGTTCTGCTTGGGGAATTCTGTGGGTATGATGGCGAAATATTTGTTGGGGATGAGGCTGATGGTCACTGGTAGCCAAAATGACCTCTAAACGTTCGGGTAAAACAATGGTGTAGATTACCGCTGCATCTCGATCTATCTGCGCGATACTTTTTAGTTCAAAAGTGGTACAGGCATCTTGAAAATAGTTGTCTAATTCGGCAACCTGGAGCGCTTCTATGACGTCACGTGCCGTTTCTAACTCTGCATCAGAAGCGTCAGGAACTAATAATAAATCAGCAAATTCTCGATATACAGGCTCAATCTTGTCTGCAAAGTTAAACTGCACTTCCCGTTCTAAGATCGCCAAATCAGTGCGGAGCTCCCTCAGATTAGTCAATGCTGCCTGATAACTAGCGATCGCTTTAACTCGTTGATGCTGTTGGCGATAAATTTGCCCTAGTCGCCATTGCCATTGATAAGCGATTTCAGGGGCATTTTCGGCTTGAGCAAGAACTAAAGCCCTTTGAAATTGTTGTTGTGGAGTCTCATCTAACTTCAAATTTTGTGCTTTAGATAACTGAGCAAGATATCCCCAACCATAGGATTCGAGCCGCCGATCTCCTGATTGCTGAGCCTGTTCAATGGTTCTGTAATATATAGCGATGAGATCGTTCCAAGAATATTTGAGGGGAAGATGATGTTGTTTGAGCCGAATTACGCTGTTAACAAATTTGACTGTGGCATAGGGGTTGGTAGGTTGTCTTCGGGAAAGCTGAATTTGATTAGCTAATGTTTGAGCCTGAGACCATTGCTTGGTTACAATCAGTAATGATAGTTGATTTAATTGTGCTGATAGTTGATAGGATTCAATGATGGGATTGGCTTCCTGTTGGTTCAGCTGTTGATAATAGCTCACTGCTTTTTGGCTGTGGTGGTCAAAGCTCTCCGAGTTTGACTGTAATTTTGCCCGTAAAGCGATCGCTCGATTAATATTGCCCATGCTGAGCAGAATTTTAGCTTGGTCAATCGGGGAAAAATCAGGCACCCTAGATGCCAAGCCATAGCTAGCTTGAATCAACTTCTCCCCTCGAACTAGTCTACCCATCGATAATAGACTATTGCCCATGCTGTTCAAACCAGCTACCTGCCAAGATTCCATATTATGCTGTGCCTGCCCAATGATGGTGTTGATTTGACTATCGGTGAGAATTAGACAGCGATATTCGGGTTGGGCAAAAGCTTCCAAAATGCGATTGCAAGAACGACGATGAAAACCCATTTTGGTGAATGCCTCTCCCTGAGCGATCATTGTTCCAGCAATTCCTAAGGAATCATTGAGCTGACGATATAGTTTCTCGGCTTGTCGCCAGTCTGACAAAGCCTGTTTATACTGTCCTGTGGCGTGTTGATAATGTGCCTTGGCGTTCCAGATCTGAGCTAATGCTTGAATTTTGCCATTGCTTGGCAAAACCTGGTCAACTAGAGTAAAACTTTTTTCAATATTCTGGAGGGCGAGTTGCCAATTACCAAGCTGCTGTTGTGCTAAGGAAATTAGAGCCGACACCTGAGCCTGCTGCAAAATTTGGTTTTGGTTTTGGTATATTGTCTCGGCTTGTTCCAGTAGTCGAATCGCTGGGACAGATTTTCCCTGATGATATTGCTGCTGAGCTTGATCAACTAGTTGCGCTGGATTAACTTCAGCAGTCACCTTGAGGTTAAATCCGACAATCAGACTGAGACTGAGCAGAAAAGTAATTAAAAATCGTCTCCAGCTTTTCATATTTTAAAGTGCAGTAGACCAAGAATAATAGTTGAGATAATAACCACGAAACATTGGAAGATTAGCAGTTTCAAGTATTTATTTGCTCAATCATAGAGTAATCAAGGGTAATTAAATAGAGAATCAAAATGAAAATAACCGCATCATTTTCGCACCACTTGTTTGAGGAATTATAAAAGACTACATTCGTTGACTATACCCAATAGGTTGCATTAATACTTAACTTAAAGCCTATTTTATTCACTAAGAAACAGCCATAACCTATTATTCTACTGAGCTATAAAAGTTTTTCTCTATGTGTACAATTCAATGTTATGATAATTGTCTGTGAATAACGGGGCGTAGCGCAGCTTGGTAGCGTACCACTTTGGGGTAGTGGGGGTCGTGGGTTCAAATCCCGCCGCTCCGATATTATTTGAAGCATTGATATATAAGAATTACAGGCTTTTCAACCAGTCTGTATTTTTTTGGAAAAATCTGATTAATCAGGATTTTACCCCAATTTTGCCCCACTTTTTGTATTTGACGAGTTTTAAAATCTCTATCTGTAGACAGTAATTTGAACCATTTTCTTAATTTATGTATCTTTGCTTGTTAAGTGTTTGCGAGACTTGCCATTGATAATTCGACTAATAGTACCTCTGGCGACATCAAACTCTCTAGCAATCTGAGCCTTCGTTTTGCCTCCGCACTCAAACATCCAGAATATTGTGTATACATCGGCATCTGTCAATTTAGTACCAGAACTCGGTCTTCTATTATTTGACTGCACCACTGGATTAGCCCATCGGCAATTGTCCTTACAATAACCTCTGTTATTATCAATTCTGTCTAACGTCATCCCTTCAGGACGTTCTCCCATATCTTCGTAGAAATTCTCAAAATTCAACCAACGATCGTCTTCTATAGTGATTCCACGTTGTCCATAGTTTGTATAGGTACTATGGTTCTTGTCTAAACATCGCTGTTTCATCCCAGACCAAGTATTGTGAGTTCGTGTCCCACTTAGGCCATGATTTTCTTTATTGATGCTATTGCCTGAGATACAACCACAATTAGACTGCTTAATATTTTTACGATTTAAACTTTGATAATTTCTTGTAACGACATTTCCGCAGTCACATAAATATTCATACTGATAATTCTTTCTACCATTAGAGTAAATCTTAGTTTCTAATTCTTTGATAACTGTTAGCAATCCTATTTTCTTGCCAATCAAATCTTTTTTCTGAGCCATTAATAATAATATTTTTTTGAATATCTATTACTATTTTAGTTTATTGTTTGTGTTGATGGTACATTTAATTGCTAAAGTACGGTGCATCAAAATAGCTCAATAAGCATTAACAACAAAATAAAATAGTAATAGATATTCAAAAAAATATTATTATTAA